>JACDCV010000195.1 GCA_013817375.1 Sphingomonas sp.
GTCGAGAACGCCGGGTTTCAGGGTGACGAAGACGCGCGCTTTCATGGCCGCGCCTATGGCGAGGTTCCCCCGCGGCGGCAAGCCTTGGCCTTATGTTCCGGGACGGTTGCGGCTGCGCTTGGCCCGGCTACAAGCGGAGCCGTGCGTGAGCTTCCGCCTTATGCAGAGCTGTTGAACCTTCGCTTCGAGGAGGCGGACGGGTCTGTGCTCGTCGTCATGCCTTATCATGACGATGTGGTCGGAAGGCCGGGGAACCTCCACGGCGGTGCGATCGCCGGTCTTCTGGAGTTTGCTGCCTTCGCCGGCCTCGCCAAGACGCTGGACGACGACAAGGTTGTGATGAAGCCGATTGCGGTCACGGTCGACTACATGCGACCCGGCGTTGAGCGCGAGACCTTCGCGACGGCGACGATCGGGAGGCTTGGAGCAAGCATCGCCACTGTCGAGGCAGTCGCCTGGCAGCAGGAGCGGTCGCAGCCGATCGCCGGCGCTCGGCTCAACTTTCTCCTCGACCGCTCGGGTCAGTAGCCGCTGAGCTCGGCCACCCGGCCGGCGTGGTAGCGGCGGTCGCCGAACAGCTCGCCCAGAACCACCTCGCGCTTCATGAACAGGCCGATATCATGCTCGTCGGTCATTCCGATCCCGCCGTGCATCTGCACCCCTTCCTGGACCGCGAGCGCTGCCGCTCCGGCGGCCTTGGCCTTGGCGACCGACACCATCAATTCCGCGTTCGAGTCGTCTGAATCGAGCAGCTGCGCGGCCTTGAACGCCGCGGCCCGGGCGATCTCGATTTCGGAATGGAGATGGGCGGCGCGGTGCTGGAGCGCCTGGAACTCGCCAATCAGCCGCCCGAACTGCTTGCGTTGCTTTAGATAATCGATGGTCATCGCCGAGGCTCCGGCGGCGACGCCGACCAGCTCGGCGGCGGCACCGGCGCGGCCGGCATTCAGCGCCCGCGACAGCGGCTCCCAGCCACCATCGACCTCGCCCACTACGGAGTCCGCGTCCAGCGCGACATCGGCAAACGTCAGCCGCGCAGCCTTCGAAGAATCGGCGAGGGCAACATTCTCGACTTCCACGCCGGAGCTGTCGCGCGGCACGGCGAACAAAGTGATTCCGTCCGTCTCGCCGGGGGAGCCGGCCGTGCGCGCCGCAACCAGCACCATGTCCGCCGAGGCGCCATGGACGACGAACTGCTTGGCGCCGTTGAGGAGAAAGCCGTTGCCCTGCCGCCGCGCCTCTAGTGCGCTCTTCTCGGGAGAGTGGCGCGGGCCCTCGTCGACTGCGAGCGCGACCACCGCTTCGCCCGACAGGATCGGCGGGAACCAGCGGTCGGCATGAGCGGTGCCCTCGATTGCTCGTGCCGCGGCAACGGAGGTGGTCAGGAAGGGCGAGGGCGTCAGGTTTCGGCCGATCTCCTCGAGAACCAGCGCTGTCTCGGTGGCGCCCAGGCCGAGCCCGCCATGGCTTTCGGGAACACAGATGCCGGTCAGGCCAAGCTCCCCGAACTGGCGCCACAGATCATGGCCGAAGCCATCCTTGCAGCCGGTGTCGCGCCAGTGGCGAAGCTGTTTGGCCGGATTGCCCGCCTCGGCGAGCAACGCGGTCGCGGTTTCCTGGAGCATCCTCTGGTCGTCGGTGAGCAGTGCCACGGTCAGGCCCCCGGCAGCTGAAGGATGTGCTTGGCGACGATGTTCAGCTGGATTTCGCTGGTTCCGCCCTCGATCGAATTGCCCTTGGTGCGAAGCCAGTCGCGCGCCTTCTTGCCGCCGCCCGAGCGCTCCGAATCCCACTCCAACGCCTCCGATCCGCCGGCGGCCATCACCAGTTCGTGGCGGCGCTTGTTGAGCTCGGTGCCCGCATATTTCATCATCGACGGGCTGGCGGGGTGCGCTTCGCCCGCCTTGAACATCTGGAAGAAACGCTCGCTCATCGCCGCGAAGGCAAGGGTATCGACGTCGAACAGTGCAATCTCGGCGCGAAGCAGCGGGTCGTCGGGCTTCAAGGCAGCGCCGAGCGTTCTGCTGGAACTGGCGCCACTGAGGCCGCCGCCAAGGCCCATTCCGGCGATCATCTCGCGCTCGTGGCCGAGCAAATATTTGGCGACGTCCCAGCCGCGATTGACCTCGCCAACCACCTGGTCCCTGGGCACCTTCACGTCGTCGAAAAAGGTCTCGCAGAAGGGCGAGCTGCCACTGATCAGGAGGATCGGTCTGGTCGAGACGCCCTGAGTGGCCATGTCGAACAAGATGAAGCTGATGCCGCTATGCTTGGATTCCGTGCTGGTCCGAACCAGGCAGAAGATCCAGTCGGCCTCGTCGGCATAGCTGGTCCACACCTTCTGGCCGTTGACCAGCCAATGATCGCCCCCTTCGTCATCTGAGACTTCTTCGGCGCGGGTCTGAAGCCCGGCGAGGTCGGAGCCTGCGCCGGGTTCCGAATAGCCCTGGCACCAGCGAATCTCGCCGCGCGCGATCTGTGGCAAAAAGTGGGTCTTCTGCTCCTCGCTTCCGAACTTCAGAAGCGCGGGGCCGAGCATAGAGATTCCGAAGCTGGTAAGCGGCGGCCGGGCGCCGATCCGCGCCATCTCTTCCTTCAGCACCTTGGATTCGGCCGTCGACAGGCCGCCGCCGCCATAGTCCTTCGGCCAGTGGGGGACAGTCCAGCCGCGTGACCCCATCGCCTCAAGCCATTGCCGTTGCGCAGCCGACTGGAACGTCCAGTTGCGGCCGCCCCAGCAAAGATCGTCCTCGGACCGGATTGGCTGCCGCATCTCGGGCGGGCAGTTGGAATCGAGCCAGTCGCGGGTGGCAGTTCGGAATGGGTCGATGTCGGCCATACGTCTTGCCCTTCGCGAATGAGCGTCCTAGCCGGTTTTGAAACGAGACTTGCACGCGACGCAAGTCAGGGGAGCGATATTGGACTTCAACCTTACCGATCGCCAGGCCCGCTTCCGCGATCAGGTTCGCGCCTTCATCGACGAGAACATCCGGCCGCGCGGCGCCGACTATAAGACGCAGCTTGCCGCGGGCGACCGCTGGCAGCCGATCGAAGTGATCGAGGAGCTGAAGCCGCTCGCCCGCAAGGCCGGCCTGTGGAACCTGTTCATGCCTCCGGCGCCCGCGATCCGCCAAGTGGACGA
>JACDCV010000196.1 GCA_013817375.1 Sphingomonas sp.
GAGCGCGCGCGCGCCTGTCAGGAGGCGTTCGAGTCCAGCGAATATCCTTCCGAGCGCACTGTGCGAATGACGTCCTGCCCGCCTGTCTGCTCGAGCGCCTGGCGGAGCCTGCGGATGTGGACGTCGACAGTTCGAAGCTCGATATCTTCGTTGTGCGGCCAAACGAGATCGAGAAGCTGCTGCCGGGAAAAGACCTTTTCCGGATATTGAAGGAAGTGCCGGAGAAGCCGGTATTCAGTAGGTCCAAGCGACACCGGAGATCCGTCGCGCCGGACCCGGTGGGCAGCAACGTCCATCTCCAGGCCCGAATAGCTCAGCCGGTCCGAGACGAGATTGGGGCTCGAACGGCGCAGCAGCGCCTTGGCCCGGGCGACCAGCTCCTTGGGGCTGAACGGCTTGGTGACAAAATCGTCGGCTCCGGTCTCAAGACCGCGGATCCGGTCCTCTTCCTCGCCCCGTGCGGTGAGCATCAGGACCGGGATTGCCGAATTGGTGCCGCTTCGCCGCAACCGGCGGCAGACCTCGATCCCGCTAACGTCCTCGATCATCCAGTCGAGGACGATCAGGCTCGGCCGGATCTCCTCGACCAGCAAAAGCGCTTCTTCACCCGAAGGGGTGCTGGTGACGGTAAAGCCCTCCTTGGAAAAATGGTGCTTGATGAGGTCCGCGATCGCTCGGTCGTCCTCGACCACCAGAACGCGCCTGGAGCCGTTCGTCGCCATGCTCAGCGTGCTCCGGCCTTTTCCAGCCGTTCGGGCAGATGCTGGGCGGTCGCCGCATAATAGACCATCTCGGCGATGTTCGTCGCATGATCGCCTACTCGCTCGAGGTTTTTCGCGATGAACAACAAATGCGTCACCTGGCCGATGTTGCTCGGGTTCTCCATCATGAACGTCAGCAAAGTCCGGAAGATCGAATCGTAGAAGTCGTCGACCGCCTCGTCGCGTTCGGCAACCCGCACCGCCGCTTCCGCATCCCGGTTGACGAATGCGTCGAGGACGTCGTGCACCATCTGGGTGGCGATCCGGGCCATCTCGGGCAGCAGCGACATCGGCTCGATCTTGCCGGCGTCTTTGAGCTGAGGGACCCGGCGGGCGATGTTTTTCGCATAATCGCCGATGCGTTCCACGACACCGGAGATCTTGAGCGCCGCGACCGTATCGCGAAGGTCGCCGGCCATCGGCGCGCGAAGCGCGATCAGCTGGACGACTCGCCGCTCGGTCTCCATCTCCAGAGCGTCGAGCTTCTTGTCCTCCTCGACGATCCGCTTCGCGCCCTCGACGTCGCGCTCGATCAGGCAGCGCATCGCCTCGCCGATCGAATGTTCGGCAAGGCCGCCCATCTCGCTGATCAGCGCTCGAAGCCGGTCGAGATCCTGGTCGAACGCCTTGAGTGTATGTTCACGGCCCTGCTGCATCATTTGCTCCGATCAGCCGTAGCGGCCGGTGATATAATCCTGGGTCCGCGACTCGCGCGGATTGGTGAAGATCTCGCTGGTCTTTCCGTATTCGACGAGCTCTCCAAGGTGGAAGAAGGCGGTGCGCTGCGACACTCGCGCCGCCTGCTGCATGTTGTGGGTGACGATGGCGATCGCGTAGCGGCCGCGAAGCTCGTGGATCAGCTCCTCGATCTTGGCGGTCGCAATCGGGTCAAGCGCCGAGCAGGGCTCGTCCATCAGGATCACTTCGGGATCGACGGCGATCGCCCTGGCGATGCACAGGCGCTGCTGCTGACCGCCCGACAATGCGGTGCCGCTTTCCTGAAGCCGGTCCTTGACCTCGTCCCACAGGCCGGCGCGCTTTAGCGACTTTTCGACGATCCGCTCGAGCTCCGCCTTGCCGTTGGCGAGCCCGTGGATTCGAGGCCCGTAGGCGACATTCTCGAAAATGGACTTGGGGAAGGGGTTTGGCTTCTGGAACACCATTCCGACGCGGGCGCGAAGCTGTACGACGTCCATTCGTGGAGAATAGACATCGTGACCGTCCAGCTCGATTTCACCGGTGACTCGCGCAGTCGGGATCGTATCGTTCATCCGGTTCAGGCAGCGAAGGAAGGTCGACTTGCCGCAGCCCGAGGGACCGATGAACGAGGTGACGCGGTCGTCGTGGATGTTGATCGAGACATCCTTCAGCGCCTGCTTCTCGCTGTAAAAGACGCTTACCGAACGTGCCGACATCTTCGGGATTCGCGCCGGGTCCGCCTCGTTCGCCGTGGAATTGGCGTCGAGTGTTTCGCCCATCTGCAGAACTTGGGCGTGGATTCGCACCCCTTCCTTTGCGTCTTCGGGCGTCGGCGTATCAAGCCGGCTGGGCTCATGCCCGGAATCCGGCGCCGCCCCCTCACCGGTCGATGACCGGCCCTTGCGCTTCGCTTCGGCCGCGATCGCCGATGACGGCACAGGGACCGGAGTCACCGGCGTGAGGGGCATTTTTTCTTTCATATCCATCACCACCGGTGCTCGAAACGATTACGCAGGTAGATTGCCAGTCCGTTCATAAGCAGCATGAACACCAGAAGCACGATGATCGCCGCGCTGGTCTTCTCGACAAACGCGCGGTCGACCTCGTCGGACCACAGGAAGATCTGCACCGGCAGGACGGTCGCCGGCTCGGCAATCCCGCCAGGCGGGGTCGCGATGAACGCCCGCATTCCGATCATCAGTAGCGGCGCGGTCTCGCCGAGCGCCCGGGCCATTCCGATGATCGTGCCGGTCATGATCCCTGGAAGCGCGAGCGGAAGGACGTGGTGGAAGACGACCTGCATCCTGGAGGCTCCGACACCGAGCGCAGCATCGCGGATCGACGGAGGCACGGACTTGATCGCATTGCGCCCGGCAATGACGATTACCGGCATCGTCATCAGAGCCAGGGTAAGGCCGCCGACGAGCGGCGCCGAGCGCGGCAGGTGCATGAAGTTCAGGAAGACGGCGAGGCCAAGCAGGCCGAAGATGATCGACGGCACCGCGGCGAGGTTGTTGATCGAGACCTCGATGGCGTCCGTCCAGCGGTTTCGGGGAGCGAATTCTTCCAGGTAGATTGCGGCGAGGACTCCGACCGGAAAAGCCAGCAGCATCGTCACCACGATGGTAAGGAAGCTGCCCTTCAGGGC
>JACDCV010000197.1 GCA_013817375.1 Sphingomonas sp.
TTGCGGGCACGCTTACCGACGTGACCGAACGGCGCCTGCTCGAAAGCCAACTCGTCCAGGCGCAGAAGATGGATGCGATCGGCAAGCTCACCGGCGGCATCGCGCACGACTTCAACAATTTGCTTGCAGCGGTCCTGGGTGGCCTCGGGCTGATCGAGCGCCGAGCCAAGCTATCCGACGAACACAAGCGCATTTTGACGATGACCAAGCGCGCTGCCGATCAAGGATCGGATCTGGTCCGGCGCCTGCTTGCTTTTTCTCGTCAGCAGCAGCTGGAGCCGGCAGCGCTCGATCTCGAATCGCTTCATCAAGGCGTCAACGACCTTCTGACCCACACGCTGGGCGGCCTGGTCGAGCTGGACTGGCAGATCGCGTCCGACGCCTGGCGCCCGTTCGCTGACCGGTCACAACTGGAGCTTGCGCTGATGAACCTCATCATCAACGCTAGAGACGCCTTGCCCGACGGTGGCACGATCACCGTTACCGCCAAAAACGGCAGCATTAGCGACGATGATCCCCTTCCCTTGACCAACGGCGAGTATGTGACTCTGACAGTCATCGATCGCGGCAACGGAATCCCTGCCGACATGATCGACAAGGTCCTTGAGCCGTTTTTCACGACCAAGGAGGTTGGCAAGGGCACCGGTCTCGGGCTCAGCATGGTCTACGGCTTTGCCAGGCAATCGGGCGGTACGCTGCGGCTGAGCAGCGAGGTCGGCGAGGGGACTCGGGCGGAATTGTGGCTTCCGCGCGCGTCGGACAATGTGGCCGTGGCATTACCGTCGGAAGCCGAAGAGGAGCCGGAGACTCAAGAGTCGCTCCGGATCCTGCTCATCGACGATCATGACGAGGTGCGCGGCACGACGGCCGCCATGCTCGCCGACCTTGGGCATTCAACCGTCGAGGCCTGTAGCGGCGCTGAGGCAATTGCGGCGCTCGAATCGGCCGATAACGAATTCGATCTGCTCATCACCGATTATGCAATGCCGCGCCAAAGCGGGACCGAAGTGGTCCGGATGGCCCGCAAGCAGCAGCCGCGGCTGCCGGCGATCATCATTACCGGCTATGCTGACGAGGCGGAGATCGGCAGCCGCCCAAGCGAGGTCGGGCTATTGATGAAGCCGTTTTCGCTGGGTGAATTGGCCAAGGCCGTCGTTCGGGCGTCAAGCGAACAGCCGCTGACCTCTTAATTTGTCGGCCGAGCGTCGGCGTCGCTAGCTATAACCTTGCGGACCGCAGCCTCGAGCTCCCGCTCATCGATCGGCTTTTGAATGACGATTGCGTCGGGTGCGCGGTCGATCAGCTCGTCGGCATAGCCTGTAATGAACACCACCGGGATATCCCGCCGTTCGCAGATGGCGTGAACGGCTTCAAGGCCGTCGCCAGGCAGCAGCCGCACATCCGCCGTGATCAGATCGATGGGCTGGCCGCCAGCTCCCATGACCGCAGCATCCTGGGATCGTGCGAAGCTGAACCGAGTGAAGCCGAGCCGTTCCAGCATGTCCTGGAGAGCTTGGCCGATCAGATAGTCGTCCTCGATGATGAACGCGTGCATTGGCTTGTTTTTCTTCCTCGGTCCCGTTTGGCCAATGCAACAACGCCTTTGGCGACTTCTGTTTCCCGGCTTCTGCACTACCATTGAGCTACACCCGCTCCGCCAAGCCGTTGCGCAAATGGGGCCAAGACGCGCGTCCGTCGATCTTGGGGATTGACGGCGGCGGAAAGTCTCGACTACCCAAGCACTTGATGACTCACCTGAATGCCATCGCAGCAAATGCAACCGCTCACCTCTGGTGGCGCGGATGCTTCTTTGCGGCGCGATGGCGCGACTGATCGACTAGCCAAACCGATCATCGTTCTGCCCGCCCGCCACCCGGCGGGCTTTTTGTTTCAGGTGCATATCATGACCAGCCTCCTCTCTATTTCCTCCCGCGTTTCCACGCCGCTGGAGCCCGCTCCGCCCCGGACCGAGCTGCTCATTGGAAAACTGCTCGACCGCAAAGACCTCGAGCGTTCCGAAGCGCAATTGCTGTTCACCGAGATCGTCGAGGGCCGCCTTCCCGAGACTCTGATGGCCGCAGCCTTCGTCGCGCTTCGCTTCAAGGGCGAAACCGCCGCCGAGCTGACTGGAGCAGCGCTGGCGCTGCGATCGGCGGCGCGCCCATTTCCGTCGCCCGACACCCTGTTTGCCGACAGCTGCGGCACCGGCGGCGATTGCTCGGGATCGATCAATGTTTCGACCAGCGCCGGGCTGGTCGCCGCGGCCTGCGGACTTCCGGTGGTGAAGCACGGCAATCGCTCGTTCACGTCCAAATGCGGATCGGCCGATGTCCTCGAAGCGCTCGGAGCAAGGCTCGATTGCTCGCCCGACCAGTCGCGCAGGGTGCTCGACGAGACCGGCTTCTGCTTCCTCCTCGCGCCTTATTATCACCCGGGGATCGCCCATGCCGGGCCGGTTCGCCGCGCTCTTCGGGTGCGAACCGTGATGAACCTGCTCGGCCCCTGCCTCAATCCGGCGCGGCCGAAGGTGCAATTGCTCGGGGTTCCCGATCCCGCGCTGCTGGTGCCGGTGGCGGAGACTCTTCGCTCGCTGGGGCTGGAGCGGGCACTGGTAGTTCACGGCTCGGGCCTCGACGAGGTCGCTGTGCACGGCTTTACCCAGGCGGTGCTTCTTGCCGACGGCGAGCTTGAGCCCATCGAGCTCACCCCCGAGCAGGCCGGACTCAAGCGCTATCCGCTCGAAGCGGTCCGCGGCGGCGATCCCGCGGCCAATGCGGCGATATTGGCGAGCACTCTTCGCGGTGAAGGCTCAGCGGCGCAGTCGGCGATCGTCGCGTTCAATGCCGGCGCACTTCTGTTCACCGCCGGAGTTGCTCCCGACGTCCGAAGTGGCGTCGATCGCGCGCTGGACTCAATCCGGTCGGGCGAGGCGGGAGTTCTGCTCGACCGCTTCGTCGAGGCCAGCCGTGCTTAACCCCGGCGGAATCCTCGGCGAGATTGCTCGAGCCAAGCGGGAGGAGTTGAGCGCGCGGTTCGACGGCGTTTCGATCCACGCGCTTCGATTGCAGGCCCAGCGGACGACCGGTCGAAGCCTTCGCGC
>JACDCV010000198.1 GCA_013817375.1 Sphingomonas sp.
ACTCCAAGAGTGCGGGCGAAACTATTCGCCGTCCCCAGCGGAAGCAGGGCGAACACCGTGTCGCTGCCCAGGAAATCGTCGATCGTAGTCGACAGCGATCCGTCGCCGCCGCCGACGATCACCATCGGTGCGCCTTGCATGATCGCAGCCCGGATGATCGGACGCATCTCGTCCGGATTTTTGATCGCGTGTTGGGCGATTACTTCGATGCCTACCGCGCCCAGCTTTTCGCACGCCTGCTCGAACACTTCCTCGCCGCGACGGCTCTGGGCGTTGACGACGACAACCGCCTGTTTTGGAAGACTATCGGCTGCCATGGCCGCTTAATGCGCGAAGCGCGTCTTCTTTCCATCCCGCTCCCGCGCTAGAGGCGCCGGCGATGAGCAGTTCAACTTATCCCTCACTTCGAATGCGCCGCGGCCGATCGAGCGGCTGGATGCGCGAAATGCTCGCCGAGCACCGGCTTCACCCGAGCGACCTCATCTGGCCACTGTTCGTTTGCGAGGGCGAAAGCTGCGAGGAGCCGATTGTATCGTTGCCGGGCGTCAGCCGCTGGACCGTCGACCGGCTCGCGGCCAAGGCGCGCGAAGCCGCGACGCTTGGAATCCCCTGCATCGCCTTGTTTCCCAACACGCCCGGCGATCGCCGCACCGAGGATGCCAGCGAGGCGCTCAATCCCGACAATCTGATCTGCCGTGCGATCCGCGCGATCAAGGATGCAGTGCCGGAAATCGGGGTCCTCACCGACGTCGCTCTCGATCCCTACACCAGCCACGGCCACGACGGCCTCGTCGACGCGCGCGGCTGCGTCGCCAATGACGAGACGGTCAAGGTGCTCACCGAACAGGCGCTGGTCCAGGCGTCCGCCGGCGCCGACATCGTTGCTCCCTCGGACATGATGGACGGCCGGGTCGGAGCGATCCGCGAAGCGCTCGAGGGCGAAGGCTATTGCGACGTCGCGATCATGGCCTATGCGGCCAAATATGCGTCCGCCTTCTACGGCCCGTTCCGCGATGCCGTGGGATCGCTCGGTCGGCTGAAGGGCGACAAGCGCGGCTATCAGATGAACCCCGCCAACGGCGAGGAGGCGCTTCGCGAAGTCGAGCTCGACCTTGCCGAGGGCGCGGACATGGTGATGGTCAAGCCGGGGCTGCCCTATCTCGACGTGATTTGGCGGGTCCGCGAGCGCTTCGAAGTGCCGACCTTCGCCTTCCAGGTGTCGGGCGAGTGCGCGATGATCGAGCATAGCGCGGCCGCCGGCTGGGGCGAGCGCGACGCGTTGATCCTGGAGACCCTGCTGGCCTTCAAGCGCGCCGGCGCGACCGGAGTGCTCACCTACCACGCGCCCGACGCCGCGCGCCTCATCAATGGCTGACATCCTTGCCGAGACCGAGCGGCTCCGACTTCGCGGCTGGCGCGAGGGCGACCGCGAGGAGTTTGTCGCGCGGGTCAACACCCCTGCGGTGATGCGCTGGCTAGGCGGAGTGCAGGACCCGTCGTCCCATGAAGCGGCTTTCGACCGCGTCGACTCCTACCAGCGCGACTACGGCCACACCTTCTGGATCATCGAGCGCAGGAGCGATCAGGCATTGCTCGGCTTCTGCGGGCTCAAGCGAGTCAATTCGCCCGGCGGCGAGGTGCTTCACGGCGATTTCGAGATCGGATGGCGCCTCCGGGAGGATGCGTGGGGGCAGGGGTTCGCCAAGGAAGCGGCAATCGCCAGCCTCGATCTCGCCTTCGACCGCTTCGCTGCGCCTTACGTCGTCGCGCTTACCGTGAAGGGCAATGAGACCAGCCAGGGGCTGATGAAGCGCCTGGGCATGACCCGCCGCCAGGACCTCGACTTCGACGACCTGCGCTACCCCGAGCTCAATCCCTGCATTGTCTATCGTATCGAGGCGGGCGAGTGGCCGGCGGCAAGGGCCGCGGCGCTCGGCTAGCGCGCCAGCCGCGCCTGAATCCGGTCGATCGTCGCCGCCTGGCGTGAATCCACTTCCGCTACCTGTGCAGCCGCGCGGTTGATCGCTTCCAGGTCGGCCGCTCCGATGCCGCCGAGCGCCTGGATTCGCTGGGCTGCGAGTTCATTGATCTCTGCCAGCGCGCTGCTCGCCGGCGCCCGCGCCGCAACCGCTCCGGAAAGCGCCTGCTGGGCGACGATCCAGCTTTCGGTCTGCGAGCCTGCGGCCGCTTCGGCCAGTCGGTCGGCATTGGCAGCGGCGGAGCGGAACGCGGCGTCCGCGGCCAGCGTCTGGGCAACCAGAAGCCCAAGCCGGTCGACGATGCCTGCGCTAGGCTGGCTGGCGACCGCCAGCTCCGGCACTGGGGCGCGCGGGTCGATCGCCTCGGCAGCCCGGCGGCCGAGCGACGGAGCGGTCATGTCGCTTGTTGCGCAGCCACCAACAGCGACCGCAAGGAGGAGGGGGAATCCACGCATCCAGTGGGTCTCTAGGAAGGCCGCGGCGGCTAGGCAATCGCCGTCCCCCAGGCTTGCCTAGGGCACAGGCTCACCCTATGTGCGCCGCTGCCTTGTCGAGGCATGCGCGCCCGTAGCTCAGCTGGATAGAGCACCAGACTACGAATCTGGGGGCCGGAGGTTCGAATCCTTCCGGGCGCGCCATTTCTTTTCAATCAGTTAGCCGCGAAAATCGAAAGGCAGAAACTCGCCCAGGATCGCTCTAGCAATCACATGGCAAGCACGGTCAGCATTCCTGGACGACCGATGTTCCCGAATCGTTCTGCCTCGCTTATCCGAGTCGAATGTCCACAAAGCACATTCGCACCGCCGCCGATCTTCTCAGGTTCGGAGCCGCGCTAAAGGTGGATTGCTGCCACTGTGGCGCGGCACGGACGCTGGACGGGCCACAGCTTGCCAAGGTGGCGGGGACAGCGCCGATCAAAGGCATGGCGCGACGGTTCCGATGTAGCCGGTGCGGGATGAAACAGGCGAAGCTGACCGTGCTTCCGCCGCTCTAGTGTCCGTTATGGGTGGAAAGATACGGTAATGGGCCGCGCCTCCAGCTGGACTGGAGGGGTGGCTGTCCCCCGGTCATGATGGAGTGACGGGGTTTCAGCTGTGGTGGCTTGAGAGCCCCGCTAGCC
>JACDCV010000199.1 GCA_013817375.1 Sphingomonas sp.
GATGTTCGATCGGTCGGACACGAGCAGCACCCGCGCGGAAAAAGCGCCGGCATCGATCACCCGGCCGATCAGCCCCTCGGCAGTACGCACCGGCATTCCGATCTCGACTCCGTCGCGACTTCCCGCCGACAAGATCGCGAACCGGCGAGGGCTCTGGTAGGAGGAGCCGACCAGCCGCCCGGCGGTGACGGTATCGACGCTCCGCTCGCGCAATTGAAGGGTCGCTTTCAACTGACGATTCTCGTGCAGGATCGCGCGGGCGTAGGTTAGCTGCGACCGCATCGCGGCGTTCTGGCGCTTCAGCCGGCCATTCTGGTTTGCCGAGTCCCAATAATCGCCGGCTCCCGACGCAAGGCCCTGCGCCGTCGCGGTGACTTCATGAAGCGGAATGGTGAGCGGTGCGGTGAGATTGAGAGCAAGGCCGCGAAGCTCTTTGAAAGTGTTGGGAGCGGCAATCGAAAAAGCCAGCAGGAGCAGGCCGATGACCAGCCCGGCGATGGCCGCGATCAGGCTGAAGAACAGCCCATATTGAGCGCGTCTCGACCAGCCGGCGCGCGGCGTCACCACCGCTCAGCCCCTCCTCAGGCGGTCTGCAGAACGCCGCGGAACTGTTCTTCCTCGAGCGCTCGGCCGGTTCCGAGCGCGACACAGGTCAGCGGGTCCTCGGCAACAGTCACCGGGAGACCCGTTTCGTCACGAAGCACCTCGTCGAGCCCCTGCAGCAGAGCGCCACCACCAGTCAGGACGATGCCCTGGTCGCAAATGTCAGCGGCAAGCTCCGGCGCGGTATTCTCGAGCGCGATCCTGACGCCTTCGACGATTGTCCCGACCGGCTCAGAAAGCGCTTCGGCGATCTGGCCCTGGTTGATCGAAATCTCCTTGGGGACTCCGTTCACCAGGTCGCGGCCCTTGATGTGGACCGTCTGGCCGATACCGTCGGTCGGCGGCTTGGCGATCCCGACTTCCTTCTTGATCCGCTCGGCGGTTGCTTCGCCGATCAAAAGATTGTGGTTGCGGCGGACGTAGGAGCTGATCGCCTCGTCCATCTTGTCGCCGCCGACGCGCACCGACGTCGTATAGGCAAGACCGCGAAGCGACAAAACCGCGACCTCGGTGGTGCCGCCGCCGATATCGACCACCATCGATCCGATCGGCTCGGTCACCGGCATGTTGGCGCCGATCGCGGCCGCCATCGGCTCTTCGATAAGATAAACCGCGCTCGCGCCTGCGTTCGACGCGGCGTCACGAATTGCCCGACGCTCGACCGAAGTCGAACCGGAAGGGACACAGATTACGATTTCCGGAAAGCGCCAGGCGCGCATCTTGCCGCCGTGCACCTTGTGAATGAAATGCTTGATCATCTGCTCGGCGACATCGATGTCGGCGATGACCCCGTCGCGAAGTGGCCTGATCGCCTCGATCTGGTCGGGGGTCTTGCCCATCATCAGCTTGGCGTCTTCGCCGACGGCCTTGACCCTTTTGACCCCGTTGATCGTCTCTATCGCGACCACCGACGGCTCGTTGAGAACGATTCCGCGGCCGCGGACGTAAACGAGTGTGTTGGCGGTCCCGAGATCGATCGCCATGTCGTGCGACATCCATTTGAACCAGCGCGCCCAGAACATCGTTGCTTGGTCTCTCCGCCCTTTGCCCCATCGGCGGCCGGCTAATGCATCGGCCACGCGATTGAAATTAAACGCTTCCCATTGAACGCGAACTGAATTTCCTGGCTCAAATCAGCGCTTCGCGGGACGGCTCGGATTGGGCTAGACCCTTGGACATGTCAATAAGAAGACTGCCGTCACAGCTCGTCGACCGGATTGCCGCGGGCGAGGTCGTGGAGCGGCCGGCGAGCGCGTTGAAGGAACTGGTCGAAAACTCGCTCGATGCGGGCGCGGCGAATGTCGTCGTTCGTCTTTCGGGCGGAGGCACCGGCCTCATCGAGGTGATCGACGATGGCTTCGGCATGAGCGCCGACGAGATGCGGCTGGCGCTGGAGCGACACGCGACATCCAAGCTGCCCGACGACAATATCGACAAGGTGACGAGCTTCGGCTTTCGCGGCGAAGCCTTGCCGTCGATCGCCAGCGTATCGCGCCTGACCCTGGAAAGCCGGGTGAGGGACAGTGACGGATGGCGGATCGTCGTCGATCATGGCCAAGTGGTGGAGGAGGGGCCTGCAGCGCTTCCGCCGGGCACTCGCGTTCGGGTCGAGCAATTGTTCGGCAAGGTGCCGGCGCGCCGCAAATTCCTTCGCAGCGCCCGTTCGGAATATTCGGCCGCGCTGGATTCGGTGAAGCGGCTGGCGTTGGCGCGCAACGACGTTGCTTTCACGCTCGAGCATGATGGACGCAGAATTTGGTCGCTCCAGCTTTCCAGCCCTCCGGCTCGGGTCGCGTCGCTGCTGGCCGCCGAGCTGGAGAAGAATGGAGTCGGCATCGATTTTGCTCGCGACGGGCTCGGCCTCACCGGAGTAGTCAGCCTGCCGACCTTCAATCGCGGGGTGGCGGATCAGCAGTTCCTGTTCGTCAATTCGCGGCCCGTAAAGGACCGGCTTCTCGTCGGAGCGCTTCGTGCCGCTTACCGGGACATGATCCCCCGCGACCGGCATCCGATTGCGGCCTTGTTTCTTTCGGTCCCGCTCGGCGAGGTCGACGTCAACGTCCACCCGGCCAAGACCGAGGTTCGGTTCCGCGACCCGGCAGCGGTTCGCGGGCTGATCGTCAGCGGCCTGCGCTCCGCACTGGATTGCGAGTCCCATCGGAGCGCTTCACGCGAGCAGGCGGCAGCGCCGGTTTTGTGGACCAGCAGCGTCTCGCCTTCTGCGGCTTCGCCTGCAGGCGTCCGCGAGGAGCGGGCGCTGTTCACGGGCATCCGAATCGAGCCGTCCGCTCGCGCCGAACCCGCGATTGAGCCGGTGGAGGAGTTCCCGCTTGGAGTCGCCCGGGGCCAGGTAGCAGGCACCTATATCGTCGCCGAGGCGCAGGACGGGCTGGTGATCGTCGACCAGCATGCGGCGCACGAGCGGCTGGTGCTCGAAAAGCTTCGCGCCGCCCGTTCCGGTGGCGCCGTTCCCCGGCAGCAGCTTCT
>JACDCV010000200.1 GCA_013817375.1 Sphingomonas sp.
CGCTCACCCTCTCGACAAAGCTTCGCGCGAGAAGGCTTCGGCCCGAGCGGCGCGGGCCGGTGAGGATGGTGGCTCGAACCGGCCACAGGCTCCACTTGCGGAAATGCTCGAACGCATCGCGATTGGCATCAGAGATGATCAGCCGCGAATCGCCCTGGCTCTGGGGCCAGTCGAGGGGCAGCGCGATCTGGTCCCCGCGCGAACCCTGGCCGCTGCTCACTGGTCCGCGGAACTGCTAGCCGGCCTCACCGCGGCGGAGGTTCGGATCTGCGGCTCTGGCTGAGGGGGAGTCGAGGGCGCTGGTGCCGGCGCAGGTTGTGGCTGTGGCTGTGGCTGCTGGGGGGTCTGCGTCGACCCAGGCCGAAGAACGAACATCCGGAGCTGCCCTCCCGCCGTCTCGACACCCCAGCCGCGCGACTCGAGGACCGAACGAAGAGTGCCCAGATTCCCGCGGTAAGTGACTCCAAAATAGCTGGTGTCGCCAAGAGCGATATTCACCTGCTGGACACCGCTCACTCCCGGCACCGCACGCAAATGGGCGAGCGCTGAATTGTAAGTCGCCGCGTTGGGCGCAGCGACCGCGACTCGGACGGTGGTCGCCTGCTGCGGCGCCGGCCTCTCCTCCTCGACTTCCTCGACCGGCGGTGGCGGCGGTTCGGGCAGATTGAGACTGGGATCGCGGATCAGCGCTCCGGCGGCGAAGGCTTGGGCGAACAGCTGATCCATCCTGCGGGCGCCCTCATCCATCATCCGCGGGATCTCTGCACTGTTGGCGGCCGTCAGCTCGAAGCCGCCGATGATTTCACGGTCGGGCCCGTGGCGTCCGATGAAGCGCGCCTTCGCAGGTCCGCCGGGATAGAGCCGGTGGATCATCACTTCCGCAAGCAGGATGTCGGCCGCTCCGTAGAGGTCCAGGATATTGCGCCACCAGCCGCGCCCCGGCCGGGCGGATTGAGCAGCATTGATCAGCAGTGGATCGACCCCAAGGCCGCTGACCCGAACATAATCGATGGGCGTTTGCGATGTCCGGAACTGCGCCCACGCCCGCTGCCACGGGTTTCGAAGCTCGATGCTGGTCGCTGTCCCGCCGGTGATCGTGATCGGGATCAGGAGCATCGGCTGCGATCGATCGCGTACACCCGGGATCCCAAGCAATTGCCCGGCGCGGGCGCGGTCGAACAATATGCCCAGCGTGGCGATATAGCGGTTCGGGCCGAGCTGCTCACGCTGGACGATGATCGACGACACGATCTGGTCGAGCGTGCCGTCGGATAGCGAAGGCGCTTGCGATACCGGGCGCTTGTGGCTCTTGGCCCACAGCATCTTGAAGCCTTGGCGCTGGGCCACGCGCCAGCCGGCGAACCGCGCCGATTGCGCGTCCTTGCCGCCGACATCGACGGTGATTCCCTCGATTTCGAGCGTGCCGGAGCTGTCGAGCGGGAGTATCCCTCTCTCGCCAGCTTCCATCTGCGCATAGACGATGCCGCCCAGCAGCAAGCTGGCGGACGCAATGATAGCGAGGAGGAGCGAGGGACGGCGAGCCATTCCCGCGCGCTTTTGGCGATAACGGCGTGGAAATCCAAGCAGCTTGTGGCTAGTTCCCCTGGCCATGCCGAAAAAGCCGCTGACCTACGCCGACGCAGGAGTGTCGATCGATGCCGGCAATGCGCTGGTCAAGGCGATCGGGCCGCTCGCGCGATCCACTGCCCGGCCGGGGGCGGATGCCGAGCTCGGCGGCTTCGGCGGCCTGTTCGACTTGAAGGCGGCGGGATATCGCGACCCGCTGCTGGTTGCTGCGAACGATGGCGTCGGGACCAAGCTGAAACTCGCCATCGACCTCGACAGCCACAGTGGCGTGGGCATCGACCTCGTCGCAATGTGTGCGAACGATTTGGTGGTCCAGGGCGCCGAGCCGCTCTTCTTCCTCGACTATTTCGCAACCGGCAGGCTGGAGGCCGCGGTTGCTGAGGCTGTAGTCGCTTCGATCGCTCAAGGCTGCAAGCAGGCCGGCTGCGCGCTGATCGGCGGCGAGACAGCCGAAATGCCGGGGATGTACGCGCCTGGCGACTATGACCTCGCCGGCTTTTGCGTCGGCGCGGTCGAGCGCGGGGAAGTTCTCGACGGCAGCCGGGTCGCTGCGGGAGACGTGATTCTCGGAATCACCAGTTCGGGCGTCCACAGCAATGGCTTTTCCCTGGTCCGAAGGATCATCGCCGAAAGGCAATGGGATCTCGCGGCAGAAGCGCCCTTCCTGCCCGGGACAAGCCTGGGGGAAGCGCTGCTGGAGCCGACTCGAATCTACGTAAAGCCGCTTTTGCCACTGGTCGGGGACCGGCTGATCCACGGGCTTGCGCATATCACCGGGGGAGGGCTTCTGGAAAACGTCCCGAGGGTCCTTCCAAAGGGGCTCAGGGCGGAAATCGACGCGTCGTCGTGGGAATTCCCGCCTTTATTCTCGATGCTTCAGGAGGGGGGCGCGGTCGCTGCCGAGGAAATGGCGCGCACTTTCAACTGCGGGATCGGAATGGTGGCGATCGTCGCTTGCGACAATGCCGGCGAAGTGATCGCAAGGCTCGGCCAAAGCGGCGAAAAAGCGCAGGAAATCGGGCGCCTGGTCGAAGGCAGTCGCGGCTGCACGGTCACCGGGCCGGCGGGCAGCTGGGGCTCGGCCGATGAGTGGACCGCAAGCCACGATGGCTGACCAGGTGCGGGAGAAGAGCCGGGTTGCGGTCCTGATCTCCGGCCGTGGAAGCAATATGAAGGCGCTGGTCGAAGAAGCGAGCGGCTATGAGGTGGTGCTGGTCGCGTCGAACAATCCGCTTGCAGCGGGTTTAAGCTGGGCCCGCGACCGCGCCATTCCGACTTGGAGCTGGGACAGCCGCGGGCTCGAGAAAGGACTTTGGGAATCGGCGCTGGACCAGTCGCTTGGCGACCATCGGGTCGGGACAATCGCCCTTGCCGGCTTCATGCGCATCCTGTCAGCGCAATTCACTCGGCGCTGGGCCGGGCGGATAGTGAACATCCACCCCTCGCTGCTGCCCAAATATCGCGGGCTGGATACTCACCGGCGCGCTATCGAGGC
>JACDCV010000201.1 GCA_013817375.1 Sphingomonas sp.
GTTTAGTACCCGAATATTCGTGCCAACGGCGATTGTACCAGACGATGTATCCATCGCCGTTCGCCATCCAACATAGGACAGGAATGTTTTCCGCAATCAGCTTAAATTGATCTTCTGGGATCTGATCGGCAGATAGTGGCGGCAGAGTGTCGTTGATGAGCGGAGCCGAGCGCCAATAGTGGTGTTGGAACTCGGCGAGCACGTCGTCACGCTGGCTGGACACATTTCCACCTTACTAAGCCCGAGGCTGTGGGCGCCTATACATGCAGCGGTCGAGTTATCCAGCACTTCGAAGATTCTCGTGCGGCATCTTCCGTAGCGGTGGACGAATGTCCGCTTCCCACCCAATGCGGACATGACCTCATCATAGGCACTCCGGCTTGTCGAGCTTGCAGGCGATCTCCCTTCGGACGCGATGAGTCATGCGCAAAAGATCGCGTCGCCCGCCTCCAACGAGCTCGTGCATACGGTAGGTCCGGACGGCGGCAGTGATGGCTTTGGGATCTGAAAACAGCTCGGTCCACAGGACGCGGCAAGTCGATCTCCCGTCCGCAAGAATTTCGTATCGGTAATACGGCGTTAGGTACGGCCCCGCATCCCGGGCCGCCTCGGTTCCCGCCGCGGCGCGATCCTTCAGCCATGCCTGGGTAGCGGTCAGATCACGAAATCTCCGCGAGCAGGCTGGGGTCTTTGATGGTGTTGAGCTTGCCTGAGCTGATCAGTTCCTGGAACGCGGTGTCGCTGAACGGCGCCGTTCCCAAATATCCTGCCCGGCATCCAAAATTTAGTTGAGTCGAGTAGGCGCGGAGGCGGGAAGGGTTACTCTTGCCCGCAAATGCCACACGAAAGTCGCGCATGATACGGTCGTGGTGCCTGACAATGCCACGCATTTCCTCAATTGCGCGACCATATTCCGCATGGAGCCGCTCCAGGAATTGCCACTCATCTTTGGCTTTCTGCCGCTCTTCGCCCCACTGGTCAATTTGAAACGCCAGCAAAATACCAAGCGTGACGACGGCCAATTCTATGCTGATCCCAATCCAGTCACGCGCCCGCAAGGCGTCTCGCAGGCGCGTCAATCGCGATGGCTTCGGCGCGGCATTCACCTCGCCGGTCCAGCCTGACTAGCGAGCTTGTTCATGCCGCCCCCCTTGGTTTGAAGGCTATCACGAAGCGCGCACCTTGTCGCTAGTCGCAAGCGTCCGCTTTCCACCCATTTCAGACACAAGGATCAGCCATGCTTCCGCCAGACCTTGAGGGCTATGCGCCCATCTTGCCCCGGAGGTGCTCTATGAGCTCGCTCATCTCTACCTTTGGGCTGAACTCGATCGCGCGGTAGGTCTCATCAACAGAAACCGTGTGCCCCGGCGGCCAGTAGTAGACCTCGCCTTCGCTCACCTTTTCCGTGGTGCCGTCCGCATATTCAACGTTGATGGAGCCTTCGAGAACCATCCCCCAATGCGGCACTTGGCAAAGATCATCGGGCAGACCCTCCAGGAGCGGCTTGGCGTCAGCCCCGGCAGGAAAGCAGATGTGAGCGACATTCAACTCGCCGCAATCGCGAGACTGGATTCTCACGCCATCCTTGTTGATTTGATCCGGCATGTCGTCATGACGAAATTTCATCAGTCGTTCCTCTCTTTGTTGCCAGAGAGGCTGATTGGTCAGACACTTGTAGCCCTCCTGCGCATTGCGGGGATGCTCACAACCGGCTCTCGCTAGAAGCTTACCCAGCCGCTTGTACACGCACTGGGCAGGGAAGTCCCAATGTCCGCATTCGACCCAAAGCGGACATGACCGCTTCCGACCCAAAGCCGGACCTTCCGGCTAAGTTCCCAATCGAACGAAAGCGCTAGATAAGGGGCTCCAGGCTCTACAGAAGCAAGGAAGCAGATAAGGCGCGCGTTTAACGAGGAGCCGGTGGATGGCGGAAGTGTTTGTGGCTTACACGACCGGCGATGAACTGGTAGCGAAACGCGTTCACGCGCTAGCGTTATGGCTCTGATTATACGGATGGTGACCTAGATGGAGGGCGCGCTGTGGACCGTTGATTGGGGAGGCATGTTCACGCCGACCCGCTCGGTGCTCGAAATGGTCCTCCGCGCAACGATCATGTATTTCGTGATCGTGGCGCTGCTCAAGGTGGTGGTGAAGCGGCAAACGGGCGGGGTCGGACGAACCGACATATTGGTGATCGTGCTAGTCGCCGATATCGCCGGTCCCGGCTTTGCCGCCGACTATGTATCCGTCGTCGAAGGTGCAGTGCTGGTCGCGACGGTGTTGTTCTGGAGCTATGCGATCGAATATCTGACCCATCGCTCGAAGGCGTTCGAGCGCTTTTTCCAGCCACCGCCGCTGCTGCTGATCGACAATGGCCGAATGTTGCCCCGCAACATGCGCACCGAACTCATTACCAAGGACGAACTGATGACCCATTTGCGCGAAGAGGGAATCGGCGACATCGCTAAGGTCGAGCAGGCGTGCATGGAGCCGGACGGCATGATCAGTGTGATCAAAAAGGGCGGAAACAGCGGAGCAGCCAACCCGAGTTAGGTCAACGACACTGCCTTGGATAACCAAGAAAGAAGTGGAATTGGACGATGAACTCAATGACGATGTTGCAGACTGCTTCCATCCTGCTGCTGCTCACCGCGGCCGGGGGCATCTTGATGGCCTTCCGGCGCATCGCCCATAAGGCCAATCCGCCATCATGGCTGGCGATGGCGCATGGCTTCCTGGCAGCCTCGGGGTTGACCCTGCTGGCCTATGCCGGTCTAACCGACCGCGTTGAAGGCGGCGCGATGCTCGGTCTCATTCTATTGGCCGTCGCAGCGGGCGGAGGCGTAGTCATGAACCTCGGCTACCACCTCGCTGGAAAACTTCTCCCGTTGTGGCTGCTCTACCTCCACATCGCGCTCGCGACAGCCGGAACATTGCTCGTCGCTTGGGGCGCTTGGGCAATCTGACCCATTTTGTAATATAAGGGCGAAACGGACCGGCCCCCTCGTTGTTCTGCTCTGCACTTCGTCCGAATGTTCAATGTCCGCTTTCCACCCATAAC
>JACDCV010000049.1 GCA_013817375.1 Sphingomonas sp.
GGTGGCTGTCTCGGACGCGAAATTCTCGAAGAGCCAAGTCCGGTGTCGCCCGGTTTGGGAGGAACATCAATCGCTCGCGCTGGGCCGGCGTATCGAACAAATTGTTGACATCGAAAGTGACGGCCGAGCGCTCATCGGGCCGGTACTCCACGAACGCGGTCCCGAACGGCCCGCCGTTGAAGAGGGAGTCGAACTCGTCCGTGCGGAAGAAGGTAAACCTGTCCCGGTGGGCGACCGTGAAGCCGTAAGAAAACGCGCCGGAGTCACGACGGACGTCCACATTCCACTCCCAGTCCGGGAACAAGCCGCTGAAGTTGCGCTGCTCGCCGCTGATCGGATCTTCGACACGGGTTCGCTGAATCTGTCCGCTGAACTTGGCGCGAAGGCCGCTCCACAGGATGCCTAGAGGAGCGTCGAGTGTCAGCTTCGCAAAGCTGCGCCTGCCGGTTCCGATATTGCCCGGAGCGTCGAATGCCCGCCCGTCCTCGCCGAAGACGAGCACTCGATCCTGGAGCAGGCTGATGAGATCGTGACCGACGTCGAGCTTGACGAGTCCCTCGCCGAGGATCGGCCGGTCCACCGTCGCACGGAATTCCCAGGCGCGCTGCGGCACCAGATTCTCGTTGCCGGCATTGACCCGGTCGTTCGACAGCTCGGCGGCGCTGATGAAATCGTTGAAATTGAGCTGGGCGACGGTTCGCCGGATCGTGAACTGCGTGTGCCAGCCGCCTCCCGGTTTCCAGTCGATTGTCGCGCTCGGTTTCAGGAAGCTCAGCGAGCGATCGGCGACCGCGTCTCCGCGTACCTTCAGCTGCGAATATTCGAAGTTGAGCCCGGCATCCACTCGCAAGGCGGGACCGAGCGACCGGCCCGCATTGACGAAGGCTTCGCCCCGCTTCTCACTCACCGTCGCATTGTCGATCGGCAGATCGATCCTCCTGCGCCCGCCGCCCGGTTCGATGACGAACAATTCCACGTTGCTGTCGAGCGTGTTGAGCACCGCCTCGCCGCCCGCTTCGAACGAAAATCCGCCAACGTCCTGGTGCGACCAGCTGAGCCGGGCGATCCTCTCGTCGAGCGTCGCATCCTGCGTCTGTTCAAAGCCGCCGACCACCTGCGCTCCGTCGCTCAGCAGTCCGTTGCGCCTGATCAGCGCGTCGAAATTGTCCTTCTGATTCCGTGTCGCGAGCCCGACCAGCTTGATCGCTCCGCCGGCGAGCGGCCGAGTGATGTCGCCGCCGATTTCAAATGCGGGATCCTTGTTGTCCTGGATCAGCGAATCGTCTCGCGGCGAGCCGTTCGCCGGGAAAACGCGATTGTCCTGCTCCACCTTAAAGGTGCTCGGCTCCCAGCGGCCGTTGACCCGGATCGCGTTGTCGCTCGCGCGTTCGAGCGTCCAGCTGCCGGACAAATAGCCGTCGCCATCGTTGTACCGGGTGGCCTTTCGGCGAAACTCGATCAACTCGCCGGTCGCAGGGTCGGTAACGGTATCGCTTCCTTCGTCCGTGAAATAGTTCTGCGCGGTGGCCGCCGACAGGTTGATGGTCGAGGCTCCGCGCTTGATCATCGCCGAGCCGGCTGCATTGGGCGCGATCCGCCCGGTAAAGGCGCGCTGCGCCGACATGGTGACATTGCCGGAGGTTCCGCCCACGGCCGTCAGGATGACGTTCAGAACCTGGCTCTTGCCCGAATATTCGGCGCCGAAGAGATCGCCCGGGCCGACCTCCACACGAAGGACGCTGCTCGCCGGGATCCGGGCCAGGGTGGTTTCAAGGTTTTCCGCCTTGGAGCTCGGCCTGACGCCGTTGATGACGACATTGCCGGCCGCTCCGGCGAAGCCGCGGACGTCGGCATCTCCTTCCTCGAGGGTGAAACCCGGCACCTGGCGTACGATGTCGAGCGCGGTTCGTGGCGCAAAGGATGCGAAGAAAACCGCCTCGTAAACGGTAGCGCGCTGGGTCGGGGCGGCGACCGGCGGAGCGGCGATCGGCGGCTCCGTTCCGGGCGGAGTCACCTGGGCAGGCGCCGCGGAGGCGAGCAGAATGGCGGTGAGGCTAGCGAACCGTAGCATGTCTGTTCCTTCACTTTGGTCCGTCCGTTGTGCCTTCCCCCTCAATTTGAATAAGTGCCGTAGGTCGCATCCCGGGACCGTGACCTTCGGCCTATGGTAAGACGGCTCAAGCTGTGGCAGCATTCCCCAATGGCAGGCCATCTAAGAAACCGGCATCATTGGATTTTCGGAGTCGCAGCACTGGCTGTCTGGCTCGCCATGGGCTGGCCATTCCTCCAGGAACTGATCACCGGAAGCGTGCGGGGTCGTTTTCCGGTGCCGCCGCTTTGGCTTCTTCCCTTCGCCCTCTTCGCAGCGGCGGTTGTCGGCGCGACTTTCCTGAGGCTGCGGACGACCGTCCAATGGGCCTTGCTGTGCGCGCAGCTTGCTGCGGTCGTGGCGATGACGATTGTCCACCCCAAGGACCTGATGTCGATATTCCTCATCATCATCGCCTGGCAGGTTGCGATGGCGACCGCGCCTGCCAAAGCGCTCGCCTGGGTCGCTTTCCAGACGCTGGCGATTATCGTTACGCTTGAGCAGGCTCCGAATGCCTTTTTGTCCTACATCATGGCCCTGTCTTTGGTGCTGCAGTTGTGCAGTGTTTTCACCGCACAGGCGCTGCGAAGGGAGGCGGAAACGGCGCGGGCCCTGGCCCAGACGAACAGGGAGCTCAGGTCCGCACAGGCGATCATCGCCAACAATGTCCGCAATGCCGAGCGCCTGCGCATCTCGAGCGAGCTGCACGATGCCTGGGGCCACGAGCTGACCGCGCTCGGGCTGCAGCTGGAGATCGCGAGCAGGGTTAAAGAGCCCGGCCGAGCGAACGATCATGCGATGCAGGCGAAAGGGCTGGCCCGGGGCCTATACGGCAAAGTGCGCAACGTCGTCGCCACTCTGCGCGATGCCGAACGCCGCGACGAAGGCGTGCCTTTCGTAGCCCGCGAGGAGGGCATCACGGGTCCGGTGTCACATGATGGCGCCGTTCCCCTGCAGGCAAGTCCCCTCAGAAACCAGCATCAATGGATCTTTGGCATGGCAGCGCTGGCTGTCTCGCTTGCTTTGGGTTGGCCAGTCCTCCAGAAGTTCGTTACCGGGACGGTGCCTGTGTCAGCGCCCTGGCTTGTCGCCTTCACGCTATTCGGAGCGGCAGTTCTCGCCGCGATCCTCCTAAAGCTGCGACCGAGTGTCCGATGGGGCTTGCTGTGCGTCCAGGTTGCCGCGGTCGCGGCAATGGCTTTCATCCTTTCATGGGCAATGATGTCGGCCTTCCTCATCATCGTTGCGTGGCAGGTCGCGAGGACGACCGGGCCGGTCAAAGCGCTGGGTTGGGTCGGCTTTCAGACGCTGGCGGTTATCGGCGCGCTTGCGCTGGCCCCAATTCCCGATCTGTGCTGGGTCCTGGGCAAATCTTTCGCGTTGCAGCTGTTCTTCGTGTTCGCGGCGCAGGCCGTGCGAATAGAGGCGGAAACGGCGCGGGCCCTGGCCCAGACGAACCGGGAGCTTCGGTCCGCGCAAGCCATCATCACCAACAATGTCCGCGACGCGGAGCGCCTGCGCATCTCGCGCGAGCTGCACGATTCCTGGGGCCACGAGCTGACCGCGCTCGGGCTTCAGCTCGAGATTGCAACCAAGGTCGGCGAGCCCGCCCGGGCGAACGATCATGTGATGCAGGCGAAAGGCCTCGCCCGTGACCTCCTAGGCAAGGTGCGAGACGTCGTCGCCGCTCTGCGCGAGGATGAACGTTTCGATTTGAATGATGCGCTTGAGACGCTTGCGCGAAGCGTCCCCAGGCCCGCCGTTCACGTCATCATCTCTCCCGGCGTGCAGGTGAGTCCTGACCAGGCCCATGCCTTGATCCGTTGCGCGCAGGAAGCCGTCACCAACGCCGTCAGGCACTCGGAAGCCTCCAACCTGTGGCTTCAGGTGAGCCCAGACGGCGAAGGCGTTCGTCTCGTCGCGCGCAACGACGGCAGCGCGCGGCCGAGCGCTTCCTCTCCGGGCTCCGGGCTTCTCGGAATGCGTGAGCGGCTGGAGTGCCTTGGCGGCAAGTTGGCAGTGCGCACGGGAGCCGGCTTCGGCTTCACGGTCGATGCCTGGCTGCCTTCGAGTACGCCGCAACCCGCATGATCCGGCCCGCATGATCCGGGTTGTTCTGGTCGACGACCAGATGCTGGTTCGCCAGGGTGTGCGCGGCCTGCTCGAGCTGGTGCCTGACTTCGAGGTTGTGGGTGAGGCGAGCGACGGCGAGGAGGCGCTGGAGATGGTTCCAAAGCTCAAGCCCGACGTACTCCTCCTCGACATCCGAATGCCCCGGCTCAACGGAATCGCCGTTCTGGACGCTCTTCGCGAAGCGAATGCGCTTCCGCCCACATTGGTATTGACGACCTTCGACGACGGCGACGCCGCGATCGCGGCGATCAAGGCAGGCGCCAAGGGTTTGATGCTCAAGGATGTCTCGCTCGAAGATCTGGCTCAGGCAATTCGGGCCCTTGCCGACAACGGAACGGCTTTTCAGCCTGCCATGACCGAAAGCCTGATGGCGGCGATCCGCCGCGGCCCTTCGGCTTCATCCGACACTTACATTGCCGAGGCGCTCACCGTCCGGGAACGGGAGGTGCTTCATCTGATCTGCGCCGGCTACAGCAACAAGGAGATCGCCGATCTGCTGGCGCTGGCCGAGGGGACCGTGAAGAACCACGTTTCCAACCTCCTCCTGAAGCTCGATGCCCGCGACAGAACCGGGGCAGCGCTCAAGGGCTTGCAGCAGGGGCACTTAAGCTAGGCTTTCGCCCCACTCTACGAGCGCAACGTCAAAGCTGCTTGAAGTTGAAGACTCCGTTTAGGAGAAAAATCACTATTCCGGACACGATGGACGCGAGCACTCGAGCGACCAGATAATGGATGCCGGTGAACGTCAGCAACGCCCAGAAGATGCCGAGCATGACGACGAAACCGATGCCGATATTGAACATGAAATAGACGAAGCCGCTGGCGACACCGCGGTTGCTGTCGGGGAAGACCCATTGCCGCTCGAGCACGTAGAAAACGACCATCGGCAGGATGAAGGCAATGATTGCGGACGGCACTCTGGGCAGGCCCACAAGCTCGACCAGGCTCCACAGGATGGCAAGGTCGAGAAGGAAGGCGATCGTGCTCGCAACCGTGTTCTTGCCGAACATTCGAGCCCGGCGGCTGTGAACAATCTCGTCGCCGAGCTCCTTTGCCTTTTCGACAGCGTTCGAAATCGTCGCACCTCCAGCCGGCACCAAGGAAAAAGCCCTCCCCGATCTTTCGGGAAGGGCTCTTTCTAAACGCTCCAGCGACTAGTTGTTGCCGCCGCTTCCGCTGACCGGGAAGCCGCGCTTGCGAAGCAGCGCGTCGACGTCCGGGTCACGACCGCGGAACTGGCGGTAGGCCTCGGCACGATCGGTCTCATTACCCGTCGACAGCAGATATTGCCGGAACCGGTCGGCGGTCGGCTTGTGGAACGGATCGCCCGCTTCCTCGAAAGCCGCCCAGGTGTCGGCGTCCATCGTTTCCGACCAGAGGTAGGAATAATAGCCGGCCGAGTAAGCGTCGGACGAGAACAGATGGTTGAACTGCGGCAGACGGTGCCGCATCACGATCTCGCTCGGCATTCCGATCTCGGCCAGCGCCTTCTTCTCGAACGCGTCGGGATCGACCACTCCGGTCGGATCGGTGTGAAGCTTCATGTCGACCAAAGCCGACGAGAGATATTCAACCGTTGCGAAGCCCTGGTTGAACGTCTGCGCCTTCTGGATTTTGTCGACCAGCGCCTGGGGCATCGGCTGACCCGTCTGGTAGTGCTTGGCGAAGCGTTGAAGCACCGGCGGGGTAAGCAGCCAATTCTCGTTCACCTGGCTGGGATATTCCACAAAGTCGCGCTGGGCTCCGCCGAAGCTCGGATAATGAACGTCGACCAGCAAATAATGGATCGCATGGCCGAACTCGTGGAACAGGGTCTCGGCGTCGTCGAGGCTGATCAGGACTGGCTTGCCAGCTTCTGCCTGGACGAAATTATTGTTGTTCGATGCCAGCACGATGTCGTCGTCGAGCAGCCCGGCGCGGCTTCGATAGGTGGTCATCCACGCGCCCGAGCGCTTTCCTTCACGGGCGAAATTGTCGAGGTAGAACAGGCCGACGATTTCGCCATTGCGCTTGTCGGTAACCTCGAAGGTGCGGATATCCGGGTGGAATACCGGAACCGTCCCCGTATTCTCCTTGAAGCCGAGATCGTAGAGCTGGCCAGCCGACCAGAACATCGCGTCGACCATGTTGTCGAGCGCGAAATAGGGTTTGATCTCCTCCTGGCTGAGGTCGTAGCGCTGCTTGCGGACCTTCTCCTGATAATAGCGATAGTCCCACGGCTGGATCGTTTGGACACCCTCGCCAGTGGCGATCTTTTGCTGGTCGGCGACTTCTTCCTTCACCCGGGCGACCGCTGCCGGCCACACGCGCATCATCAGGTCCATCGCCCGCTCGGGGGTCTTGGCCATCGTGTCCTGCATCCGCCACTCGGCATGATGATCGAACCCGAGAAGCTTGGCGCGGTCGGCGCGAAGCTTGACGATCTTGGCGATCAGCTCGTTGGTATCGTTCTTGCCGCCATTGTCGCCGCGGTTGATGAAGGCCTTGTAGACCTTCTCGCGGAGAGCGCGGTTGTCGCCAAAGGTCAGGATCGGATCGACCGCCGAGCGGGTGTTCTTGATCGCAAAAGTGCCGGCCGGCTGCTTGCGCTCCCTTGCCGCCGAAGCCATCGCCGCCTTCATGTCGGCGGGAACGCCCTTCATCTGCGCTTCGGTGGCCTGGATGTAGGTGCTCTCGTCGGCAAGGACTCGCTCGGAGAAGGTTGCGAACAGCGCGGCGAGCTCCTGGTTCATCGCCGAAAGCTGCGCCTTTTGCTGCGCGTCAAGGTTCGCGCCCCGGTTGACAAACTGGTCATAGGTTCGGGTCAGAAGCCGGTCCTGCTTGGCGTCGAGTCCGAGCGAAGCCTTATTGTCGTGAAGAGTCTTCACGCGCTGGAACAGCTTCGGGTTGAGGATGATCTCGTCGAAAGCCGCCGACAGCTTGGGCGACCATTCCTTGTCGAGGGCCTGATATTCAGGGGTCGCCAGGTTGCTGGTCATCACCCCGAACACCGACAATACGCGCTCGAGCCGCTGGCCGGTCTTTTCCATCGCCTCGATGGTGTTGGCGAAGGTGGGCGCGGCCGGGTTGTTGGCGATCGTCCTGGCCTGGCGAAGCTGCTCGTCGATCGTGAACTGGAGCGCCTGCGGGAACAGTCCCGGCGAAACCTTGTCCCACGGCGGAACGCCGTCGTACGGACCGGTCCAGTCCTTGAGCAAGATGTTGTCAGGCACGGCGACCGCTGCCTGGGCGGTGGTGGCGGCCGGAGCCGTTTGCGCAGTCGCCTGTGCGGCGGCGCCAGTTGCGCCAAGCGCGGCGAAGGCCGTTCCGGCCAGCATAAATCTTTTCATGGAACTCCCCAGTCCTCATCGTTTGAAAATATCCGCCGCTCGAGCAGCGGCAGCGAGCGAGCACAAGCCCGCCTTCGACAAACGACGAATAGCAGTCCCGAACTGAACTCACGCTGAGCAAGCGCGAACTCCGTCGGCGTCAGAGGGTTAAGAGTTGCTCCGGAGTCAGTGCAAGGATGTCCGCTATGGTCTTGTCGAAAGACTCCGACACAAGGTAGCGCGGCTGAAACGCGTCGGGCCTGTAGGGCGTGTTCACCGCCGCCTCGACGGAGAACGGCAGCCGCTCGACCGTTTTGTTCTCCAGGCTGAAAAGCGACTCTCCGAAGCTCGACGCGAGGCCGGCACCGAGAATCTTGAGCGCTTCTTCTTCTTTCGCGAGTCCGAATTCGACGCTGTGCCAATAGAGCCGCGCGACGCGCCATGCTTCGCCCGACTCGACAGCGGCGAGACCGATGCGCCCGACGTGTTGCACCATCGCCGCGAACCGCTCGTGCGCAAGCATCGGTATGTGACCGAACAGATCGTGGAAACAGTCAGGGGCTTCCAGATAATCGAGCTGCTCGCGCTTGCGGATAAAGTTGCCGATCGGGAACACCCGCTCGACCAGCATCGCGAAGAAAATGTCGTCGGGAACCAGGCCCGGCACCGCAACCGTCCGCCACCCGGTGCGCGGTTCGAGAATGGCGTTTAGTTCCGCGACTTCCGGGATTCCGGGGTGCGACAAACGAAGCAGGTCGATACCCTCGATGAACGGCGAAACGACTCGGGTCCCGAGCACGTCCACCTGCCGGGCGAAAAGCAGGTCCCAGACCGAATGATCCTCCTCAGTGAACGACTCCCAGCGCTGCGGGACCACGAAGTCCTGCCAGCGCCTGGTCGGCTGGTCATTCGAAACGCGTTCCTGAAGCATAATCGTTCCTTTGGTGCGGCAACAAAAAACCCGCCGAGCGGAGGGCTGGCGGGTCGGAGGCCGGTTGAGTCTGATGGGTTTAAGCGCGCATCAGCTCGTCCAAGCCTCCAGCGGATAATGATAGCTCGCCGGCGCAGCCGAGGCGGCGCGAGCAGTTCGAGTCGAGGCGAGCAAGCGGATCATCGGCGACACCTATGGCGGGCGCTTGCTGAACGGGCAATGGCTGCCGCTCAGAAATCCAGGAACAGCAGCAGCTTGACGTCCACGGACACATCGGCGCGGCGGCGGCGCTCGATCAACTGCGGGATCTCGGAGCGAGCGACGAGGTGGACGTCGATGTCCTCATCGTCGGTGCCGCCGCCCTCGCCCACCTTTCGCACGCCATGCGCACGGACCAGCGTGAAGCTTTCCGAAAGCATCCCGGGCGAGCTGTGGAAGTGGCCGAGGCGCTCGATCCGTTCGGCGGTGAAGCCGGTCTCTTCCTCGAGCTCCTTGACCGCGGTTTCCTCGATGGTCGCCTGCTCGTCCTCGTCTCCAACGAGCCCGGCCGGAAGCTCCAGGCAGCGGCCGCCCACCGGCACTCGATATTGCTCGATCAGGATGATTTTCCCGTCATGCTCGGCGAGGATGACGACCGCGCCGGTGCTTCCGCTGCGCGAGACGAACTCCCAGCGGCCGCGGCGAAGAACGCTGAGATATTTGCCTTCCCATTCGGTTTTCAGCGGCGCGTCGGACTCGATGGTCATAGCTCGATGAGCTTGTCCGGAATCTCGTTGGAATTGTCGCGGCTCTTGGGGAAATGCTCGGTGAGAACCGTACCGATTTCCTCGATCGCCGCGCAGATGCCGTCGGCGGGGCGGCCATCGCGGACTTCGGCGAGTAGCGCCGCCATTGCTTCGCCCCAGATCTCGGGCGTGGTCACGTTGGTGATTGCCTCGTCGGCGACGATCTCCGCACGGTGCTCGCCCATCGACAGATAGATGAGGATCCCCGTGCGCCCCTCCGTGCGCCGCTCGGCCGCCGCCTTGAACAAGGCAATTGCCCGCCTGCGGACACGGCGCGACTTAGTGGCTCCCGGAGTAAGCAGCAGCCGCAGCGGCATATATTTGAGGATCAGAAGCACTGCGGTGAACTTCAGCACCGCCAGGACCATTAGGAAGGTCAGCAGCTCGCCGAGAGTTGGCGCCGCCGTCCAGCCGCCGAACAGCAGAGCGAACCAGGATTGCAGGCAATCCGGCTGCCAGGCAGCCCCGGCCAGCACCAGGATCATTCCCGCGACCGCCCAGTGGAGGGCGACGTCATGGTAGGAATCGCTTAGCTCGGTCGCTACCGCGACGATCTCGCCGTCGGTGCTTCGTTCGGCCTGGGCGATTGCCGCACTGACCTTCGAATGGTCGTCCCGTGTCAGCCGGTTCACCACGACCCCGACGCTCCGCCGCCGCCGAAACCGCCGCCGCCGCCGGAGAAACCGCCGAAACCGCCGCCACCGCCGCCAAAGCCGCCGCCGCCGCGTCCCGTCATCTGGCTGAGCCCCCACAGGAGAATTGCCGCATCGCCCGAGTTGAAGCCGCGCCCGCCGCGGCGGCGGCCTTTACCCCGGTAGCGTTGCCCGCCAGCGCGCCTGGCAAGCGACAGCAGAACGAACAGAATGATCATTCCCCAGAAGATCACGGGCACGAACCCGGCGCCTGAATTTTCACGAGCGCTTTCGGCGGCCTTGGCCTGGGCGACATTCTCCTGGGCCTGCTCCGGCGACAGGCTCAGTTGCGCAAGCACCGCATCGGCGCCGGCCATGATCCCGCCAGCCATGTCGTTATCGCGAAAGCGCGGGAGGATGTCGTTGCGGATGATCCGGCCCGCGAGGATGTCCGGAAGAACGCCCTCGGCGCCATAGCCGGTCTCGATCCGCACCTTCTTCTCGTTGGGAGCGACGAGCAGGATCACCCCGTCGTCGTCAGCCTCGCGGCCGATCCCCCAGTGGCGGCCAAGCTGATAGCCGTAATCCTCGATCGTCCGGTCCTCGAGGCTGCTTACGGTGGCAACCACGAACTGCGCCCCGGTCTGCTGCTCGAGCGCCTCGCTTCGCGCCGTCAGGTCCGCCTCCTGCTGCGCGGACAGCAGGTTCGCCTGGTCGACGACCCGGCCGGTTAGCTCCGGGAAGGTCTGGGCGGCAGCCGGCGAGGCCAGCGCAACAAACGCCAGCCATAATATTGCGAAGAAGCGGCTCACCTCACCCGGCGGTATTGAAATCGACTGTCGGGGCCGTCTCGGAGCCTTCGGCCGCCTCGAACGGCACCTTGGGCTCGGCGCCGTAGAAGATTTTGGCGCCAATGGCGTCGGGGAAGGTGCGGATCCGGACATTATACTGGCGCACGGCCTCATTATAGTCGCGGCGCTGGGTGCGGATCCGGTTCTCCGTCCCTTCGAGCGCCACCATCAGATCCGAAAAGCGCTGCTGGCTCTGGAGCTGAGGATAACGCTCCATGATGACGGTTCCGAGCAAGCTTCGGGCACCGGCGAGGCCGGCCTGCGCTTCGCTATAGGCACGCACCGCCTGCGGATCGCTGAGCTGGTCGGCGGACAGGGTCGCCGACGTCGCCCGGCTTCGAGCCTCGGTAACCTGGGTAAGGATCTGCTCCTCACTGCCGGCCGCGCCCTTCACCGATTCGACGAGATTGCCGATGAGATCGTTGCGGCGCTGATATTCCGCTTCGAGATTGGCGAATTCGGCGTTCACCTGCTCTTCGGCGGTCGGAACGCTGTTGAGGCCGCAACCGGCGAGCGAGAAAGCGGCAAGCGGAGCAAGAAGCCCGAAACGGCGAAGCACAGACATTTCATTTCCCCTGAACAACGAACGTCTCCGATAGGTAGAGGGCCAGCGATGCGCTTTCAACGCCGCGCTTCCGGTTGCGCTCCCAAGCGAACCGCGACTAGCGTCCCCGACAGCTCGCCAGCTGACAGGGGAACGCATGCTGAAGGAATTCCAGGCATTCATCGCCAGGGGCAATGTCCTCGACCTCGCCGTCGCCGTGATCATCGGCGCCGCCTTCGCGACGATAACCAGCAGCCTGACCGAGGATGTGATCATGCCGATCATCGGCACGATCTTCGGCGGCCTCGACTTTTCGAATTACTTCATTCGGCTCGGGCGGATTCCCGACGGCTTCACCGGCAATGCGGACAGCTACGTCGACCTCAAGCGCGGCGGCGTTGCGGTGCTTGGCTGGGGCCAGTTCCTGACCGTCGTCCTCAACTTCGTCATCCTGGCCTTCATCATCTTCCTGATGGTCCGGGCCGCCAACCGGCTAATCGAGCGGAGGCCCGAGGCCGCCGGCCCGAGCGAAGTGGAGCTGCTCACGCAAATCCGCGACGAACTGCGCAAGGGCCGCTGACGATGTGGCTCTGGATCATCCTGCTTGCCGTCGCGCTGCTCGCCGTTGCCGCCTTCAAGCGGCGCCCGAAAAAACTGCAGTCAGCGGTAAGCAGGCTTCGCGCACACTTTCCGAGGATTGCGCACCAGCGCCTCGTCGGCAATTTCCACGAACTCGACCCGATCCTCGACCAGGCGACGCTCCGGATGCTGTTCGACTGGATGATGGCGCAGGCCTATTGCCGGACCGGAAGCGACGGTTTCGGAGAACTGATGCGCTGGCAGGCCGAGCATGGCGAAGCGCAGATGAACGCCATGCTCGAGGCCGTCATTCGCGATTCCGTGGACGTGCTTCCGCAGCCCGCGTTGCGGGTGATCGACACGCACAGCGGGCGCGAGTTCGCGGCAATCCTGATCGGTCATTCGCTGACCGAGGCGGCGGCGAGGATTGCGCCAGCGCGGGACGTCGATCCGGCCTGAACCGCGGGAAAGTCGTCGATGCGGTCACGAGGCTGGCCGATTGCCGGCTTGTGTCTGCTTTCGACCCATTGCGGACATAAGCGGCGAAGAGATAGATGCACCGATGCGAGCTACTGCTCTTCTCTATCTGGCAGCGGCGCTCCTCCTGAGCGGTTGCGAGGATATGTTCTCCCTGACCCCCAACAAAGAAGTTGGTTCGTTCATTGTCCAAGCTGGCTTACCGGAAACAGACGCGGCGGTGGAACTGGTTGCACAGAGGCAGGGCCTTCAAGTTCATCGTGATCCGAAGCCAAGGGAGAGGAACATCCCGCGAGACTACCTTGCGACTGTTGGACGCGGGCGGTGCTTGCTGATGGTAGAAGGAAGGGGGAACTCGCCGGAAGCCACAATCGAAGTCACGCTCGGAGTGGCCGAGGGTTCGGCCTGTGACGAGAGGATGCGCGCGATCTTCAATGACCTCAGAGCAGAGTTACAGGGTTGACGGCCAATGTCCGCTTTCCACCCATTCCGGACATTAGGGACGTAAGTCTGCTTTCGACCGATACTGTTGAAAAACTCCTGGTTGAAGTTGTCGTGACGCTCTGATTCAATGCTCGTGTCGAAGCGGGAGACGAGCCGATGATGGG
>JACDCV010000202.1 GCA_013817375.1 Sphingomonas sp.
GGTGCGCACTGCTGCTCCGACGATGATCGGCCAGCCGGCGATGGCCGCCGAGACCCCGGCGGACAGCAACCAGCTCAACCGTTACCTGCTCAAGAAGGTCGACGAGCTCGAGTTGTCGGTGCGCAGTGCCAATTGCCTGAAGAACGACAACATCATCTACATCGGCGATCTCGTTCAGAAGACCGAGGCCGAGATGCTCCGAACCCCCAACTTCGGCCGCAAGTCCTTGAACGAGATCAAGGAAGTGCTTGCGAGCATGGGCCTTCGCCTGGGCATGGACATCCCCGGCTGGCCGCCCGAGAATATCGAGGAAATGGCCAAGAAGCTGGAGCAGGAAATGCTTGGCTGACGAGCAGCTTCAATTCGACAATATCGGGGCCGTTCCTTTGGGGGCGGCCCCTTTTTTTGTCATCCGAACTTAGCGTCCGGTGTAGGCCTTCACGGATGTGACGGTCCCACCAGACCGAGGGCCCGACCTCGCCGATCGCATGAGAACCGGGCGAGGCTAGCAACTTCGGCTGGCCAAAAGAAGCGGGGTGCGGAGAGGTGGTGCTTGCCAGTTCATCTCAGGTTCCGACTAGGCTGCGTAACGAACCCTCATCGTCCCCGAACACCAGCATGGGGACGGCGGTGAGACATTCGTCCTCCCGCTGTTTCAAGGAGCCGCACTTGTCCTTAAGCTACCGCTATTATTGCCACGACAGTGACGGCCGCCTCCACAGCGCCGAATGGTTCGACGCCGACAGTGACAAGCAGGCTGTCGAGCTGATCCAGGCCGAGCATCCCGGCGGCACGTGCGAAATCTGGCAGGAAACGCGGCTGGTTGCGAAAATCACTCCGGAGCGGCTTTCCGCCTGACGAGCAGGACCCCGTCTCCATATTGTGACTGTTGCGGCAGCTTCCATTCACTGCCAAATTCGCTTGGACCAGAGTTATCCCCTAAATCGGTAGCGGATCCCATGTCGCTGACTCTTCTTCCTCTCGTAGCGCTCGCCATGGCGCCGATAGCCGCAGGGCAAGAGGTCACGGCCGAGCGGCCGCCAAGCGTTCCGGCCGGCTCTCGAAGTCTTGAAGCGCTGCCGAACGCTACGGTGGTTCACTACAACGTGACCGGGGCAAACCTCACCGCGGTCAATGCCTCTGTAGCCGCTAATTCTCCGAAGGATCCGAGCACCAAAGCGCCCTCGCCCTCGTCGAGCGAGTGGGGCATCGCTGTCCGCTTCGAGCAGAAGGCAATCGACGGCAAGTGCGCGGTCGCTGCGGCCCAGGCCAATTTCTCGGCTTCGGTCGTGCTTCCCCGGCTGTCGAACAGAGAGGGGCTGAAACCCGACGAGCGCAAAGTCTGGGACCAATATGTCGCCAATCTGAAGTCCGCGGCGGCGGCGGAGCTATGGTTTGTCCACGACCGCGTCGGCCGGATCGAGGAGGCGATCCTCGCAAGCAGTTGCACGAGTGCGGGCAAAGCCGCGTCAGCGGCAGCCGAAAGGCTCCAGCAGGAGCTCGCCAGGTTCGCGAGTCAGAACAGAAGGCAACCGCCGACTTTCAGGGTTCCGGTCAGGGATGTCAGCGATCCGCGGAGTTGAGTGCCCAGCGGGGTCCAGTCACGAACGGACAGGCTCGATCGCTTGACTTTTCGGCGCCTTTGCGGTTGAGGAGCGGCCGTCCGGCGGGCCGTTAGCCCGCTGTTTTCATACTGGGTTCTCGCGCGGCCGCCCTCAAGTGCCGCGTGGCCGGGATTACCTGACACGGATCCCGTACGAACGGAGATACAGACATGCGCCATCGCGTTGGCCATCGTAAGCTGCAGCGTACTTCAAGCCACCGGACCGCGTTGTTCCGCAACATGGCGGCGGCTCTCGTCAAGCATGAGCAGATCACCACCACCGTCGCCAAGGCGAAGGAGCTTCGCCCTTATGTCGAGAAATTGGTGACGCTCGCCAAGAAGGGCGGCCTTTCCAATCGCCGGCTGGCGCAGTCGCGGATCATGGACGACGCCCAGCTCGCCAAATTGTTCGACGTCATCGGGCCTCGCTACGCGAACCGCAACGGCGGCTACACGCGAGTGATCAAGGCCGGCATCCGGATGTCGGACGCGGCCCCCATCGCGATCATCGAGTTCGTCGACCGCGACGTCAGCGCCAAGGGGCAGGACAGCGGCCCGGTGATGTCCGACGAGGGCGAGTTCGAAGCGGCCTGAGCCCCTTCGCACAGCCAGGTCATTTCTGAACCGCGGCAGACAAGCGCATTCACCGCCGGTGCACTGCATTTTGCGTAAACCTTCTTCAGCGTCCGATCGTTGTGTCTTCGAACCGGGCGATTTTTTTAAGGAGGTTGCCATGTCGGCTGTTAAGAAGATTGCACTTGGTGCGGTTGGTGTTGCCGCGCTCGTCGGTGTGGCGGCCCCGGCCGCCGCTCAATATCCGGGCTATGGATATCCGGGCTATAACAACAACAATCCTGCCAACGTCATCGGCCAGGTGCTCAACCAGGTACTCAACCCCTACGGTGGCCAGTATGGCGGCCAATACGGCGGCCAATACGGCGGTCAGTATGGCGGCCAATACGGCGGCCAGTATGGCTATCGAGCCAACCAGCAGGTCGCGGTCCAGCAGTGCAGCGCGGCTGTCCAGCAGCGGCTGTCGATGCAGTATCGCGCCGGCTACGGAAGCCCCTACGGCCAGAACAATGCGTACGGCTACGGCGGCGGGCAATATGGCAATAACGCCAATGCCTACAGCAACGCACGAGTGCTCGGGATCACCCGGGTCGAGCAGCGCTCGCGGAGCATCACGCAAGTTCGCGGAGTCGCCACCAGCGGCCTGGTCCAGGCCTACGGCAATCAATATGGCTCGGGCTACGGCAACAACCCCTACGGCGGCGGCTATCCGAACGCCTACGGCGGCTACGCCCAGGCCCAGGCTCCTGCCGACCTGAGGTTCAGCTGCGACGTCGACTATCGCGGTTACGTCCGCGACATCGACATCGACCGCCGCCGCTAAACGCGGTTTACGACGAACAGGAGAGCGCCCGGGTCAACCGCCCGGG
>JACDCV010000203.1 GCA_013817375.1 Sphingomonas sp.
TCACGATCGCACCGGCCGATGACAACGGCGACGGTCGCTTCGAATCGATCCAGCTGACTGCCGATCCTTATGTGGCCGGGCCCTATGTGGAAGGATCGTACGAGATCATGGTGGCAGTCGACGCGTCGCTGATCTCTCAGTTGAAGCCTGAGTTGCGAGGCGACTTCCAGGTTCAGCCGGCGCAGTAGCTGGGGACGGGAACGCCTTGCCCGGGCGCCCGCTGGCGCCATACCCCGTCGTTGAGCATGTAAACCTCGCCGACCTTGACCTGCGCCAGAAGCTCGCACCCGGCCGCGATCCCCACCGCCTGAACGTTGACGTTCCGCCGTGTCGCAAGCCCCGTGTAGAGGCTTCGGCGGCGGATATTCACCGCGCCGACCTGGCGCCGCGCTTCTGCCGGGGCGGCGGGCGAATAGCCGAGATAGCCGTCGAAACGCTCACCCACCGTTCCTGCCTGCCGGGCGGCAACGACCGCCTGCTTTCCCTGGGCCAGCGCCGGAGCAGCAATTCCGAGCAAAAGGGCCGCGCAGGCCAGCCGAAGACTGATCACCGACCGGCTCACTGCGGGTTTTGCGGGAATGCGTCGGGATTCTGCCGGATCAGCTGCTCGACGTCCTGCTGAAGCCGGACAAGGACTTCCTGGCGGATGTCGACCGTAAGGTTGATCTCGATCGGCTTTTCCGGCGCGTTGACCGTCACGCAGCTGGCCAGCGGGACGCCAAGCGCCGCTCCGGCCAGCAGCCTCAAGGGCGTTTTCATCTAGCTCTCCTCATGTTCATCTCTCGCTCGCGGGTGGGGGTTGGGTGGAAATTTCGATCGTGTCTTCGGGCGGACTGGTCCGGGTCTGCTCCTCCTCCTTGCGAAGGGTGCGGGTTTCGGTCACGATTCCGGGCGCATCGAGCGGGAACGGCATCACCGGCGCGATCACCGCGGTGGGATCCCTGAAGCCCTTCGCCATCTGCACGAGGGCGCGGAATGGCCCGTTGATCGCCAGGTTGACGCGCACCGGCACGTTCCTGAACGCGCCGCGGACGAGGCCGGCGAGGAATCCGCCTTCGCTGCCGAGCGTGATTTCGCTGATGGTGAAGCGGGTCGCGAATTCGCCGGCCAGCGCGCCGTCGAGCCGGATGACCATCGATCGGTAGCGGATGGCGGTGAGCAGGTCGAAAGCGACACCGGCGGCGAGCCCAAGCTCGGGCTTGGTGCCGGTGTAGCGGAAGAAGCCGCCCGGAGTGCGCGATTCGAGCCGTCCGCCGACGATCCGGCCGCCGCTTTCGTCAAAGATCATCGGCAGAACGCCGTCAAAGGTGCCGGTGATCACCAGGCCTTCGAACCCAAGGGTGTCGATGAATTGCTTGGCGTTGAATCCGACCAGCTCGAATGTCAGGCGCTTGTCGCGTCCGCTTGCAAAGTTGAGCACCGTCTCGTGAAGGATCAGGCGGCCACCCATGAACGGCCATTCCCCGCGCTCGATCTTGACGAGCCGGTCGGGCAGCAGCTGATAGCGGATGACGCCGTTCTCGACGAGGATTCCGGGGTTGATCGCGTCGACCTGCGCGACCTGCCCCGGAGCGGTCTCGAGCCCGAGCAGATCGGTGAAGCGGATGCTGGTGGTCAGCCCCTGGACCGGTCCGAACGGCGCTGCGAGGTCCATGTCCTGGGTCGAAAAGTCGCCGGTCGAGGTGACGTTCCCGGCGCCGTTCCAGTCGATCCGCCCGCGGCCGCGGACCGTGCCCTCGACCAGTGCGACAATACCTTCGGTGAGCCGGGTCAGCTCCTCGGGCTGGAAATCCGGCCCGAACGTGAGGCCCGGGACGTCGAGATCCGCATGGCCGGCATTGCTGACCAAATTGTGCTCGATCGACACGTCGGTGACATGCGTGCCGCTGTCCGGGTCGCGAAGCGATCCGGTCGTCGTGATCATATTGTCGGCCATGACAAAACGGATGTCGTCGCTCCGCAGCGGGTAGAAGCGCGGCGGGTCGGCGCGGTCGTGCACCAAGGCGCTGCCGTCGACCACGAGACGCCCGCCGGCAAAGCGCCAGCGGCCGTCGACATCCTCTAGCCTCAGCGGCAGGTTGGCGATCACGCCATCGCCATTGGCGAAAGTGCCGCTTGCGCCGCCGCTGATGAAATTGCCTCGAAGAGTCTGTGCGTTGAACGCGACCGGCGAGCGGCTGCCGCCGATCCGGACCGCGACATTGCTTCCATTGAAGCCCGATTGCGACACCAGGATGCTGCTTGCGTCGAGCTGAAGCCGCGAATCTCCGACCCGGCCGACGAGGTTGGGATTGGTGATCCGGCCGCCGACCCTGAGCGCCCCGCCAGGCGATTGGGCGATGATCGCCGGGCCGGTTGGACAGATGGGGAGCCGGGTGCGGCCGAGCTGAAGCGCCTGCATCCGCAGATAATCGAAGCTGACGACGATACACTCCTGGCCAACCAGGATCCCGCCATTCGCACCGACCCGGCCGCTTAAAGGCAAGTTGAGGTTACGGACTGTGCCGCCGGGGAAGGCGCCGGTCAGGCTGGCGACGGTGCTGAAGCGGGTCGCTCCGCTGGGCTCGGCCTGGAACCGAAGAGTCGAGAGCGCCAGGCGGGTGTTGCCGACCGTGTAGGGCTGGAAATTGCCGACACCGCTGATCGCCCCGCTTCGCTCCTGGCGAAGAGTGACGGACCCGGTCGGGAGCCCGCCGCCAGCCATTTGCAAAGTGCCGTTGAAGCGAAGCGCTCCGACCGGCCAGTGATAGGTGATCCCGCTGCCGCCAAAGATTCGCGCCCGTCCGCCGGTAATCGTCCGCACATTGGCGTCGGTCACCCGGGCGGCGCCATAGCCGGGGAAATTCACCAGCCTGATTCCGCCCGAAACGTCGAATGAGCGGGCGCTTCGGCTGATGGCGTTGCCGATCGCGGCGGCGACGGGACCGATCGGGGTCGATCGGGTCGCCTGCAAGGCATTGGTCAGCCCGGAAACCATCGACGGCGGCAGGCCTGCCTGATTGGCTGTGTAATCGCCCACCATCACCAGCGTGCCCTGCTCGATAT
>JACDCV010000050.1 GCA_013817375.1 Sphingomonas sp.
CGGCGCGGTCGCTGATATCAACATCGTCAGCGGACCTGCGATGATCCGAAGCGAGAACGCGCAGCCGTCGGTCTGGGTGTACGTGGACGTACGTGGCCGCGACGTCGTCGGTTTCGTCAACGAGGCTCAGAAAGTTGTGGCCGAGCAGGTGAACCTGCCCGCTGGCTACTCAGTCGCGTGGTCGGGCCAGTTCGAATATGCGCAGCGCGCCGGCGAACGGCTAAGGCTGGTGGTTCCAGCAACCATCGGCATCATCTTCTTTCTGTTGTTCATGGCATTCAAGCGCGTGCGGCAGCCTGCAATCATCCTGCTGACGCTTCCCTTCGCCCTAATCGGGGGAGTCTGGCTGGTATACCTGCTCGGCCACGACATCTCCGTCGCGACCGCAGTCGGCTTCATCGCTTTGGCCGGCCTTGCGGCGGAGTTTGGTGTGATCATGCTGGTCTACCTCGACCGCGCCATCGAGGAGAGGGTTGAGCAAGGCCGCCTTTCGAAGGTCGAGCACCTCGACGAAGCACTGATCGACGGCGCCGCGCTGCGCGTCCGCCCGAAAGCGATGACGGCGGCGGTGATCCTGGCCGGTCTGTTCCCCCTCCTGATAGGCCATGGAGCAGGCTCGGAAGTGATGCAGCGGCTCGCGGCACCGATGGTCGGCGGCATGATCACGGCGCCGCTCCTGTCGTTGTTCGTGCTGCCGGCAATCTACAAACTGATTGGGCGCCGCCGCTTCCGCCAGGAGGCGCGAAACGAAGAGACTCCGCCGATCGCGCCGCTCGGAAATCCGGAGCTTACCCGGTCACAGTGAGAGGAGAAGACCAATGATGCAGATGGATGGTGCTCAGATGATGAGCGGTCCCGGCGGGACGGCAATGATGATCGCCATGGCGCTGATTTTGATTTTGATCATCGCGCTGCTGGTTCTCGGGGTGGCCGCGTTGCTCAAATACCTGCGGTCTGGACCGAAATAGGAGTGGCGGCGCGGTCCAGCTTGGGCGGGCGCTCTGGTAACTGCGACAGGGGATGAAAGATGGCGGCCAAGGAAGTAGTGATCGTCACTGGCAGCAGCGGCTATCTGGGTGGGGCGATCATCCGCAGGTTAGCGGATAAATATACAGTCGTTGGTCTTGATCGCGCTGGGGGCAAAGCACCGTCCGAGTGCGCGACCCAGATCGAGTTCGATCTTGGCTCGGATGAGTCCGTCCGCGATGCGCTCGAGAAGGTCCGCACCCAGTTTGGGGGTCGTATCGCGTCCGTCATCCACCTCGCCTCCTATTATGACATCACCGGCAACCCGAACCCGCTCTACGACAAGATCACCGTTCAGGGCACACGCCGCCTCGTCGATGGGTTGCAAGACTTCAAGGTCGACCAGTTCGTCTTCGCGAGCACGATCCTTGTGCACCAGCCGACGAACCTGCCGGAAGAGCGGATCACTGAAGATTCGCCGGTCGCCCCGTCATGGGCCTACCCCGAGTCTAAACTGAAGACCGAGGAGCTTTTGCGGGCTCGCCATGGCGACATTCCTGTGGTCTTGCTGAGGATCGCCGGCGTTTACGATGACACCGGCCATTCCGCTTTCCTCGCCGAACAAATTGCGGGTGTGTACGAGCACAGGACCACCGCCCATCTCTATCCAGGGATGCTGTGCGCAGCCCAGTCCAGCGTGCATCTCGACGATCTGACGGATGCTGTCGCCCGCCTCATCGAGCGGCGCAGGGAGCTGCCTGCCGAGCTTCCGCTCCTGATCGGCGAACCCGAGGCACTCGGCTACGCTGAAATTCAGGACATCGTGCATTGCGAGATTCACGGCGAGGACTGGACGACCGTCCGCATCCCAACGGGCCTCGCCAAGATCGGTGCCTGGCTCCAGAACGAGGTGCTTGGCCAGGACCAGTTCGTCCAGCAGTGGATGATCGACGAGGCGAGCTCGCATTATATTGTCGACATTGACCGAGCTCGGCGGCTCATCGGATGGGAGCCGCGACATTCGCTTCGCGAAACGCTTCCCAAAATCATCGCCGCTCTGAAAGCCGACCCTCAGAAGTGGTACGAAGCCAATAAGCTCAACCCCGCCGTCGTCGCCTGGCACGGAGAGAAGACCGCTCCCGCCGGCGCGCATGATGAGCAGATGGGGCATGCAGGCGCGGGCGATAAGAACGGGAACGGGGGCCACGCCGCGACGGGGACAGGCCAGGACCACATGGCGATGATGGCGGCGGACGAGAAAAAGGTCCGCTGGGTCCACTACACAAACATCGGACTCGGGATGTGGCTGGCGGCCAGCGTGTTCGTCTACGACTCCATGACGACCGCCAACGTCAGCGATGCGGTGCGCTCGGTCACCGCCGACCGCGGACTGCCGAGCGTCGAGTGGCGCGCTTCGGCCCTTGTCATCAGCGACATTGTTAGTGGCCTGCTGATCTCGCTGTTCGGAGCGCTGTCGCTGTCGAAGCGGACGAGCTGGTGGGCGCAGTGGGCGGTCACGTTCGTCGGCCTGTGGCTGCTGTTTGCGCCGATGATCTTTTGGACCCCTAGCGCAGCCCAATATCTCAATGACACTCTCGTCGGCTCGGCGGTGATCGCCTTCTCAGTCCTCGTGCCCATGATGCCCGGCATGGACATGAAAGGGATGATGGATCCCAAGTCCATTCCTCCTGGGTGGACCTATTCGCCTTCAACCTTCGCGCAGCGGCTGCCGATGGTATTCCTCGGGCTCGTCGGGTTACTGATCTCCCGCATCCTTACCGCATATCAGCTCGGCCACATCGACAGCGCGTGGGAGCCCTTCTTCGCCGGCTCGGCGGCCGACCCGAAGAATGGCACCGAGGAGATCATCACCTCCTGGGTGTCGAAGGCTTGGCCGGTGCCCGACGCTGCTCTCGGCGCAGTCAGCTACCTCCTCGAGATCCTGATGGCGGTCATGGGCGGTCGCGACCGGTGGCGGACAATGCCGTGGATGGTCACCTTCTTCGGCATCCTCGTGATCCCACTCGGCGTCATCAGCATCTACTTCATCATCATCCAGCCGGTTCTGCTCGGCACATGGAGTACGCCAGCCCTGATCGCGGCGTTGGCAATGCTGGTCATGATCCCATTCGCAATCGACGAGGTGATCGCCATGGGCCAATACCTCTACTGGTCAAAACGGCGCGGCCGGCCGCTGATCCGCACCTTCTTCAAGGGCGGCCCGGTTGAGGGTGGACAGGAGGATCATTCGGATGCGCTCGCCAGTCCCAGCGCCTTCTGGAGCGACACGATCCGCGGCATCACTCTGCCGTGGACGCTTGCGGCGACGACGGTTCTCGGCGCGCTGCTGATGCTCGAAAGGCTGATGCTCCCGGTACCCTGGGATCTGGCGAACACGCATCACGTGATCGGCGCGCTCGTGGTCACCGTCTCGGTCATCGCCACTGCCGAGGTCGCGCGCGCCCTCCGATTTGTGAATCTCCTGTTCGCAGCGTGGCTCGCCGCATCCCCCTGGTTGGCGCCAGAATCGTCGGCGACCGCGACGGTCGTGAGCCTCGCTGGCGCTGCGCTGATCGCTGCGCTGAGCCTGCCGCGCGGGCGCCGAAGCAAGGACCATTTCGCAGGCTGGGACCGTTTCGTCGTCTAGTATGAAAGGATGAGCGGCGAACGAATGAGTGATTGCGGATGCACACGGGCTGCCGCGGGACGCTGAACAGCGAAGAACGCTGAAGATTGCGCTCGGGCTGGACTCGACAATCTCGCTGGTCCGCGCCGTGAGGTGAGTAAAGTGTCCGTTGTCGATGGAACGATCGCCATCGCTTGAGGTTGAACGGGCCGACAGATGCGCGCATATCTCCCATCAATGAGCATGCGAGGGCTCTTCCCCGCCTTGATGGCACTCGCGGTCCTGTTTGCGCCGCTCCTGACTCATGCCGGTGCGGCTGCGGCGCAAGTCCCCGATCACCACATGCAGATGATCGAGTCTGGTCACTGTGAGGCCCCTCCGTCGGACTCTACCGATGAGGACGCGGCAGGGCCAATGACCTGCTGTATCGCCATGGTCACGGCCGTGCCTGCGGCGCCGTCGCCGCTGCTGAGCGATAGTGCTCTCGAGCCAGCGCCGACACTTTCCGCGGCTAGTGCGCTGCATGTCAGCTACCTTCGCGAGATCGCCACTCCACCTCCACGACACGCCTGAGATTCGATCCCAACTCGAAATCCCAGGAGAGTAGTATGTTCACGCAATTAGGAGCGGTGGCCTTCGCCGCCACCGCCCAGCCATCGGCGGCCGCATCGGTGGTACGGCACCGCCGGCCCACCATTCGATCCATCAGTGAGCACGGCTGAGGGCTGGCGGCGGTACGTTATCGCCGCCAGCCCGACATTACGCCGCATTGCTTTGCAAGGAATATTCATGACCAACACGCTCGCACTTCCGCGTCGCGACTTCCTCCGGGCGACTGCGCTCGGCGCCGCCGGCCTTGGCCTCGCGGGCCTATTTCCCGCCTGGGCGCAGACCGGCTCGCCGGGCCTGTTGTCGACGCTCCCGACCCTGACCGGCGAAGATATCCGCCTGAGGGTGGCGCATAGTCCGTTCACGGTCGGCGGGCGCACCGGCCATGCCATCACCCTCAACGGCGTGCTGCCTGCCCCCCTAATTCGACTGAGGGAGGGGCAGAATGTCCGGCTCCACGTCGAGAACGCGCTGGACGAGGACACTTCGATCCACTGGCATGGACTGATCCTTCCCTTCCAGATGGACGGTGTGCCCGGCATCAGCTTTCCCGGCATCAAGCCGCGCACCACTTTCACCTACGAATTCCCGATCAAGCAGAACGGTACCTATTGGTATCACAGCCATTCCGGCCTGCAGGAGCAGCAGGGCCATTACGGCCCGATGATCATCGACCCGGCCGGACCCGATCCGGTCGCCTACGACCGCGAGCATGTGATCGTGCTCAGCGACTGGAGCTTCATGCATCCGCACCAGATCATTTCGAAGCTGAAGGCCGAAGGCGGCTATTTCAACCGCCAGAAGCAGACGCTTGCGGGGATGCTGGAGGGTGGTCCCGAAGAACAGATGAGCCCCTCCGAGCGGCTGATGTGGGGCAAGATGCGGATGGATCCCACCGACATCGCCGACGTCACCGCAGCCACTTACACCTATCTGATCAATGGCCACGGCCCACAGGAAAATTGGACCGGCCTGTTCCGGCCGGGCGAGCGGGTGCGGCTGCGCATCATCAATTCGGGGGCGATGACGATCTTCAACGTCCGCATCCCCGGGCTGCCGATGACGGTGGTCAGCGCCGACGGACAGAATGTCCGTCCGGTCGCGGTCGAAGAGTTCCAGATCGGAGCGGCCGAGACCTATGACGTGATCGTCCAGCCGACCGAAGACCGCGCCTTCACCTTCGTCGCGGAATCGATCGACCGGTCCGGAATGGGCCGCGCCACGCTTGCGCCGCGTCTGGGCATGAGCGCGCCCGTCCCCCCGCTCCGCCCCCGGCCCACGCTCTCGATGAAAGACATGGGAATGGGCGGTATGGACCACGGGTCGATGCCGGGGATGGACGGTGCGTCAGCAAGCGGGCCCCCAGGCTCGATGGCCAATATGGATCATAGGTCGATGGCGGGCATGGATCATGGCGGCTCTGCCGCTGCCGGCAGCGCCGGAGCGATGGCCGGCATGGACCACGGATCTTCCGGAGCGATGAGCGCGATGGACATGAGTGGCATGAACATGCGCGACAAATCCTTGGTGCCGCCAAGCGTGAAAGTCGGCGTCGGCGTCGATTCCATCGCGATGGCGCCGATCGATCGGACCGGTGAGCCTGGGCTCGGCCTCGAAAATGTTGGTCACAAGGTGCTGACCTATCGCGATTTGGTGGCGTTGACGCCTCATCCTGACAAGCGCGCGCCCACGCGCAGCGTCGAGGTCCACCTGACCGGCAACATGGAACGCTTCATGTGGTCGATCGACGGCACCAAAATGAGCGAGAATCCCGAGCCGATCCGGTTCGAGCGTAACGAGCGCGTTCGGGTGACAATGATCAACCATTCGATGATGACCCACCCGATGCACCTCCACGGCCATTTCTTCGAAGTGGTCAACGGCCACACCGGCAGCCATCCGCTCAAGCATACCGTCAACGTGCTGCCCGGCGGCAAAGTCAGCTTCGACTTGACCGCTGACGCTCCCGGCGACTGGGCGTTCCACTGCCACCTGCTAATGCACATGCACGCGGGGATGATGCGCGTCGTGACGGTCCGGCCGCTCGATGGAGACGCAGCATGAAGATCATCCTCGCGCTCCTACTGACCGGCGTATCCGCACCGGCGCTTGCCCAAAGCGAGGCCCCGTCTCCTGCTACAGCTCCAGCGAGCAGCACCACGTGCTTGCCTGAGCATGCAGCCCTTGGACATTGCACTTTGCCCGCTCCGGCTCCTCGGCCGGCGCCAGTCGCTTCGCCAAGCCGCGCCACGTGCCTGCCCGAGCATGCCGCCCTTGGACATTGCACTTTGCCTCCGGCTCGTCAGCCGGCGCCAGTTGCTCCATCGAGCAGCGCCACATGCTTGCCTGAGCACGCCGCGATGGGGCACTGCACACTGCCCGTTCCGGCGGCGCCGGCGGCTCCGGCAAGCAACTCGGCCTGTCTCCCTGAGCACGCCGCAATGGGCCATTGCACCCCTCCGGCAACCGCCCAGCCGCAAGCGGGGGCCGCGGATCCTCACGCCGGGCATGCCATGCCGGCGATGGAGCAGGCTGTCCCCGCTCCGCCAGTGGCGCCCCCGCCCGCCGCCGCGTTCAGCGGTCCCCGACATGCCGCTGACACGGTCTATGGCGAGGCAGCGTCAGCTCTGGCGCGCGAGCAGTTCCGGGACGAGCATGGCAATATTCTGACGTACAAGGTGCTCGTCGATCAGCTCGAGGTAAGGATGCGCAATGGTCGTGACGGCTATTCCTGGGATGCCCAGGGCTGGTACGGCGGCGACATCAACAAGCTGTGGATCAAGAGCGAGGGCGAAGGCAGCTTCGGCGAGAGTCCTGAGCAAGCCGAGATCCAGGCCCTTTATAGCCGCGCCATCAATCCTTGGTTCAACCTCCAGGGCGGGGTGCGCTACGATTTTCAGCCCAATCCCGAACGAACGCATCTCGTGCTCGGAATACAGGGACTCGCGCCCTACTGGTTCGAAATCGACGGCGCTTTGTTTCTCTCGAACAAGGGCGACCTGACGGCGCGCTTCGAAGCGGAGTATGATCAGCGGATCACGCAGAAGCTGATCCTCCAGCCAAGCATTGAGTTCGATCTGGCGGCGCAGGATGTGTCCGAACTCGGCATCGGCGCCGGTCTGTCGACAGCCGAAGTTGGGCTACGGCTCCGGTACGAATTCGTGCCCGAATTCGCGCCTTACATCGGCGTCGAATATGTACGCGCCTTTGGAGACACGGCCGACTTCGCTCGCGCGGCGGGCGAAAAGGTGGGCGAATGGAGCCTAGTGGCCGGCGTTCGGGTGTGGTTCTGATGGTCGATCAAGGAAGGGGAGAATGATGAAGATCCTAGCGATGATGGCGGCGGCAACGCTAGTTGCGCAGCCACTGGCTGCGCAAGGCACGACCGCCATCAATGCCGAAGAGGCTGCAGTTCGTTCGGTGCTGACCCAATATAAATCGGCCATCGAGCGCCTCGACGCGACCGGCACGGAACGCCTGTTCACGGCGGACTCGACAATTTTCGAGACCGGCGGCGTGGAAGGCAGCTACTCCAATTACCTGGCAAAGCATCTCGGCCCAGAGCTCGGCCATTTCAAATCGTTCAAATTTTCTGACTACAAGGTTGACGTGCATTTACTCGGCCCAGCCGCGGCGCACGCAATTGAAACCTACAAGTACCGCATCGAGACCAAGAGCGGCGAGGTCGTCGAACGGCTCGGCGTGGCAACCAGCGTTCTCGAGAAAGAGAACGGCCAGTGGAAAGTCGCGATGATGCACAATTCCGGCCGCAAGCCGAAAGCGCAATGATCCCGAGCGTGCCTTGGCGCCTCACATGGCGCAAACTGGCGGTCGTCTTTGTGCTTCTCTGGGCCGCATTGGCCGTAGTCTCGGCGCCGGCCGTGGCGCATGAGGAGCACAGGAGGCAACGCGCTGCCGCGGCGGCAGCTGCTGCCGCCGCTGAGCAGCAGTCGACCAACGTGCTCCAGGCTGCCCCAGCCGGTCAGGCTGGCGGAAACACCATGACGCCTTCTGCGGGCATGGGCGGCATGCACGACATGCACGGCATGAGCATGGAGCCGAAGGATCGCTCCGACATGAGCGTTCTTGAACGCACGCTTCTGTGGCTCGGCGCGTTCCATCCGATGATTATCCACTTCCCGATCGCCTTCTTTCCGGCGGCCCTGTTCACGGCCGTGGTCGGCAGACGGCGTCCAGCGTTCAGTACGCCCGTCCAGTTCCTGGTCGTGGCCGGCGGCATCGTCGCACCAATTGCGGCGCTGCTTGGCTGGTTCAATGCCGGTTTCGAGCTTGTCGACCACGATAGGCTGTTGCTGGTCCACCGCTGGTTGGGAACGGCGATGGGCGTGGGCGGCCTCTCGCTGGCTGTGTGGGCTTGGCGCCGCCCTTGGGAAGACCGCGGCGCGGGCATGATCCTATCGCTAACCGCGATGACGATCGCGATTGCGGTGCAGGGCTGGTTTGGCGGCGCGTTGGTTTACGGCATGGAGCATATGAACTGGTGAGCGACGACGTTCATCTGAACAAGCTTAAAAAAACAACAGGAGGAGTCAGTAGAGCAGCACGACAAGATGATGACGGTGTCCTGGGCCAAATTCGCGGCGATGATCGGAACGTCGATGGTCGCGATGTTCTTCCTGATGTACCAGCTCATCTACAGCTTCGACCACGCGACCTTCAGCCTGAACCGTCTTATCTCCTCGCTCGTGATGGGGAGCGTAATGACTCTGATCATGCTCGGTTTCATGTGGCCGATGGTCAGGGGCGTGGTCACGAAGGTGGCAGTCTTGATTGGCGCAGTCGTTGTGGGAGTGGCGATCCTCGCGATCAACCGCGACCAGACTCTAATTGGGGACGAGGCCTTCATGAAGTCGATGATTCCCCACCACTCGATTGCCATCAACAAACGCTCGAAAGTCGGACATCCGGGACCCGCGGGTAAAGAAACTGGCCGACGGGATCATTGAGTCGCAGGTTCGCGAGATCGCCGAAATGAAGTGGCTGCTGGAGGACATCGAGAGGAACGGCCGCCTTGGCAACGAAACGCTGCCTCGGGTCCCGGCAGTTCTTACTCCGGAGATGAAAGCGAAGATGGAGCAGAACATCGAATCGGCGACTCCGCCGTCAGCTCAACGGCCCGTGCAGGGCCAGTAACACGTGGAGGCAAGCACATGATCAGAACACTTCTACTTAGAGTAGCCGCAGCGAGCGCGTTTACCGTTGCCTCAGCCGCGGCGGCGCACGACTTCTTCCTTATGCCGGAGCAGTTTGCGACCGAGCGAGCGGGCACGGTCGCAATCCAGGCGACTGTCGGTTCGAGTTTTCCAGCGCCGGAGAATGTCGTTCCTGCCGACCGGGTGGAGCGTCTCTTCGCGGCGGGGCCGGGCAATCCCACGATCAAAGTCCTCGGGGCCGGAGAGAAAGCGCTCAATCTCCAAGCCACGGGCGCTCAGCCGGGACTGCTCGTCGCCGGCGGCAGCAGCAAGCCGCGCGACGTGGACTATGAAGAGGACCGCATTCCCCTGATCCTCGAGGAGTATCGCGTGCTGCCGGAGGCCGCGGCGGCAGTGGAGGCGCTACCGAAGCCTCGCACGTGGCAGGTTATCTCGCGCCGCTTCGCAAAAACTTTCCTCTGCGTGCAGACCTGCCAGGACCGGTCGGCTTCGGAGCGCGCCTTCGGAGCACATCTCGAGTTCATCGGCCGCCGCTCGGGCAACGATCATTTTCAGCTGCTCGCGCACGGCAAGCCTTTGGCAAACTATCCGGTCGACCTCGTCGATTCGAGTGGCAAGCGGCGGCACCTGACCACCGACGCAGGCGGCGATGTCCATCTTCCCGCCGACGCGCGGGGAGCGCTGATGCTGTTCGCAGCCAAGCTTGAGCCGCCGGCGGGACATGGGCGATTCACGCTTGATCTTACGTCGCTGACCTTCAGCCGAACCCGATAGCGGGGCCATTAAGAGGAGGTAACTATGCACAGGATTATTCTGATCGGTGCCGCGAGCGCGCTGGCGCTTATGGCCGGTGCCTGCGGCACCAACGAAGAGGCGCCGCAGAACGAAATGGCGGCTGCCAATGACATGAACACAATGATCGCCGACCCGAACAATCCGTTCGCGCAGGCCGAAGCGCAGATGCACGAGCGGATGATGGCTGCTGCCGGAGCCGACCCTTCCGAAACCTGGATCCGCAAGATGATCGAGCACCACAGGGGCGCAGTCGCAATGTCCGACATTGTTCTCGCTCAGAACCCGACGCCGCAGGTGCGGGCCGAAGCCGAGAAGACCAGAACCGATCAGCTGAGGGAAATCGGCAGGCTCGAGGCACTGCTGACGAGCGAGGAAGCTGCAGCTCCCGCGACCGCACCACCCCCGGCGCGGACCAGCTCGGCGGCCGTAGCGGAGTCGCGACCCGCGCCTCCCGAGAGAACGGCGACGAAGCCCGCGCCCACGCCGGCGCCGAAGCCCGCTCCCGAGCCTGCACCGGACCCGCACGCGGGACACGACATGAACAACATGCAGTAGGAGCCTCGCGGTCTCTGCATTCATCCTCAAATAAGAGCCCAGCAGCCGATGCGAACCCATGTCGTAGCCCGCAAGACGCACAAGTGGCTCAGCCTGTTTATCGGGCTGCAGGTGGTCATCTGGTCGTTGAGCGGTCTCTACATGACCGCCGTCCATCTCGACATAATTCACGGCGACCATCTTGTGCGCGAGCCTCCCGTGCGGCCCGCCAATGTTCTGGAGCTGCGCGACCCGGTTGCCGTGACGGCGCTGAACGGCGCGACCAGTGCGCGGCTGGCGTGGGTCAGGGACGCGCCTGTCTATGTCCTGCCGGGCGACGCCGGTGAAAAGGTGGTGGACGCGACCAGCGGGAATCCGGTCGCGCCGCCAAGCGAAGCGGAAATTCGCTCGATCGCCACATCCACTCATACGGGTAGCGAGAACATTGCGTCCGCGGCGCTGATCACCGAGATCCCGGGCGAAATTCGCGGTCGCGAACCGCCGCTCTGGCGAGTCGAGTTCGATCATTGGAACAAGCCGACGCTCTATTTTTCGCCGACCACCGGTGAGCTCGTCACGCGCAGGCACGAGCTGTGGCGCATCTTCGACTTCGTCTGGATGATGCACATCATGGACTATTGGACGCGCGACAACGTCAACAATCCGCTGATTCGAGTCTTCACCTGGGGAGCTTTGCTGGTGGCGCTCTCGGGCGCCTGGCTGCTCCTCTACTCCTTCCCCAGGAAAAAGAAGAAGGCGGTGCGCGGATGAAGATCAAGTCGATCTGGCTGCGCCAAATCCACAAGTGGGTCGGCCTCGTCATCGGCCTGCAGTTCCTGATGTGGGCGATCAGCGGCACGGCGATGGCGCTGCTCGACATGGACGAAGTTGCAGGAGGCCCCGCGGCTGAAGTTCGCCAGCAACCGCTGCCGATTTCAACTGCGTGGCCAAAAGTCCAGCAGGCGCTGGGCGGACAGCGCCTAACCGGGCTGAGGCTCCGTAGCCTGCCGCAGGCGACCGTGTACCAGGCGACGACAGAAGAGGGCGTTCGGCTGTTCAGCGCCGCTGACGGCAGCCCGGTCGCGATCGACCGGCCCACTGCCGCCGCCGTCGCTCGCGCCGCCCATCGCGAAACCGCTGTGGTGAAATCCGTGGCCCCGCTGAGCGTGCTGACGTTCGCCGTCCGCACCCATCAGCTGCCAATCTGGCGGGTCGACTTCGACGATGCCCGCAACAGCAGCTATTATGTCTCCGGTTCGACCGGCGAACTCCTGGAGCGGCGCAACGACACGTGGCGCTGGTTCGACTTCTTCTGGATGCTCCACATCATGGATTATTCGGAGCGGACGAGCTTCAATCACCCGCTGATCATCACCGTCGGCTTCGCAATGGTGTGGCTGGCGGTCACCGGCTTCTGGCTGCTCTTCCGAACGATGTGGCGGCACGACCTTGCCTGGGTGAAGCGGCGCGTGTCGCCGGTGTCGGCCGGCCCCTTCGGTTCACGCCAAGCCGCGAAACCTCCCGGCGAGCACGGTGACGCTCATCGCTGACCTGCCGCCTTTGTTGAGCCTCCACCTCAATCGGGAAAAACTATGAACATAGGGCGATTAGGCGCGCCTTTCCCAATCGCTCTATTTATCAGGTAGCCAAGCCGGTCTTCGGTATGGCTTCATCGCGGTGTTTGTCCTGACGATGCAGGCGGGCGCGACTGAACGCTTTTGGAATGGTGACGATGAGCTCTGCCGTTTTCGCGTTGTTCGCTGTGGTTCCGGTACGGAGAGCGTGAGGGCATTTCGCCACTTCGCTGCCCAGAAATTGCCGCGGCCTGAAAGGGGCGGCTATCGCGAACGCTAATGTCCGCTTCTGTAATGGGCCATGGTGTCAAGTCACCCGGTTCGTCCTGCCGCTGGTCACTTGCTTCTGTCCGTGGTCAGCTAAGGAGCTGCCACATCATACGGTCAGAGGAAGCGGTGAGCCCATCTTTGGGGCGTAGTCTGTAGAACGAGTTCTGCAGCTACTGCGGACATTGCGGCTTCACCAACTTCACCGTCCCAGCGGTGGGACTACGGGTCGGCCT
>JACDCV010000051.1 GCA_013817375.1 Sphingomonas sp.
GCTGATGGCGTTGCCGATCGCGGCGGCGACGGGACCGATCGGGGTCGATCGGGTCGCCTGCAAGGCATTGGTCAGCCCGGAAACCATCGACGGCGGCAGGCCTGCCTGATTGGCTGTGTAATCGCCTACCATCACCAGCGTGCCCTGCTCGATATTGACCCGGTATTTGCCCTCCACCCGGGTCCGGTCGGCCGTGATGGCACCAAGCCGCGACCTTTGGGCGGCTAGGTCGAGCTCGCCGCGAACTTCGGCAGGGTTGCCGATAAAGGTCAGCCGGCCATTGAGCGCGCCCAGGCCATTGTCACCGGCGGTCAGCGCCTGCGACATGATCCGCGCCTTGGCATCGAAATTGTCGAAAGCTTCGCCGAAGCGGCTGTCGATCTCGAGCCGCGGCTGGACCACCGAAAAGCGGCTTGAGGGGCAGGCGAAATGCGCCGCCGTCAGTGGCCCGACGACGTGCGGCCGCCTCGCATTGATCTCGATGGCAGCGGAGCCGCGGACGTTCTCGACCGCGCAATTGCCGGTGACCAGCCGCGGGCTGGACGACACGAACCGTCCCTTGAAGCCGCCAGTCAGATTGCCGCTTCCCTGGACCGCGAAGCCGAGCGGTCCCCAGGGCGTGCGAAGCGCGATGCTGCTGTCGGCGATGTCCACCGCGACGTCCGGCAGGCTGAACGGCTCGCCCGACGGCGGCGGGAGGAGCTTGTCGAGCTCGCCCCAGCTTACGCGGCCGTCGGGCATCACCCTTCCGCGCAGCCGCAGTCCGCGGGCGACGATCCGGTAGACGTCGACCGATCCATTCCACTTCAGGCGCATCTGGATCAGCACTCGGCGAGCGGTGACGTCGGGATTTTCAGGGTCGCCAATGCGAAGGTTGCTGATCTGCTGCGTTCGAAGACCAACCCGATCAAGTGTGTAGCTGGCGTCCACGCCCCGGTTCTTGAGCTCCCGGTCGATGATGTTGCTGGCGATTTCGCGGCGCTGGGTCCAGGCGATCACGAGGGCAATGGCAAGCAGGATGACGATGCCTGCCGCGACATACAGCAGGATTCGGCGAAACCGGGAATGCCGGATCACTATGTGATCCGGGTCCCGCCCGTCCCCGCTCTCATCCCGCTCGTCCGCCATCGAAGGCTATCAACCCCCCCAAATCACTGCCGTTCCGTCACCGGCACGACCCGTCTTCACAGGACGTGGCAAGTGTGGCTAGGATGCCTGTGCTCGGTATGCTCGCAAAAAAGGGCGGCATGCACGGACGAATCTCGCCATCGAACAACGGTCAAGGCCATCGGGCCCGGCTTCGGAAGCGGCTGTTCGACGGCGGCGGCAAGGCCCTGATCGACCATGAGCTGGTCGAATATCTGCTCGCCATCGCCATTCCCCGCCGTGACACCAAGGATCAGGCAAAGGCGCTGATCGCCCAGTTTGGCGGAATAGGCCCATTGCTTGGGGCAAGCGCCGACACCCTCAGGCGCGAGGGATTGAGCGACACGGTCATCGGAACGCTAAAGATCGCCGAGGCGACCGCTCTGCGCCTGCTCGAGACTCGCGCAGAAGGAGCGCCGGTGCTGTCGAGCTGGGAAGCGCTCACCGACTATCTGCACGCGGCAATGGCGCATTCGCGAACCGAGCAGGTGCGGGTCCTGTTCCTCAAAGCAAAGAACATGCTGATCGCCAACGAGCCGATGTGGAACGGATCGGTCGACGAAGCCTCGGTCCACGTCCGCGAGGTGATCAGCCGCGCGATCCAGCTCGGCGCGACCGCGCTCATCATCGTCCACAACCACCCAAGCGGCGACCCGACACCGTCGAACCAGGACATTCGAATCACACAGGATCTCGTCGAAGCCGCCCGCCACATGAAGATCGCCATCCACGACCATGTCATCGTCGGCGCGTCGGGCCGCACCAGCATGCGAGCGCTGGGGCTGATTTGACGCAATAGTCGCAGTCCGGATCCGCGTTGAACCCACCTGGCAGGATGAGCCCGGGTTCGGGAGGTGGCGAGCGCCCGGGCTTCCTGCTACCGCGAAAAAAGAACGCCCGCTATACTGCACAAACTGCAGCCGAAAGTGAGAATGTTTTTGCGTCGACGGTTGGCCATTTTCGCGCTTCTGGTTGCAAGCGCCGTCGCGACGGCTGCGGTCAACAACGTGTCTAAATCGGCTTCGGCTGCTGATGCCGCCGCAGCACAAGCCCTGTTGAAGCAGGCCCGGGTTGATTCCAGGCCATCCGACTTTGCGGCCGAGGTCAAGGCCATAGCGGCTATTCAGCGGCAGGTTCTTGCTGCCGCCCCGATCGACAAGGACATAGCGGTCGACAGGCCGCGCGAACTGACCGACATGCTGCAACTCGGCCATGGTCTCTGTTACGACAGGAGCCGGTCGATCGAGACGGTCCTCAACGTCGCAGGCTTCACTACTCGCCATGCTGCGATCTACGCCCTCCCGGCGGACAGTGCCGCACCCCTCAAGGCACTTATTACCCCCGGCAATCGCTCACACGCTCTGACTGAAGTGAAGACAAGCCGCGGTTGGATGCTGGTTGATTCCAACAGGCCGTGGCTGGGACTTGCCAATAACGGCAAGCCAATCGATCTTCAGGATCTTGCTGAGATGGACCATCGCAAGCTGGTTGGATCGCCCGATGAGATCTTCGATCAGCCGTTCACCTGGGTATAAGGGCTCTATAGCAGGCACGGCAGGTTCTATGCGCCGTACCTCCCGGTGCCCGATGTCAATTGGACCGAACTAGCGCACAACGTTCGCCCGTGAAGGTTTCGGCCGTGCTGTCTACGGACATCTGGGGCCGAATTGATGCGGTGGAACACCTCTGCTAGCCGCCTGATATGATAGCCCGCTATTCCCGCCCCGAAATGACGGCGATCTGGTCGAGCGAGAACCGCTACCGGATCTGGTGGCAGATCGAGGTGTTCGCGGCCGAGGCGATGGGGCGGATCGGGATGATCCCGGCCAAGGACGCGAAAGTGATCCGCAAGGCCTATGATGACAATCTGCTCGGCGAGATCGATGTCCCCGCGATCGACGCGATCGAGGCGGTCACCAAACATGACGTCATCGCCTTCCTGACTTGGGCCGGCGAGAAACTGGGCCCCGAGAAGCGCTGGCTCCACCAGGGCATGACCAGCTCCGACGTGCTCGACACCGCGCTTGCGGTCCAGCTGAAGCAGTCGGCGGACATCCTGCTCGCCGACCTCGACCGGCTGCTCGGCGTCCTCAAGCGCCGCGCGTTCGAGCACAAGCTGACGCCGACGATCGGCCGGAGCCATGGAATCCACGCCGAACCCGTCACTTTCGGGCTCAAGCTCGCCCAAGCCTATGCGGAGTTCGAGCGCAACCGCGAGCGGCTGGCGCGGGCTCGCGACGATATCGCCACCTGCGCGATCTCGGGCGCTGTCGGCACCTTCGCCAATGTCCCGCCGGAGGTCGAGGAGCATGTCGCAAGCGAGCTTGGCCTCAAGCCCGAGCCGGTTTCGACCCAGGTAATCCCGCGCGACCGGCACGCGATGTTCTTCGCGACTCTCGGGGTGATCGCCTCGTCGATCGAGCGGCTCGCGACCGAAATCCGCCACCTGCAGCGCACCGAAGTGCTCGAGGTCGAGGAATATTTCGCGCCCGGCCAGAAGGGCAGCTCGGCGATGCCGCACAAGCGCAACCCGGTTCTGACCGAAAATCTCACCGGCCTTGCGCGGATGGTTCGCGGCGCGGTTATTCCGGCGATGGAGAATGTCGCCCTGTGGCACGAGCGGGACATCTCCCACTCGTCGGTCGAGCGGTTCATCGGCCCCGACGCGACCATCACCCTCGACTTCGCTCTCGCCCGCCTCACCCAGGTGATCGACAAGCTGCTCGTCTATCCGGAACGAATGCTGAAGAATCTCAACCGGATGGGCGGGCTCATCCATTCGCAGCGGGTGCTTCTGGCGCTCACCCAGGCCGGCTTGAGCCGCGAGGACAGCTATTCGCTGGTCCAGCGAAACGCGATGAAGGTTTGGGATTCCGACGGCGAGCTGTCGCTGCTCGAACTTCTCAAGAAGGATCCGCAAGTCACATCGCGGCTGCCGGCGGACCAGCTCGAGGAGCTGTTCGACCTCGATTATCACCTCAAGCGAGTCGACACGATTTTCGAGCGGGTATTTGGTAAGGAATGAACCGTCACCCTGAACTCGTTTCAGGGTCCATTTCTCCACCCGCACAGCAGGTCTCCGCGATGGATGCTGAAACAAGTTCAGCATGACGTGAATGCACGGTCTGCGCCTAGCCGAACATTTCCTTCACCCGGCTGAAGAAGCCCTTCGACGCCGGGCATTCGTCGCCGGTCTCGGTTGCCTGGAACTCGGCGAGCAGCTTCTTCTGCTTCGAGCTCATCTTGGTCGGAGTCTCCACGAGGATTCTCGCAACCAGGTCGCCTCGGCCGCGGCCGTTCAACACGCTCATTCCGGCGCCGCGCTGGCGAAGCTGCTCGCCCGACTGGACTCCGGCCGGCACCTTCAGCTCGATTCTCTTGCCATCGAGTCCCGGCAGAGCGATCGACCCGCCGAGCGCCGCGGTCGTGAAGGTGACCGGGCAATCGGCAATCAAAGTCGTTCCCTCGCGGGCGTAGACGGCATGCCGTTTCATATGGACGAAGATGTAGAGGTCGCCGCTCGGTCCGTTGCGAACCCCGGCCTCGCCTTCGCCGCTGACCCTGATCCGAGTGCCCTCATCGACTCCGGACGGGACTTTCACCGTCAGCTTGCGCTTGTTCAGCCGGCGGCCCTCGCCCTCGCAGGCGCGGCACGGGTCGGCAACGACCTCGCCGCTTCCCCGGCAGGTCGGGCAACCCCGCTCGACGACGAAGAACCCTTGCTGCGCCCTGACCTTGCCCATTCCGGCACAGGTCGAGCATTTGCGGGCGCAATCGGCCGACGCGGTGCAGCCTCGTCCTTCGCAATTTTCGCAGGTCGCCAGAGCGTCGACCGTCACCGTCGCTTGATGGCCGGCAAAAGCTTCCTCTAGCGTCAATTCCAGATCGTAGCGGAGGTCGGCACCCCTGGCGGGGTTGGCGCGAGCGCCACCCGAACGGTCCATGAAATCGCCGAAGATCGATGAGAAAATGTCGGAGAAGCCGTCGAAACCCGCCGATCCAAACGGATCCTGGCCGCCGCCGCCATTCTGGAACGCAGCTTTGCCGAACCGGTCATAAGCCGCGCGCTTCTGCGGGTCGCGAAGGCAGTCATAGGCCTCGCTGATCGCCTTGAACTTCGCTTCTTGCTGAGTGCAGCCATTGTGGCGGTCCGGGTGGCATTCCTTGGCAAGCGTCCGATAGGCGGACTTGATCATGTGCAAATCGGCGCCGCGGGTGACGCCCAGCAGCTCATAATAATCCTGCTCCGCCATCATGGTCCCCGGCTAGGCGCCGGCTGTCGGGCCGGCACCGTCATCAGCTTTTGTTTTCTTCGTCGACTTCGGAGAATTCGGCGTCGACGACATCCTCTTCTTCGGTCGGCGGCGGCGAGGTTCCGGCATCCTGGCCCGCATCGGGGCCCGCAGCGGCCTCGGTTTCGGCCTGCTGCGCCTTGTACATCGCCTCGCCAAGCTTCATCGCCGCCTGCGCGAGCGCATTGGTTTTCTCGGTCATCTGGTCGGCATCGCCGCCTTCGACCGCCTGCTTGGCTTCCGACAATGCCGTCTCGATCTCCGACTTCACCGAAGCATCGACCTTGTCGCCATGCTCCTGAAGCTGCTTTTCGGTCGAGTGGATGAGGCTTTCCGCATTGTTCTTGGCCTCGGCCCCTGCCCGCCGCTTCTTGTCTTCCTCGGCGAACTGCTCAGCTTCCTTGACCATCTTCTCGATGTCATCGTCGGCAAGGCCGCCGGACGCCTGGATCCGGATCTGCTGTTCCTTGCCGGTGCCCTTGTCCTTGGCGGACACGTTGACGATCCCGTTGGCGTCGATGTCGAACGTGACTTCGACCTGCGGCACTCCGCGCGGCGCCGGCGGGATTCCGACAAGGTCGAACTGGCCGAGCACCTTGTTGTCGGCCGCCATCTCGCGCTCGCCCTGGAAGACCCGGATCGTGACCGCATTCTGGTTGTCGTCAGCGGTCGAGAAGACCTGGCTTCGCTTGGTCGGGATGGTGGTGTTGCGATCGATCATCCGGGTGAAAACACCGCCAAGGGTCTCGATCCCAAGGCTGAGCGGGGTAACGTCGAGAAGAAGCACGTCCTTGACGTCGCCCTGAAGAACGCCGGCCTGGATCGCAGCGCCCATCGCCACCACCTCATCGGGGTTGACGCCGGTGTGCGGCTCCTTGCCGAAGAACTCCTTCACCACTTCGCGGACCCGCGGCATTCGCGTCATTCCGCCGACGAGGACGACCTCGGCGATGTCCTTCGCCTCCATGCCCGCATCCTTGAGCGCCTTTCGGCACGGCTCGAGAGTCCGCTCGACCAGATCGCCGACCAGTTTCTCGAGGTCGGCCCGGGTGATGGTCTCGACAAGGTGAAGCGGAGTGGTCTGGCCACCCTCCATCCGAGCGGTGATGAACGGCTGGTTGATCTCGGTCGTCGAAGCCGAAGACAATTCGATCTTTGCCTTTTCGGCGGCTTCCTTCAGCCGCTGGAGAGCGAGCCGGTCGCTGCGAAGGTCGATGCCCTCCTTCGCCTTGAATCGGTCGGCGAGATATTCGACGATCTTGGCGTCGAAATCCTCGCCGCCGAGGAAGGTGTCGCCGTTGGTCGACTTCACCTCGAACACGCCGTCGCCGATCTCCAGGATCGATATGTCGAACGTCCCGCCGCCAAGGTCGTAGACGGCGATCGTCTTGCCGTCCTGCTTGTCGAGCCCGTAGGCGAGCGCGGCAGCGGTCGGCTCGTTGATGATCCGAAGCACTTCAAGCCCGGCAATCTGGCCCGCGTCCTTGGTCGCCTGGCGCTGGGCGTCGTTGAAATAGGCCGGGGTCGTGATGACCGCCTGGGTAACGGTCTCGCCGAGATAGGCCTCGGCGGTTTCCTTCATCTTCTGCAGGATGAAGGCGGAAATCTGTGACGGGCTATAGTCCTTGCCGCCCGCCTGAACCCACGCGTCGCCGTTCGATCCCTTGACGATCGTATAGGGAACCAGCTCGGTGTCCTTCTTGGTGATCGGGTCGTCGAAACGGCGGCCGATCAGCCGCTTGACCGCGAACACCGTATTGTCGGGGTTGGTGACGGCCTGGCGCTTGGCCGGCTGTCCGACGAGGCGCTCGCCGTCCTTGGTGAACGCGACCACCGACGGGGTGGTGCGAGCGCCTTCCGCATTCTCGATCACCTTGGGCTTGCCGCCTTCCATCACAGCAACACAGCTGTTGGTGGTGCCAAGGTCGATACCAATCACTTTCGCCATAAGTCCCTCTTCGCCCCTGTCCTCGGCCCTCGCTCACGAGCAGCCGGAGTTTTGATTTCGCTGGCGATATAGGTGGCGCAGGCGGGTGAACAAGGTTCCGCGGATTGGTAACCCGGCCTTGATCCGGGTTGACGCCATAGCATCGCGATCCCGCCGTTCACGTGGCGCTCTGCTCTCTAAAAAAGCGGAAAGGCACGCCGAGACCAGGTCGGACGCCGATGTGATGGCGGCGGCAACAGTCGGCCCCGGCCACACCCACTGTCTGCTTTGGGTAGAAAGCGGATACTCGCACAGCGACTGGACCGCTCCGCAGGTACGGCAAGGAAGGCTGTTCGACGCCCTCGCAATCGGGATCGTTGCAAGACCACCGATGTGCTTCATAGAGGAGAAATGGCGAAAATATTTGTCAGCTATGCGCGCGAAAATGCCGCTGCGGCACAAATAGTTGCTGACGCGCTCGAAGAGGCTGGTCTTGAGGTCTGGTGGGACAGGCACATCAGCGCGGGATCGCGATTCGCGGGAGAAATCGAAGCGGCACTGCAAAGCGCGGATGTGGTGCTGGTCCTTTGGTCCACCGCCTCCATTGAGTCGGCATGGGTGAAAGACGAGGCCGCCCAGGGCGTAGAACAAGGATGCCTCGTGCCGGCGCTCCTGGACGGGTGCAGGCCGCCGCTTGGATTTCGCCAGTACCAAGCCATCGACATCGCGGGCTGGCAGTCGGCCGAGCGTCCGTTCGATGCCCTGATTCGCGTTATCCAGACAAAGCTAAGCACCGGCAAAGATGGCTCAGCCGGATCGTCAGAGCCGCGGCTTCAGGCAGCCGCTCGACTGCCGATCGTGTTCGTCGCCCCGTTCAAGAACATGAGCCCGGATGCCGAGCAGGATTATTTCAGCGACGGCATCACCGACGACGTGATTACCGACCTGTCGAAAGTCTCGGCGCTCGCGGTCATCCCACGAAGTACGGCCTTCGCGCACAAGGGCCAAACGATCGACGCGAAGCAGGTCGCATTGGAACTCGGAGTGACTCACATCCTGGAAGGCACCGTCCGCAAGTCAGCCACGCAGCTGCGGATTTCGGTCCAGCTGATCGATGCGTCGACCACGCACAACGTCTGGGCGGAACGCTACGATCGCGAGCTCACCGACGTGTTCGAGATCCAGGATGAAATCTCGCATGCGATCGTGGAGTCTCTTCAGCTGACCCTGCTGCCGGGCGAAAGGGCGGCGATCGAAGAGCGCGCCACCAACGATACGCAGGCCTATGACATATACCTCAAGGCGCGCGCTATCTGGCTAAGTGGCAAGGCCGGCGATCAGCGATGGACTGACGAGGTCGTGCAGCTCTGCACCGATGCCACGCGCGTCGATCCGAACTACGCGGGCGCCTGGGCGCTGCTTGCTCTCGCCGAAGCGGAGCTGCGGCTCTGGCATGGCCGGACGGTCGATCCCCTGGTCGCGGCCGAACGGGCACTTGCAATCGACCCCCGGTTGCCGCAGCCCCATTGCGCGCGCGCCCGCCGCTTCGAGGAGCAAGGCGACGACGACAAATGCCAGGCGGCGATCGAGACCGCACTCGCTCTCGACGACATCTCATGGGAAGCCAATTGCGAGGCCGGCCAAGCGCTGTTTCGGCGTGGCCAAGTGCAAAAAGCGATCCCGTTCTTCGAGAAGGCGGCCACGGCGATGGCGCACGACCACGCGAGCGCCGCGATGCTGATCTTCTGCTACAGAGCGGTCGGCGATACCGCGGGCATGCAGCGCGCCGCTCAGGTGGCGGTCAAGCGCGGCGAGGTGGTGATCGTCTCCAATCCAAGAAGCGGCGGTGCCTTTGCGTCGGTCGCCAGCGGTCTTGCCGCGCTCGGTGAGGCTGACCGCGCGAAACGCTGGATCCGCAAGGCTTTGAACGTCGATCCGGGGAATTTGGCAATGCGCTACAGCCTGGGTTCCACGCTCGTGTCCTTGCTCGATGACGCCGCCGAAGGGCTCACCGTTCTCGAGCCCTTCGCCGAAGCAGCGACGCTCCGGCCCCATCTTCGGCTACTGGAACTCGACCCCGGCTGGGACTCGGTCCGCGCCAATGCGCGCTTCCTGCAAATGCTCGACGGAGCGCGAAATCGCGTGCAGTCGCTTGCGCCCCGCTAGGAGCTCACGACCGGGCTTTCCGCGGGCGTTGCCGCAGAACGCCAGCGCCACATACTCATCTCCGCCGCCTTGCGATTGCCGGCGCGTTCACGCCACGACCTCAGCGCGTCGCACTCGCTGGGAATGTCCTGCCCTTTCTCCACGAGGTCGTCGAGGAAGCAGAACAAGTGGATATCGGCGACGGTGAACGACGGCCCCGCGATCCACTCGCCTCTGAGCAGTCCGTTGAGCCAGCGCATTCCGTCTTGGCCGCGCTCCTTCATTCCCTGCGCCGCTTCGGGGATGCACCGCATTCTCGTGCGATAGGTCTCGATGCCTTCGCCATAGTAGAAGCCCAGGATCATCGGCTGGCAGATGTTTAGCTCGACCCTGCGCCACCACATTTTAGTGATCGCGCGGTCCCTGCTCGTCCGTCCGATCAGCGGCGGCGCCGGAAATATTTCTTCGATAAATTCACAGATGACGGGCCCTTCGCAAATAATCGTGCCATCACTCAGCTCCAGCGCGGGCGTCTGCCCCGAAGGATTGAGCTTAAGGAATTCTGGATCGCGGTTTTCGCCGAGCAGCAGGTCCACCTCGTACCGCGGGATGTCGATGTCCTTCTCCAACACGAAAAAACGGATCACCCGGGGAACGATGCCAAAGCTGTCGAAAAGCCGAACCGGTTGCGGGCCAAGCTCGTCCATGATTGTGACCCCTTCTGCCTGGCCGGTTTGAACTTACTAGTCGGAGTCGATGTTGTCAGCTCCGCTAAGCTTTTGAACAGTAACAACCATTCTCAGTAGCGCCCGGGTCGGCATCAGTCGGCCCCGGTCAGCCGCTAACGTCCGCAGTGGGTGGAAAAGCAGGCATTCGTCAGAGAACCGAAAGCGGCTGGCCCCTCAAAATGAGTAACGCAAGCTAGCCCTCACGCTACGAGGCTGGAAGACGTGGTAATGAATGTCCTCAACGCCTTCCGCGGGGTCGCCGGGAAGCCGCGAGGCGTAGAAATAATCAACGTCATGATCGCTGCTATCGAGCAGATCGAAGACGTCCAGGAACACGCCGAACGGTCCCCATTCGCGGCCAGCGCGCAGATTTACGAGAAACGAGCCGTCGGACTTGACGCCCCCGTCCTCGATCAATGGATATTTGCCAAAATAGCGCAGGCGAGCCGTGGCTAGCCAGCCGCTGTCGGTATTGGCGGTGATGCCACCGCTGATCACCAGTGGGATCGATCCAGGGATATTGTTGCCGGTCGGGTCCTCATCTGAAAACGTGGACCGGGTGAATGACGCCTCGACCTCGGCGCTGAGGTTCTTGCTCCCAAAATAATACAGGCCCAACTCGAGGCCATCGCGCTGGCTTGGCCGGCTGGCCTCGGTATTGCCCGCGTCGCCTACGAACAGCAGCTCGGAATCCAGCCGAAGCGTCCAGGCGGCGACCGTCGCCTGAAGCTTGTCGCTCAGAAACAGCCGTGCCCCCAGTTCGCCGCCTTTAGATGCCACCAGGGGATCGACCGTGTCAGCCGGATCTCCAGAAACTGGGTCAATCCGGATAGTCGTGCCTCGCGCATCATTGGAGTGATAACCTTGGCCAAGGCTGAGATAGACTTCCAGCGGAGTGAGCGGCTTGAAAATGACGCTGCCCTTTAGCGAGAGCTTGTCGTCATTCGCCTTGCCTGAATTTTCGAGCAGAGACTTGGCGTCCACCCTGAAGTCGAAATAGTCATAGCGCAGCCCGAGGTACGTCCGGACTTTGTCGCTAAACGTGTGTTCGTTGCTCGCGAACAAGCCGAGGCTCCCCTCTTTCACCGCATCTTCGCGGACGGTGCTAACCGGCTGACGCTGTTTCGTCCGGAACAGGCCGACCCGCCCGATGTCATCGTATCGGCCCTCAATGCCTATCCGCCAACGACTGCGGCCCTGCGACCACTGCTGCGACAATTCAAAACCGTAGATTCGGCGGTCATCAACCTGGCGGAACTGATCACCATTGACCGGGTCGTCGAGAAAATAGGTGAAGTTGGAAAACAATTGAGGCTCGATTGGATTGCATAGGCTTCGGCGCTCAATCTCCCGCTAAGCGCGGTGCCCGACCATCCGCCTGAAATGCTATAGCGCGACGCCTCGCCGCCGACTGTGGTGTCGATCGACCCGAACCGCGAGATCATATTCTGCTCGACCGCTCGCTGCGGTATCTGGTCGGGCGAGTTCCAGTCGTTGTCGTAGGCCATCAGCGTAACATGGGCGCGGCCCGCTCCGACGGTGCCGCTATACTTGAGCAGCCCGACTTTCTTTTTCACGTCCTCGTCAATGTCATCCCAAGGTCCGTCGAACGTCTGTATCTCGCCACCGAACAGCAAGTCCCCGCCGCCCATCTTGATTGATTTTACAAGTACACCCCGACGGTAGCCGAACGCGCCTGCGGTTATTTCGGCAACCCCGCGCGGCAAGGTGTCGGCAAGCTCGAAACGTGCCGACCCGGCGGAGGAAAAATCGCCGACGTCTGCGTAGTAGGTCCCTTTGCGATAACGAATCTGCTCGATCGCTTCGGGGATAAGGAAGTTGAGGTCAGTCCAGCCTTGGCCGTGACCATGCGTGCGCATGTTGACTGGCATGGCGTCAACAAATGTTGCGAAGTCGGTGCCGTGATCGAGATTGAACCCACGAAGGAAATATTGATTGGCCTTGCCGCTGCCCGAATGTTGGGTGGCGACCAATCCTGGTACGAATTCCAGCAAGTCTCCGGCGCGAAGTAGTGGGCGGGCGTCGATTTCCTGCCGTCCGATCACGCCCTCGGAGGCGGAAATCGCCTCACCAACCAAAGATAGTCGACGTCCAGTGACGATAATCTCATCGTCGGTGTCCGCCGATGGTTGCTCAGCCTGCTGACGGGTTGCAGGTTGTGGATGGGCAGTCGCGAACGATGGAGACGCAATGAACGAAAGGGCGGCGGCAACGCGGGCAAAATGCCATCTCACTCATGATCTCCATCAACGTGTAGCGCGCCCGAACCAGTGCGGCGGATTAAATACCAACAAAAGATGACTGCCGTAGGTCTGATGTCCGCTTTGGGTCGATTGTGTTGAAAAACTCGTCCGAGACTAGACTCGATGGTGGTCAGGATGGCGGGCGAGCGGGGGCGTTCCGCTTCACCCTGCCATTGCCGGTGCCGGCATCGGGAGCAGCTTGGCCATTTTGCGGAGGTTCTGGGCGGTGGCGGCGAGGTGGAACTCGT
>JACDCV010000204.1 GCA_013817375.1 Sphingomonas sp.
CCACTACAGTCCCGGCTTCCTCCCTTATGGCACGCCGTGCGCCGAGGACGTCGACCCGATGCGGGTCAGGATCCTTGAGCTGGAGAAGCAGATCGAGGAGCTTCGCAACGAGCTTCGCTCAAGCAAGCCGGCCGAGCGGCAGTCGAAGGCAAAAAGCGCTTGAGCGTCGTCGCGCCGTTCCCGCTTCGCCGGGACCGGCGACCAATAGCCACCTTCGACCGTCGCGAGCTGATGCGGATCATGGATCTGTACGGCCGGATGGTCGCGGCGGGCCATTGGCGCGACTATGCGCTTGGTCACCACCCCGATTGTGCGGTTTTCGCAGCGTTCAGGCGCTACACCGAGCGGCCGGAGATTCGGGTCGAGAAACGCCCCGAGCTTCGGCTGAAACAGGGGGTGTTCGCTCTGGTTGGCGAGCATGGGCAATTGCTCAAGCGGGGCAACGACCTTGCGGCAGTCCTCGCCCCGGTCGAGCGGCGGCTCATGCGGCTGGTTGGCTAGCCAGCACAGTCCGGTCGAGCACCGGCAGCTTGGCGCGAAGGCCTTCGGGAAGCGGCCGTACCACCGCCTCGCGCGCCTGGTGCCAGAAGGCCGAGAGAAGAAGCAGCGCCGAGCCGATCACCAGCGCCGTGAGCGCGATGTTGAGCTCGATCGCTCCGAATTGCTTGAACATCTCGTTCAACGCGAAAAGCACATAGGCGAGCGCCGAGACGAGCAATGCGCGGCGGTCGATTGCAAGCGCGGCAAGCCCGATCACGACGTAGAGCAGCACTACCACCAGCCCCTCGCCGATCGTCGCATTGCCGTCGTTCAGCCCGAGCAGAGTGAAGACGGGGTGGACGATCATCGGCGCTGCAAGCAAATGGAGCCAGAAGGCGACGTCGGAACGGCGGGTGAGCCGCGCCGGATCCGAGGAATCCCAGCGCATCGCGACGAAGAAGATGCCGATACCGAGCGTAAGGACGAAGCCTAGAATGAGGTTGCGCGAGTCTTCGAAGCTCTCGCCCAGGGCCGCCAGCATCAGTCCGACGGCGATCGCGGCAACCGCGGCAGCTCCGGCCGCCACCGTGATCGGGACCTGGAACCGCTTCCAGTGGAGCCACGCTCCGGCCGCCGCGACGAGGCCGGCCACCGCGCCAAGAACGCCTCCCATCTGCGGGTTGTTGTCGAGAGCGGCGGGGCCGATCACGAGCACCAGAGCGAATGCGGCGGTGGCGAATGAAGCACCGACGAACGCGAGCAGCAGGAGGATCGACGGCAAGGCCATCCGGCGCCTGGCAGTGAAAAACAGGGCCAGGCCCCAGCTCGTCGCCGCGACTGCCGCGGGGGCCAAAAACGACGGGCCATCCCCGTCCACGCCAAGCCCGAGCGAGGTTCCCAGCCACTGCCCGATCCAGCCGACCGCGAGCAGCAGGATACCCGCTGCGATCGAGACGAAGATGTCGTTGAAGCCGGTGATGAACCGGAATTGCTCTTCATCGACGGTCGGTGCGGAACGCTGTGTTGCGATGAAGTTGCGAAGCGAGGCCGCCGATTGCGCGCTGATCGCGCCTGCGGATACCGCTTCATCCAAATCGTTCTGGCTGTACATGAGAATTGCCCCTCTCTTTGAGGGCAAATTACGATCACTGTGTTACTCTGTCAATACAGCGTATTTACCCGGACGTGGCGGTATCCCTGGCTTTTTCGGCCCAGCGGCCGTTCTCCTGCGTCCAATAATGCCGCTCGACGCCGTCGCGACCGGCAAGTGAACGCCAGGCGGAGCGCGCCTCGTCGACGGTGCTGCTGTCGAACAGATAGAAAGCGCGGTTGAACCCGAGCGCCGCCTCGCGCCACTTGCCGTCGGCGATGATCATGTTCCGCGCAAGGTTCGAAGGATCGGCGGTCGGCGACAACAGCACCGGCTGGCGCGAATCTTCGGCTCCTCCGGCGACGCCGTGAGGGAGGAAGTCGGTCGCGCCCTGATCCCAAAGGGCGCGGTCCAGCCGGGCGAGAAGCGCATCATCTTCAGCGACGATGAGGAGCTGCTCGCCATCGCCGAGCAGCTTGCCGGCGAGGCTGGCGATCACCTGCTCGATGGGCGAGGCACCGAGCTGATAGAAGTCGACCCGCACCGGAAAGATCAGCCCTCCAGATTATCGGCTACGAACTGGTCGAGAAGCCGGACCCCGAAGCCGGTTGCGCCCTTGTCGTAGGTGGTGTCGGCCTTGTCGGCCCAGACCATGCCGGCGATGTCCAGATGGGCCCATTTCACCTTGTCATCGACGAAGCGCTTGATGAACTGGGCGGCGGTGATCGAGCCGCCTTCGCGCGGGCCGACGTTCTTCACGTCGGCGATGGGCGAATCGATCAACCGGTCGAACGACTCCGCCAGCGGCATCCGCCACAATTTGTCGCCGCTCTCCTTGCTCGCTTCGAGAAGCTGTCCGGCAAGCTCGTCATCAGGCGTGAACAGGCCGCCATATTCGTGGCCCAGGCTGATCAGGATCGCGCCCGTGAGCGTTGCAAGGTCGATGATCGTCGTCGGCTTGTAGGTGCGCTGAACATAAGTGATCGCGTCGGCAAGAACGAGCCGCCCTTCGGCATCGGTGTTGATGACCTCGATCGTCTGCCCGGACATGCTCGTCACCACGTCGCCCGGCCGCTGCGCATTGCCCGATGGCATGTTCTCGGCAAGCCCGCAGATCCCGATGAGATTCGCCTTTGCCTTGCGCATCGCGAGCGCCTTGAACGCTCCCGCAACCGCGCCGGCGCCGCCCATATCCCATTTCATCGCTTCCATGCCCTGGGCCGGCTTGATCGAGATGCCGCCGGTGTCGAAGGTCACGCCCTTGCCGACGAACGCGACCGGCGCCTCACCCTCCTTGCCGCCGTTCCAGCGCAAGACGAGGAGCCGGGCGTCGCGGACCGAGCCCTGGGCAACACCAAGGAGAGCGCCCATCCCGAGTTTCTTCATCGCCTCGCCGTCGAGGACTTCGATCTCGATCCCATATTTGGTCAGCTCGCGGCAACGC
>JACDCV010000205.1 GCA_013817375.1 Sphingomonas sp.
ACGACGACGACGACGACCGTAGGGACGGCCGCCGGGGCCGCGACCGCGACGACGACTGATCCGTCGAGCGGAACATCAAAAGAGGCGCGTCGAGACATTTCGGCGCGCCTTTTCGTTGCGCATCGTGAACCGCCGATAACCGCGGTGTTCAGCCATTTCTCAGGGCGGATATGCGATAAGAGTGAATAACGCTCGAAAGGAGAGCCACTATGCGTAACTATCTTATTTCCCTCGCGGCCGCGGCCTCGACAATTGCAATCGCGGCGCCGGCTTCGGCGCAGTGGTTTCCGCAACCGCAGGCGGTTTATAGCTATAGCTATCAGAACGCCTATCCGCAGCCTCAGGCTTATGGGCACAATTCGTACCGCCAGCATTATGGCAATGCGAGGTTCGCCCAGGCGCGGCAGGTGAAGGTCAGGATCGACCGGATCCAGTACCAAATCCGCCGCCTCGCTCAGAACCGGATGATATCGCGTAACGAATATCAAAACCGGATTAGCGAAGCGCGTCAGATCGAGCGTCGCTTCTATCGCAACGCCCGTGACGGCCGCGGTCTTTCGCAGCGGGAGATGTACACCGTCCAGCGGCGGGTTGCTCGCCTCGAGTACCGGCTTGCACGCGATGTCCGTGACGGTCGCCAGTGGGGCTACCGCTGGTAACCCGGCCCCACTCGCCGCAATAGCGGGAGATGAGGAAGGCGCGGCAGGGAAACTCGCCGCGCTTTTCCTTTTTCGGGCCTCTGGCTATAGCCCGCGCTCCGCGGCCCGCCGCACTCGACTTCGCTTCATTCGAAAGGATCGCCGGCCATGGCCATCACTCCGCTCATGCCCGTCTATCCGCGCTGCGACGTGCGGCCGGTCCGCGGAGAAGGGCCATATCTCTATGGCGAGAACGGCGAGAAATACCTCGACTTCGCCGCCGGGATCGCGGTCAATCTGCTCGGCCACGGGCATCCGCATCTGACCAAAAAGATCCAGGAGCAGGCGGCGACGTTGATGCACGTGTCCAACCTCTACGGGTCGCCGCAAGGCGAAGCATTCGCTCAGCGGCTGGTCGACCTCACCTTCGCCGATACCGTCTTCTTCACCAATTCGGGCGCCGAGGCGGTGGAATGCGCGATCAAGACCGCACGCCGGTACCACCACGCCAAGGGCAATGCGCACAAGAATGCGCTGATCACCTTTTCAAACGCCTTCCACGGGCGGACGATGGCGACGATCAGCGCCACCAACCAGGAGAAGCTTCGCGACGGCTTCGCCCCGCTTCTGCCCGGCTTCAAGGTCGTCGAGTTCGACAATCTGGAAGCCGCGCTGGCGGCGATCGACGACAACACGGCCGGCTTCCTGGTCGAGCCGGTGCAGGGCGAGGGCGGAATCCGCCCGGCCAGCAAGGAATTCATCGCCGGGCTTCGCAAGGCCTGCGACGAAAAGGACCTGATGCTGGTGTTCGACGAAGTGCAGTGCGGGGTCGCGCGCACAGGAACGCTTTATGCCTATGAGCAATACGGCATTGCGCCCGACATCCTGGCCTCGGCCAAGGGTATTGGCGGAGGCTTTCCGCTCGGCGCCTGCCTGGCGACGGAAAAAGCGGCTGCCGGGATGGTGATCGGAACCCACGGATCGACCTATGGCGGAAACCCGCTGGCGATGGCCGCGGGACAGGCGGTGTTCGACATAGTCGCGAACGAGGAGTTCCTGGGCCAGGTCCGCCAGACCGGCGAGCGGCTTCGTTCGGCGCTCGAGCAGATGATCCCCAACCACGACCATCTTTTCGAAAGCGTTCGCGGAATGGGCCTGATACTGGGAATCAAGATGAAGAGCGACAGCCGGGCCTTCGTGAACTGGCTTCGGAGCCGAGGACTTCTGACCGTCGCTGCCGGCGACAATGTGATGCGGGTGCTGCCGCCGCTCAACATCGACGAGACCCATGTTCGCGAGTTCGTCGAGAGGCTGTCGGCGGCGGCGGCGGACTATGAGGTGCCCGCGGCGGCAGCTTAATCCTCCCCGGGACGGGGAGGGGGACCGCGCAGCGTAGCGGAGTGGTGGAGGGGGCGTCGTGCAAGGCTCCAGCCCCCCTCCGTCAGGCCTTCGGCCTGCCACCTCCCCGCGAGCGGGGAGGATTGTTGTCCCGCCGACAGCTCCTTCCTATCTAGCCGCGATGGCGACCAATCCGCTGAGCACCGACGTCGCCCTTGGCGTTACCATTCCGGCGCGCAACACCCGCGGCCGGCTGGCGCGTCTGGGGCCGGCTGTGGATGCAATTCTGGCCAACCACGGCTACCCGCCGCTGATCGAACGGCTTCTCGCCGAAGCCTTGGTGATGACGGCCTTGCTTGGCACCATGCTCAAGGAGCCCGGGGGCCAGATCACCGTCCAGGCGCAGACCGAGAATGGCGCCATCGACCTTCTGGTGTGCGACTATCTGGGCGGCCAGCTTCGCGGCTATGTCCGTCACGATCCCCAGCGGCTCGCCGAGGTGGGCCCCAACCCGACTTTGTTCGCCTTGTTCGGCAAGGGCTATCTGGCGATCACTTTCGACCATCCCGAGATGGACGAGCGCTACCAGGGCATCGTTCCCCTGGAAGGCGAGAGCCTGGCACGCGCGGCCGAGAGCTTTTTCGCCCAGTCGGAGCAGATCCCGAGCATCGTCAGGCTTGCGGCCGAAAAGCGCGGCGGCGGCTGGAGCGCGGGAGGCCTGTTGTTCCAGCATTTGCCGGAAGGCGAGGAGGGGCGGGACCGGCTTCACGCCCGGCTCGACCATCCCGACTGGCCGCACGTCGCGGTCCTTGCGGGGTCGATCAAGGACCATGAGCTGACCGACCCGGACCTGCCGCTCGATGACATGGCCTGGCGCCTGTTCCACGAGGAAGCGGAGGTGCGAACGCTGGAGCCGCTGCCGCTGTCGAAAGGGTGCCGATGCGATCCCGATTATGTGCGCTCGGTGATCGCCCGCTTTCCGCAAGAGGAGCAAGCGGCAATGGCCGGGGACGACGGCCTGATCCGGG
>JACDCV010000052.1 GCA_013817375.1 Sphingomonas sp.
CCCAAACCGACTTGTATGTATTCGGAAGAGTGAGCGTGCCAAGAGTTGTTCCGTCCGGTGTTTCAGGTGCTGCTCGGTCGAAGTTAACAGGCGCCTTAAAATTGAGCAGCAATGCGTTAGCGAAGTACCCACCTTCTTTCACGAATTTAGCGACGCCCTGCAAACGCTGGCGAGTGATCAATCTCTGGTAGCTTGGAGCTGTTTCGGGATCCCGAAGATCCCTATGATTGACGAATGCGATTGGTAGTATCTTCCTTGGTGGAGCAACAAAAAAATACGCCCACGTCCCACCAAGCTTCGTTTTGAGTGCGGGCACAGTTACGTCTTTTAGGGCAGGTATTTTAGTCTTTGCCAGGTATTCCGCCTGGAACTGAAAGCGTGCTGAAGGCCCGAGCCGCTTTGCGATTTCCGAAAAATACCGCATCTCCCTTTCGGTGATCACACGTATGTTAAACTCTGCTGCGCGTGCTCTGTCATTCTGCGCCCATTCGATATTGCGCGTTACGAATAGCCATATGATCTTTTTTGTTAGAGGATCGCCGAGCGACGCAGCGAGAGCTCGTGCTATAGGTTTTTTGTTTGCCTCAAACTCTCCGAGATCTTTTTGCAAGCTCCACTTGCGGCGATCACCAGCAGACTTACATTCGGCTACTATTATCGTCTCATCGTCATAAGCGAACACATCTATCTGTTTGCGAATGGACTTGCCGCCGTGTTGCGTAACTTCAATTGTAAACTTTCTCCCCGCGTTTAATGATTTGTAGCCAAAATGATACAGTATCGCCCAGAAGTCGTTTTCCAGGATCTCGTCGTGACTCTTGGTTTTTCTGACCTTTGGGCCTGATTTGAGGTTAGCTACAAACTCCCAGCCCTGTTCCTCGAAGACTTTTAGTTGGCTTTCGTTGATTGTCTTGGCAACGAAGCGCGCGTTGCGGCGCTTGAATTCGGCCGTCCGTGCAGCCTTGTCACTAACTAATTCTCCGATCACGTCGCCCCCCGCAGGATCATCGCAGCCTGTTGGCTGACACTCGCTGAGTACGAACCAAGGGTCAACGACCACCCTCTATTGCTTATTCGATGAATCTGCGGTTTTAGCACTGAGCCAATGGACGCGCCGGGGTTCCATCCAACTGCCCCCAAACCTTACCCAAACTGCGCACTGAGGTTTTCGGCTGTTCGCCTGGAACGCCAGATTTTGCCTGTGGAAGGCCTGGTGCCGCTTACAGGACTCGAACCTGTGACCCCATCATTACGAATGATGTGCTCTACCAGCTGAGCTAAAGCGGCTTGTGGCGCAAGAAACGCCGCGGGCCCGAGGGTCCTTAGCGGGCGCCGCCCTACCAGCGGCCAGGGAGCGGGGCAAGCGGGCTTGGGTCATGCTGCAGGAGAATATGCTTAACGCTTTGGTAACCCGCTATCGGCCATCTCTCGTCCAGAAGTGGAGTAGTGGGGCCCTTTCGATGGACAGCTATCGCGAGATTCCGAGTGACGTCGAGCCTTCGGAAGAATCGTCTCACGAGGAGACGGTGGCGATCGAGATCGGCACCGACGAGCGCCGGATGCACGTTCGCGCCTATAATCACTGGGTCTCGCTGCTCGACGGCCGCGATTATCCGTCGATCGAGGACCTCGAGCCGGGCGATCTCAAGGATTTCGCCAACCACAGCGTCCTGCTCGACTTCACCAGCGGCCGCAACAACCCCGCCACCCCTTATATCGGGACCGCCATCCGCGCAGAGTGCGATCTCGACGACGAGGTCCGGTCGATCGCCGACGTCCCCAGCCGCTCTTTGCTGTCGCGGCTGACCGACCATTATATGCAGATCATCGCCAATCGCGCGCCGGTCGGCTTCGAGGCCGAGTTCGAAAACCAGCGCGGCGACAACATCTGTTACCGCGGGATATTGATGCCCTTCTCGTCCGACGGCGACACCATCGATTTCATCTACGGGGTGATCAACTGGAAGACGGTTAGCGGCGAGCAGGCGCAAGCTCCCCAGGCCGCGCAGCCGTACCTCGAAGTGGAGCAGGAAGAAGAGCCGATCGAACCTGTCGAGGCAGCGGCCGAGCTGGCGGTACCTTTTGCCGCCGAGCATGACGCTCCCGAAATCGAGCCTGTGGAGATCGCGCTTCCCGAGATCGAGCTCGACGACAACGCCGGCCTCGCTGACAGGCTTTGGGCGGCTCGCGAATGCGCCGCTGAAGTCCGGGAGGCGGATGGGCGCAGCCGCGACTCCTTATACCGCGCTCTTGGCCGCGCCCATGATTTCGCGATCGCCAGCAAAGCCGAGCCCGGGGATTATGCCGAGTTGCTCGAGGAATCGGGCGTGAAGGCGCAGGCGCGGGCGCCGATGACTCCGATCGTCAAGCTCGTGTTCGGCGTGGATTACAACAAGGCGCGGCTCACCGAATTTGCAGCCGCTCTGTCCTACGCCGAGCGGATGAGCATCGGTTTTCACGGCTTCGTCGCCTTCATCGGAGCGCAGGCGGGCGGGCTGAAGGCGCTGGTCGCCGCCGAACGCCAGGCTCGCCGGCCCGAGAGCAAGGTCGAATCCGCCGCCCAAAGGGCGCGCGAGCTTCTCAGGTCGGCACAACCGCTATCGCTGAGCGACATCAGCGGTGACGAGGAATTCGCACTGGTGGTCACCCGCCGTACCGGCGACGGCCGCCATGAAGCGATTGCCATCGTTGACGACAAAGCGCTCGTCGAACGGGCGATCAGGCGCGCCGCAGCTTAAGGCTGCATCCGAAAAAGACTTAAGCTACGTCCTTGTCGCCGCCATGACGCGGCGGCTATACGCCGCCCGAATAAGCGACCAGGATGGCGGAGCAGATATCCACATGACGGCCCAGCCGCGCCTGCCGAAAACGCTGGTCGAATCCATTCGTGAAGCACTGACCGTCAACGCGCTCCCGGGCGAGACGGAAGGGTTCGACCGCAAGCGCGCCCGGGAAGCCGCCGAGTTCATCGCCGCCACAGCCGCAGTGCGAGCGCCGCAAACGACCGCGATTAGGATCGAATCCACCGGCGGCGAGGTCGGCCGCCGGCGAATGCGGCTGGTCGCGATCAACGAGGACATGCCGTTCCTGGTCGACAGCGTCACCGGCGCGGTCGCCGCACGCGACCTTGCCATCTACCGGCTCCTCCACCCGATCGTGAGAGTGACCCGGGACAAGGACGGGCGCATCGAGAAGATCGGCGAAGGCGAGCCCGAGTCGATCATTTACATCGAGCTCGACCGGGCCGACGCCCGTGGTCGGCAGGAGCTGGTGAAGCAGCTCAAACGCGTGCTTTCGGACGTCCGTGCCGCAGTTACGGACTGGCGCGCGATGCTCGGCGAGATGAAAGCCGATGCCGATTCGCTCGACGAGCGGGACAGCGAAAGCGCCGCTCTCCTGAGATGGCTCGCGAACAATAATTTCACCCTCCTTGGCCATGCGCACGTCAGGTCCAACGGAGAGCTGTGCGACTCGCTCGGAATCCTTCGTAACGAGACTGCATTATGGGAGCGCGATGCCGCCGAGGCGGCAGTTGCTCATCTGGCCGACGAGGATCGAACCGTCCTCATCCTAAAGGCCGACCGGATTTCGCCGGTCCACCGCCCGGTGCCCCTGGACGTCGTCATGGTCAGGCTCGCCGACGGCACCTTGTCGGTCCACACCGGATTGTGGACGAGCGAGGCGCTTCGCACGTCGGCGCAGCACGTGCCGGTGCTTCGCGAGCGGCTGGCCAAGCTCGACCGCGAACTGAACTTCGTTCGGTCGAGCCACGCCGGAAAGGCGCTCGCCCACGTCGTTTCAACGCTTCCCCACGACCTTTTGATCTCCTTCGACGAGGAAGAGGTCCGAACCGCCGCTCTTACCGCGATGAGCCTTGCCGACAGGCCGAGGCCAAAGCTGCTGCTTCTCCCCGGGGCGCTTCACCGCCACCTCTACGCGTTCGTCTGGCTTCCGCGTGACGAACTGAGCACCGCTCGTCGCAGAGCGATCGGAATGATGCTCGAGGGTGAAATCGAGGCGCCGATCAGCAGCTGGACCGTCGAGCTTGGCGAAGGCGAGCTGGCGCTGATCCGCTTCACCTTCCAGATCAATCCGGCGGCCGATCCGCCCGACAGCGACGCCCTGGATTCGGCGCTCAAGGAGATGGTCCGCGGCTGGATTCCGGCGGTCGAAGCGGAGCTGATCGCCCTTGCCGGCGCCCACCGCGCAACTCGCCTGTCGCTCAGCTACATCCCGGCCTTCTCCGACGGTTACCGCTCGCGGACCAGCCCCGAGCAGGCGGCCGCGGACATCCTTCGCCTGTCGCAGCTAGATGGCGAAGAGGATCGCGGAGTCAGGCTCTGCCGCTCCTCGCACGGCCCCCACGAGCTTCAGGTCAAGACCTATCGCCGGGGAGGGCTGATCCCGCTTTCGGAAGCGGTCCCGGTGCTTGAGAATTTCGGCTTTCGAGTGCTCGAGGAGATACCGACAGCGCTTGCCGGCGGCACCATCGGCTACATTCACGATTTTCGGCTGGAGCTTCCCGGGGTCGAGGATGCCGCGCCGATTCTCGAGCGGGCGGCGACGATCGAGGCGGCAATCTCTTCGGTTCTTCGCGGCGCTGCCGAGGACGACGAGTTCAACCAGCTTGTCCTGTTTGCCGGAGTCGAGCCCTCGGCAGTCGTCTGGATCCGCGCCTGGTTCCGCTATCTTCGCCAGACCGGAAGCGCGTTCGGCCTTCTGACCATCGCTGATGCGCTCAGGCGGGCGCCGGCGGCGACCAAGGCACTGATCGGCCTATTCCGCTCCGCCCACGACCCGGCTGAGCGCAACCGCGAGGTGGAGACCGAGCGCTGCCGGTCGGCGCTTGACGAGGCACTCAGCCAGGTCGTTTCGATCGATGACGACCGGGTTCTCCGGCGAATGCGAGCGCTCGTCGAAGCGATCCTGAGGACCAATGCTTTCTCGCCCGCAGCGTCGGAGGCGATCGCGTTCAAACTCGACTCCAGCCTCGTCCCTGGGCTTCCGGCGCCGATTCCGTGGCGCGAGATGTGGGTCTATTCGCCGCGGGTCGAGGGTATTCACCTGCGCGGCGGACCGGTCGCTCGCGGCGGGCTTCGCTGGTCCGACAGGCGCGACGATTTCCGGACCGAAATCCTCGGTCTGATGAAGGCCCAGCTGGTGAAGAATTCCGTAATCGTCCCGACCGGGGCGAAAGGCGGCTTCTACGCGAAGATGCTTCCGCCGCCGACGGACCGCGACGCCTGGCTCGCCGAAGGTACGGCAAGCTACAGCATCTTCATCCGGGCGCTTCTGTCGGTCACCGACAATATCGTGGATGACGAAGTGGTTCACCCCGAGCAGGTGGTGATCCGCGACGGCGACGACCCATATTTCGTTGTCGCCGCGGACAAGGGCACTGCGACCTTCTCCGACATTGCCAACGGAATCGCGCTCGAGCGCGGCTTCTGGCTGGGCGACGCTTTTGCCAGCGGCGGGTCCAACGGATATGACCACAAGGCGATGGGGATCACCGCGCGCGGCGCCTGGATTTCGGTCCAGCGGCACTTCCGCGAACTGGGGATCGACGTTCAGAGCGAACCCATCACCGTTACGGGCGTCGGCGATATGTCGGGCGACGTCTTCGGCAATGGAATGCTTCTGTCGAAGGCGATCAAGTTGGTCGCTGCCTTCGATCACCGCCACATCTTCATCGATCCCGCGCCCGACCCCGCCTCCAGCTGGAAGGAGCGCAAGCGCCTGTTCGAGCTGCCGCGCTCGACCTGGGAGGATTACGACCAGTCGAAGATTTCGGCCGGAGGAGGAGTCTTCTCCCGCACCCAGAAGTTGATTCCGCTGTCGAAGCAGATGCGCGAGGCGCTCGGTATCGACCTTGAGACCGCCGACCCGGCAACGCTGATGAACGCGATTCTCAAGGCGCCGGTCGACCTGATATGGTTCGGCGGCATCGGCACTTACGTGAAGGCTTCCTGGCAGCTCGATTCCGAAGTCGGAGACCCGGCAAGCGACTCGATCCGGGCGGACGGCAACGAACTTCGTGCAAGGGCCATTGGCGAAGGCGCCAACCTCGCGATGACGCAGTTCGGGCGTGTCGAGTTCGCCGAGAACGGCGGCCGGATAAACACCGACTTCATCGATAATAGCGCCGGCGTCGCTTGTTCGGACAAGGAAGTGAACATCAAGATTCCGCTTAACCGCGAGATGCGGGAAGAGCGGCTCACTTTGGCCAAGCGCAACGCGCTGCTGGTGAAGATGACCGACGAAGTCGCCGAGATGGTGCTGGAGGACAATCGGCTTCAAACTCTGGCGCTGTCGGTTGCGGAGAGCGGCGGCACCCACGCCCTCCCCGGTCATGTCCGAACGATCGAGCTTCTCGAGGCGTCCGGCCGGCTCGACCGCAAGGTGGAGGGCCTCGGAAGCAGCGAGGACCTGCTCCGGCGCGCCCAGGACAATCGCGGCCTCACTCGCCCCGAGCTGGCAATCGTCCTGTCCATGTCGAAACTTGCGCTTCAGGACGCCGCCGAGCAGCTCGATCTGGCGGAGCAGAAGCTGCTCGAGCCGGAACTCTTCGCCGCGTTCCCCAAGCCGATGCGAACCAGCCAGGCCAGCGCAATCAGGGCCCACCGGCTGCGCAACGAGATCATCGCGACGAGGGTCGCGAACCGAATCGTCAACCGCCTCGGCCCCGTCGTCGCTCTCGACATGACCGAGGAGGAAGGCGCGTCGCTTGGCCAGGTAATCATCGCCTTTCTCGTCGCGGAACGGCTGCTCGACTTGGACAAATTGTGGGCGCAGATGGAACGCGCCGACCTGCCGGAGAACGTTCGAGTCGAGCTGTTCGCCATCGCAGCCCGGAGCATCCACGCCCATATTTCGGACATCCTGCGCGCGCAGGGCGGCGAAATGCGCGTCAGTGCGCTCTGCAAGCTGTTCGAACCGGGTGTCCGCAAGATTTCGGCGGCAGCGACAAAGCTGGTCCGGGCGGAGGTGCGCAACGAAGCGGCCACCCGGCGCGACCATTTGCTGGCGCTTGGGGCAAGCGAGGAAATCGTTCGCGGCCTTGTCCGCCTCTACGAACTCGACGGCCTGTTCGGGCTCGCCTCGCTTGCCGCGCGCCATGATTTCGACGAACTGTCGCTGACCAAAGCCTATACGCAGCTCGGCGAAGCGTTGGGCCTCGACTGGGCGCAGCAGCAGCTCGCGCAATTCAGGCCCGCCGACCATTGGGAGCGGCTCCTTACTTCCGGCCTTGCCCGCGATTTCGAGCAGCTTCGGATCGACTTTCTTTCCCGAATCCGCGGCAAGGATCCCGAGGCCGCGGTGGGGAAATGGGTCAGGGACCACGAGGCGCGACTTGCGCAGTTTCGCGAACTGATTGCGCGTGCTCGCCATGAAGGTTCGGTAAGCGCCTCGATGCTTGCCCAGATCGCGGCCCAGGCCCGGATCCTCCTCGCCCGCTAGACCGGTGAAGCTCGCCGTTCTGATCCCAGACGCGGCCTATGCGGTGGAGTGGCGCTGGGCTTACGACATCGAGGCGCAGGCGTTGGTCGACGCTGGTGCCCAGGTCGAGCCGATCCGCTGGACAGACGAGCGCGACCTTGGCGCCTTCGACCTCATCCTGCCGCTCGTCGCCTGGGGCTATCACAAGGATTTTGAGCGCTGGCTTCGGCTCCTCGACCGGCTGGAGGCGGAGAGCGCAATCGTCGAAAACCCGCTCCCGCTGCTCAGGTGGAACGGCGACAAGGCCTACCTCGCCGAGCTTGGCGCCAAGGGCGTTCCGACAGTCCCGACCATGATCGTGGATTTGCTCGACGAGCAGTCGCTGCGGCGGGCGCGCGACACCTTGGGGTGCAGCGACATCGTCGTGAAGCCGCCGGTCTCGGCAAGCGCCTACGGCACCTTCCGGCTCCGCGAACGAGACCCGTTCCCCGAACCGGTGCGCGGATGGCGGATGCTGGTCCAGCCCTGGATCGAAACAATAACCAACTCCGGCGAATATTCGCTGATCTACTTCGCCGGCCAGTTCAGCCACTCGGTAAGCAAGGTTCCGCTTCCCGGAGAGTTTCGCGTTCAGCCCGAATTTGGCGGGATCATCACCCGCTGCGACCCGCCCGCCGGAGCGCAGGAGGTGGCGGTTGCGGCATTGTCGGCTGCGCCTTCGCCTTCGACCTATGCGCGCGTCGACCTGATCGTCGGCAACGACGAGGGCCTTCAGGTGATGGAACTGGAGCTGATCGAGCCGGCGCTGTTCCTCGCCCAGGCGCCGGACGCCTGCCCGTCATTCGCCCGAGCGGTTCTCGCCGCTGCCGAACGAGCGCACGAACAGCCATTGGCGGATCGCTGACGCAAGGTTTGCCGGCGGCGATCGCTCCAGCCGCTCGGCATCAATCCTGGCGACAAGCGCGTTGAGCGGCAGCCGCTCGTCGGCGGCCGCTTTTTCCAATGCGTCCCAGAACAAAGGCTCGAGCGCGATCGACGTCTCGTGACCGGCGATCGTCACCGACCGCTTCCTCGGCGGACCGGGAGGCGGCACGGCAGCCATCAATACATGTGCTGGCCGCCGTTGATCGACAGCGTCGAACCGGTGATGAAGCCGCCATTCTCATCGACCAGGAACGACACTCCACGAGCAATCTCGTCGGCGCGTCCGAGGCGGTTGACCGGGATCCGGGCGACGATCTTGGCCAGGACCTCCTCGGGAACCGCGGCTACCATATCGGTGTCGATATAGCCCGGAGCGATCGCGTTCACGGTGATGCCCGAACGCGCGCCTTCCTGCGCAAGCGCCTTGGTGAAACCGTGAATGCCCGACTTGGCTGCGGCATAATTGACCTGGCCGTATTGGCCGGCCTGGCCGTTGATGGAGCCGATGTTGACGATCCGTCCGTAGCCGCGACCCGTCATCCCGTCCCACACCGCCTTGGCCATGTTGAAGCAGCCGCCAAGGTTGGTATCCATCACCTCCTGCCACTTCGCGTGGTCCATCCGCTTCATCGTCGTGTCGCGGGTGATGCCGGCATTGTTGACGAGTACGTCCACCGCGCCAAGCTCCTCCTCGACCTTGCGAACGCCCTGCTGGCAGGCGTCGAAATCCGACACGTCCCACTTGAAAGTGTGAATTGCGGTCCGGTCGCTGAACGCTTTCGCCCGCTCTTCATTGCCTGCGTAAGTCGCGGCGACTGTCATTCCCATGTCCTTGAGAGCCATGCTGATCGCTTCGCCGATGCCGCGCGTCCCCCCGGTGACGATTGCCACTCGAGCCATGTCCTAGCCTCCTGTTGCTTGACGAGCCGCTTATTCGCGCGGGAGCCAGCCTGCAAGTTCGCGCCGGACCAACCCCTCCAGCATGTGCATGCCTTCAGCCGAATCGTTCAGGCATTCGAGCACCGCCATCCGCTCGCCGCCGGCTTCGATAAATGTGTCGCGTCCGCGGATCGCAAGTTCCTCCAGGGTTTCGACGCAGTCGGCCGAAAAGCCCGGCGCGGCGATGGCAATCCGCTTCACGTCCTGGCCGGGATAGCTCGCAAGGAATGTGTCCGTCGCAGGCTCCAGCCACTTGGCCCGCCCGAAGCGCGACTGGAACGCAATGTCCGTCGGAATCGACAGCTGCTCGCCCAGCAGCCGCGCCGTCTTCTGGCAGTGGCAATGATAGGGGTCGCCAAGCTCCAGAGTCCGCTGCGGCATTCCGTGGAAGCTCAAAAGCAGCCGCTGCGGCTCGAAGTCGAGTGCCTCCAGTTGCTGCTCCAAACTCTGCTTGAGCGCGTCGATATACAGTGGGTCGTCGTGATAGGGTGGAAGCGTTCGCAACGACGGCTCGCGCCGAAGCCTGGCGACGGCTGCGAATACGGAATCCTGCGCGGTCGCGGTCGTTGCCGCACAATATTGCGGATAGAGCGGAGCCACGAGGATCCTGTCGCATCCGCCGGCGATCATCTGCTCGATAGTCACCGCGATAGCCGGATTGCCATAGCGCATCGCAAATTCGATCCTGACCTCGTCGCCCAGCCGCTGGCGAAGTGCTTGCGTCTGGCGCCTGGTGATCGCGGCGAGCGGCGAGCCAAGGTTGGTCCACACCTGCCGATAGGCGTGAGCCGATTTCGCCGGTCGGGTGCGAAGGATGATCCCGTGAAGTATGGGCTTCCAGGCGATTGCCGGAATCTCGATCACCCGCGGGTCGGACAGGAATTCGGCAAGGTAGCGGCGAACCGCCGAAGCGTCCGGCGCATCGGGCGTGCCGAGGTTGATCAGAAGCACGCCGACACGCCCGTGCTCGACTGACGGGTGATCGGACGGTGGATTGGCGGGCATTAGCGGGCGAAACGGTCCTTGAGCGCGACCCTGTCGATCTTGCCGGTGCCAAGCCGGGGCAGCGGCTCGTCCGAGAAGATGAATCGCGCCGGGACCTTGAACGCGGCGACCCGCTCTTCAAGGAATTCCCTCAGCGCCCCCTCGTCGAGACCGTCACGCCCGTGGACCACCGCAACCGGGACTTCGCCAAGCCGTTCGTCGGGCGCTCCGAACACCGACACTTCGGCAACCTTCGGGTGACCGTAGCAGGCGGCTTCGACTTCCGCCGCCGAGATGTTCTCGCCGCCGCGGATGATGATGTCCTTCTTGCGGTCGACGATGAACAGATAGCCGTCCTCGTCGAGATAACCGATGTCGCCGGTGCGGACATAGCCGTCGTCCGTGAACGCGGCAGCGGTCGCTTGCTGATCGCGCCAATAGCCACTGAAATTGGCTGCCGACCTGATCCCCACCTCACCGCGCTCCTGGGGCGGCAGGTGACGGTCGCCCTCACCGAGGATCGCGATTTCGACGAACGGCTTCTGGGCGCGGCCGGTCGATCCCGGCTTGTCGGCATAATTGGACCAGAAATTGCTGCAGCCGACCGCGTTGGTTTCGGTCAGCCCATAGCCGAGCGCCGGCTGGGCGCTTTCGAACGTCTTCTGCAACCGCTCGACATGGCTGATTGGCCGCGGCGCGCCGCCGGCCGCAATGTCGGTGAGCGACGACATATCATGTTTGTCGCGGTCCGGGTGAGTCATGAGCTCGAGGCTCATCGCCGGAACGCCGACGAAATAGGTGATCTTCTCCTTCTCGATCAGCCGAAACGCCTCGGCCGGGTCCCACTTGGCCATCAGCACCATTCCGCGGCCGATTACGAAGCTGTTGAGAAGCACCGGAACTTCACCGGTGACGTGGAACAATGGCACATTGACCAAAGTGCGCGGCGGGTTAGCGGGCGGCCGGCCTTCGCTTTCCATGATTCCGAGAAGGACCATCAGCCCGGTCGCATAAGCGTAGACGCCGGTGGTGACGGAACGATGCGTCGATACCGCGCCCTTGGCCCCGCCGGTCGAGCCGGACGTGAACAGGATGGTCGCATCGTCATCTGGAGCGACTTCGGGGAGATCCGCCTCTCCCGCTTCCAGGAGCTGCGCAAGCGCCTGCTCGAGCGGCTTTTCAACCGCCAATGCGACAAGCTCGAAGCTTTTGGCCTCGCAACGGGCGATCCGCGCCGCGCGCGGCTCGTCGGCGATGACGAGCTTCGGTTCGGTCAGTTGCAGCGCGTGCTGCATTTCCGATGGCTGCCACCAGCCGTTGAGCAGGGTGACGACCGCTCCTGCCTTGAGCGCGGCGACATAGGAGATGACCCAGCTCGGGCAGTTGCGCATTGCGATCCCGACGCGATCGCCTTTGGCTATGCCGCGCGCAGCAAGTGCCTTGGCAAGCCGTTCCGACCATGTGTCGAGATCGGCGAAAGTCAGTCTCTCGTCGCCCGAAATCACCGCTTCGGTCGGCCCGTTGAGCGCACAGAAGGTGCGAAGAAGCATCGGCAGGGTCGACGGGAAATTGGCGACGATCGCCCTTCCCTGCTCGTCTTGTTCGATGATCAACCGCCCGCCTGGGCCGATCACATGCGCAAGCACCCCGTCGAATTTCCGATCGAGGTCGCTTGCCATAGTGATTTCGCTCCGTTTGCCTTTGCCGTTGCGCACCTTATGAGGCCCGAACCGAAAAGGAAAAGCCTTGGCGACAGCACAAAGTGCCTCGAACGCAATAGTCTGGTCGGAGCTTGGCCTTTCGCCGATCGCGCTCGACCTCGGCTTCTTCGAGCTTCGCTGGTACAGCCTCGCCTACCTCGCCGGAATCTTCGTCGGCTATTGGTACATGCTGAGGCTGCTCAAGGAGCCCGGCGCTCCGATGGCCCGGCGCCATGCCGACGACTTGGTCTTCTATGCGGCGCTCGGGATCATCCTGGGCGGCCGAATCGGCTATGTATTGTTCTACAACCTCAGTTTCTATCTGCAGAACCCGCTCGACATATTGAGGCTGTGGGACGGCGGCATGTCGTTCCACGGCGGGCTTCTCGGAACGGTCGTGGCAATCTTCTATTTGTCGTGGCGGCAGAAACTGCCGGCCGTGCGAATCCACGATTATGTCGCCTGCGTCGCTCCGATCGGGCTGTTCTTCGGCCGCCTCGCCAATTTCGTGAACGGGGAGCTTTGGGGAGCGACCACGGACGTGCCCTGGGCGGTCCGCTTCCCGGA
>JACDCV010000053.1 GCA_013817375.1 Sphingomonas sp.
CTTCCTCTGATCGTATCATGTGGCAGCTCCTTAGCTGACCACGGACAGAAGCAAGTAACCAGCGGCAGGACGACCCGGGAGACTTGACACAATGGCCCATTACAGAAGCGGACATTACACCGCCGAGCTGCTATCCCGACGCAATCGACGATAATCGGTGGTTGCAAGGCCGCGATGGGCACGCTTCCGATGAGCAACGCCAGTAGCGAAGTGCTAAATGGAGCTTATGGTGAAAGCCACTCTCGCAGTTTCTGCGGCATCGTTGCTCGCGGCGTGCAGCACCGCGGCAATCGCCCCGCAGACCGGACCCGAGCCGATGCACGCGGAGCCGAACGCGCCTGCCGCGATCTCGCTGGCCGAAATCCTGGGCCAATGGGATGTGGTGAGCTTCGAGGGTTATGAACCGCCGACGCGCAGTGCCACCCGTACGGCCATTGCCGATTTCTTCGAATGGGGTGTCCAGCTACGGGTCGAATGCAATATTTCTCGCAGGGGCGGTGTCGTTCGCGACGGCCAATTTGTTGGACAGGGAATGCGGACAGAAACTGAGATGGGTTGCGGAGAGGAGCGCGAGGAGCGCGACCGACGCTACTTCTCCTTCTTCGACCGCTCGCCCGCCATCGAGCCACTGCCCGACCGCCGGCTTCGCCTGACCGCGGGTGACTCGGTCCTGATTCTCGAGCGGCGGGAGCAGCGCCGCCTCGCCTTCGTGCCCGACCGGTCCGAACTGGAAGGACACTGGCGCATGAAAGACCTTACCCGCTACGGGCGCGAGGGCGGCTCCTCGGGAATTGGCCTGTCCGATGTTCCCGGCCGCATCGTCATTCAAGGCAATCGGCTAAGCTACGACCGCTGCCCGCGCTATGACCTTACCATCAGCTACTCGGCGGATGGGCGATTGGTAAAAACGGGCGGGTCGCCGCTTCCGGAGAAACCCGACTGCCCGGCGCTCAATTACCCTGACTACGAAGCACCAGCCTTGCCTTCGGCAATGGAGATTCTGCCGCTGCTCCATTCGAACCCTTGGGTTGAGAACGTGGGTAATGGACAACTGCTCGTTGCCAACGAGCGCTACGGCCTCCTCCTCGCCCGGTCCAGTGAGAGCCGCTGAGGACAATTGCGCGGCAGCCTCTCCCCCGCGCTAATGTCCGGAATGGGTCGAAAGCGGACATTTTGAGTTGGCGGGGTTCTCCTACTCCAGCCCCGTGAAGCGGGCGAGGAAGGCGTAGACGTCGGCGGCTTCCTCGATGATCTTGGTGGTCGGCTTGCCCGACCCGTGGCCGGCGCGGGTCTCGATGCGGATCAGGTGCGGGTCGCCGCCGGGGTCGGCCGCCTGCAGAGCAGCGATATATTTGAAGCTGTGGCCGGGCACCACACGGTCGTCTGTGTCGGCGGTCGTCACCAGCACCGGGGGATAGTCAACGCCCGGCTCGATGTTGTGATAGGGCGAGTAAGCGATCAGCGTTTTGAAATCGGCTTCCTTGTTGGGATAGCCATAATCGTCGACCCAGTAGCGGCCGGCGGTGAACTGGTCGAAGCGCAGCATGTCCATCACCCCGACCGCGGCATGGGCGGCATCGATCAGGTCGGGCCGCTGGTTGACCACCGCGCCGACCAGAAGCCCGCCGTTGGAGCGGCCCTCGATCGCCAGCCCGTTGGGCGTGGCGATGCCGTTGGCCTTCAGATATTCGCCCGCCGCGATGAAGTCGTCGAACACGTTCTGCTTGTTGGCGAGGCGGCCGGCGTCGTGCCATTCCTTGCCGTATTCGCCGCCGCCGCGAAGGTTGGCGACCGCATAGACGCCGCCCTTTTCGAGCCATGCGAGCCGCGTCGGCGAGTAGGAGGGAGTGACTGCAATGTCGAACCCACCATAGCCGTAAAGCAGGGCCGGTGCCGGACCAGAGGTGCCAGCCTTGCGGATGATGAACATCGGCACTCGGGTGCCGTCCTTGGACGTGTAGAACACCTGCTCGACCTTGTAGTCGTCGGGGCTGAACAGCAGCCTCGGCTCCTCCCAGCTAGTCACCTCGCCGGCCCGCGTGTCGTAGCGGTAGATGGTGGTTGGGCGATTGAAGCTGGTGAAGGCGAAGAAGGTTTCGGGATCGTCATACTCGCCGTCCAAGCCGGTGGCGGTGCCGATCCCCGGAAGCGGGATGGTGCGCTCGAGCGCGCCGGTCAGCGCATGCACCCGCACCTCGCTCCTGGCATCCTTCAGATAGCTGGCGATGAGCTTGCCCCCGACGAGGTCGCCGCTCTGGAGGGTCGCCTTGTCCTCGGCGACGGTGGTTGCCGGCACCGGTTTCGGTCGGCTGATGTCGAGGGTGACGATCTTCTGCCGCGGCGCGTCGCGGTCGGTGATAAAATAGAAGGTAGAGCCGCGATTGCCGATATAGCTCCAGTTGTTGTCGAAGCCGCGGATCAGCACCCGCGGTCTCGCGCCCGGCCTGCGCAAGTCGACGAGGCTCACCTCGTAGCGGTCGTCGGTGCCGCTCGACGAGCTGACGATCAGCCAGCGGCCGTCGTCGCTAACCTGAGCAAAATTGTTGAGCTTCGGCTGCCTTGGCGTCGCGAACACCAGCCGGTCGGCCGACTGCGGCGTCCCGACCTTGTGGAAATAGACGCGGTGGTCCTCGTTCAACGATTGAAAGGCGGCTCCGGACTTGGGCTCGGGGAAGCGCGAATAATAGAAGCCGCTCCCGTCCTTGGCCCAAGCGAGGTTGGAGAACTTCACCCATTTGACCTCATCGGCGAGCGGCTTGGCCGATGCGACGTCGAGCACTCGCACCGTTCGCCAGTCGGTGCCGCCCTCCTGGATCCCGTAAGCGAGCTTGTCGCCCTGCTCGCTCGCCACCCACTCGCCAAGCGCGGTGGCGCCGTCGTCCGACCATGTGTTGGGGTCGATCAGCATCCGCGGCTCGCCCTTAAGGCTCTCACGCACGTACAGGGCCGACTGATTCTGCAAGCCGTTGTTGCGCGTGTAGAAATAGCGGCCGGCATTCTTCTCCGGGATTCCGAAGCGCTCGTAGTCGTATAGCTCGGTAATCCGTTTCTTGAAATCGTCGCGCGTCGGCAGGGTCGCCAGAAAAGCGTCGGTGACCCGGTTCTGCGCCTCGACCCATGAGCGCACTTGCGGCTCGTTGCGGACATCGGTTTCAAGCCAGCGGTACGGGTCGGCGATCGTTGCCCCGAACAGCGTTTCGACAAGGTCCACTCGGCGGGTCTTCGGATAATCGAGCGCCGCTACCGGCGGTTGCGGCGCGGACTGCCCGGCCCGCGCTGTCATTGCTACGGGCGGGGGCGGCGGGGTTGCAGTGGTGCAGGCGGTGATAAGAAGCGGTAGGAGCAGGTGCAGGCGCAAGGCGAAATCTCCGTTGCTCAGCGACCTGCACTGAGTAGCAGCCGGACGGCGGCGTTCAACAGCCTAGACCCGCGCCGTCGAATGTCCGCAATGGGTGGAAAGCGGACACCAGTCCCCACCGTGTTCCGAGACAAGAAGAGCGCCCCGGACGTTTGTCTCGGAGCCTCCATCAGCGCTTGAAGCTTTACGCGTTCTAGCGATTTGAGCGAGAGAGCGGTTCGCAGGTGACTCCCCCCACCGCCACACCTCCTTGAGCCTTGCCCTGCCATCTGCTTGATGGCCGCGTGAACAGCGGCTGGAGCTTTGCGATCGATCGCGGCGGGACGTTTACCGACGTGATCGCCCGCTCGCCCGGCGGCGACATGGTCGTCGAGAAGCTGCTTTCGGAAAATCCGGGCCAGTATGAGGATGCGGCGCTGGAAGGAATCCGCCGGATCCTGGAGCGCAACGGCGGCGGCGAAACCGTGTCAGTGCGGATGGGGACGACCGTCGCGACCAATGCCTTGCTCGAGCGCAAGGGAGATCGGGTCGCTCTCGCCATCACCAGCGGCTTCGGCGATGCGCTGAGGATCGGATACCAGGCCAGGCCGGAAATTTTCGCAAGGCATATCGTCCTTCCCCAGCAGCCTTACGAGCGAGTGATCGAAATCGACGAGCGCATCGGCGCCGATGGCGTGGTGGTTCGACCGCTGGACGAAGAGCAGGCGCGCGTCGCGCTTGCCGAGGTCAAAGCGAGCGGAATCGACTCGCTTGCGATCGTTCTCGTCCACGGCTGGAAATATACGGCGCACGAGGAGCGGCTTGCGCAGATCGCTCGCGAGATCGGCTTCAGCCAAGTGTCGGTCGGCCACGAAGTCGCGCCTCTGATAAAGCTGGTCGGGCGCGGCGACACGACCGTCGTCGACGCTTATTTGTCGCCCGTTCTTCGGCGCTACGTTGACCGCGTCTCGGCCGGGCTGCTTGCGGCGCCGAGACTTCAGTTCATGCAGTCGAACGGCGGACTTGCGGACGCTTGCGCGTTTCGCGGCAAGGACGCGATCCTGTCCGGCCCCGCCGGCGGAGTGGTCGGGATGGTGGCCGCCAGCGAACCCCACTTTCCTGACGGCGAGCCTCATCGCCTGATCGGCTTCGACATGGGCGGCACCTCGACCGACGTTTCGCATTATTCCGGCCGCTTTGAGCTTGCCGACGAAAGCATAGTAGCGGGCGTGAGAATTCGCGCTCCGATGATGCAGATGAACACCGTCGCCGCCGGCGGTGGCTCGATCTGCCGCTTCGACGGGATGCGATTCCGGGTCGGTCCGGAGTCCGCCGGAGCCGACCCCGGCCCCGCCTGTTACCGTAACGGCGGTCCGCTCACCGTCACCGATTGCAACCTGTTCCTCGGCCGAATCGTGCCGGAGGCGTTTCCGGCCGTTTTCGGCCCCGCAGGCGACGAGCCGCTCGACCGCCAGGCGGCGCGCGCACGGCTCCAGGAAATCGCCGAGCAGCTTGGCGGGACCAAGTCGCTGGAGGAGATCGCGGAGGGATTCTTGCGGATCGCGGTCGATAATATGGCCAATGCCATCCGCAAGATCTCGATCGCGCGCGGGCACGACGTCACCCGCTACACGCTCGCCTGTTTCGGCGGCGCAGGTGGCCAGCATGCGTGCAGGATCGCCGACACGCTCGGGATGAAACGAATCCTCATCCATCCGCTGGCGGGGGTGTTGTCGGCCTTTGGGATCGGGCTGGCCGACGTGAAGGTGATCCGGGAGGAAAGCTGGCTCAAGCCGCTCGGCGAGGATTGTTCGGCAGCGCTGGCCGCACTCGAGGCTGGTTCGAGCCAAGCACTCATCGACCAGGGCATCGACGCCGCCGCGATAGAGCTGCATCGGCGCGCAAGGCTTCGCTATGCCGGCAGCGACACGACTCTAGAGGTCGCACTTGGCGGAACGGACGAGATGCGGCGAACCTTCGAACAGCTTCATTCGAAGCGCTTCGGCTATGTTGATTGTGACGCCGAGATAATCGTCGATGCGCTGGTCGTCGAAGGCATCGGCTCCTCCCCGGCACGGGGAGGGGGACCGCCGAGCGAACGCTCGGTGGTGGAAGGGGCGGCGTGCCAAGCGGAGACCCCCCTCCACCATGCTTCGCATGGTCCCCCTCCCCGTCCCGGGGAGGACATGATCGGACCCGCAATCATTGCCGATGCAACTTCGACGACGGTTGTGGAGCCAGGCTGGAGCGCCGCACGCGCCGGCGACGGCACCCTCGTTCTCACGCGCACCGCTGAGGTCGAGCGCGCGCACGCGGTCGGCACCGAGGCCGACCCGGTGATGCTGGAGATTTTCAACAATCTGTTCATGTCCATCGCCGAGGAGATGGGGGTAGCTCTGCAGGCCACCGCGACCAGCGTGAACATCAAGGAGCGTCTCGACTTCTCCTGCGCGCTCTTCGACCGAACGGGCGCGCTGATCGCCAACGCGCCGCACATCCCGGTGCATCTGGGCTCGATGGGCGAGAGCATCCGCCACATTATCGACCAGCGCGGCGACAGACGCGACGGCCGCGGCATCCGGCGCGGGGACGCTTATGCGCTCAACGACCCTTATCGCGGCGGCACTCACCTGCCGGACATCACCGTCATCATGCCGGTCTTTTACGGCGACGAGGATTTGGAGCCGTCCGCCTTTATCGCCGCTCGCGGGCACCATTCCGATATCGGCGGGATCGCACCGGGATCGATGCCGCCGGACAGCCGAACCATCGAAGACGAGGGCGTTCTGATCGACAATATGCTGGTCGTCGACGAAGGCCGTTTCCGCGAAACCGACGTGCGCTCGCTTCTCGCCTCCGGCCCGCACCCGGCGCGAAACATCGACCGCAATATCTCCGACTTGCGCGCGCAGCTGGCCGCCTGCGTGCGCGGCGCCGAGGGCCTTATCGATACCGTGCGCGACTACGGGCCCAAAGTCGTCGGCGCCTACATGCACCACGTTCTCGCCAATGCCGAGGAATCGGTTCGGCGGCTGCTCGACCGTCTCGAGGACGGCGCGTTCGACTATGCGATGGACAATGGAGCGCACGTCCGGGTTGCGATCCGGATCGACAAAAAGGCGCGCTCGGCGGTGTTCGATTTTACCGGCACAAGCGCTCAGCTGCCCGACAATTTCAACGCGCCATCTTCGATCGTCCGGGCAGCTTCGCTTTACGTGCTTCGGACCCTGATCGACGATTCCATCCCGATGAACGATGGATGTTTGAGGCCCATCGAACTGATCGTTCCGGAAGGCTCGATGCTGGCGCCCTGCCATCCGGCCGCGGTCGTCGCCGGCAATGTCGAAACCAGCCAGGTCGTCACCGACGCATTGTTCGCCGCCACGGGACGCCTTGCGCCGAGCCAGGGCACGATGAACAATTTTACCTTCGGCAACGACCGCCACCAATATTATGAGACGATCGCCGGCGGATCGGGCGCCGGTCCGGATCATGACGGGACCAGCGCAGTTCAAACGCACATGACCAACAGCCGGCTGACCGATCCGGAGATACTGGAGACCCGCCACCCGGTGCGGCTCGAGCGGTTCGCGATCCGCCTCGGATCGGGCGGCGAAGGCGAGCACCAGGGCGGCGACGGAGTGATCCGCGAGATCCTATTCCTGGAACCGATGCGAGCCAACATCCTCGCCAATCGCCGGCGGGTCGCTCCGCGCGGAATCAATGGCGGCGGCGATGCGGCGCCTGGGCGCAACTGGGTCGAGCGGTCGGACGGCTCGGTCGAGGCGCTCGACGCCTGCGGTTCGGCGCAAATGAAGCCGGGCGACCGCTTCGTGATCGAAACGCCCGGCGGCGGCGGCTTCGGAGCGCTTGATTCCTCCCTCGCTTCAGCGGGGGAGGTGGCAGCACGAAGTGCTGACGGAAGGGGCCCCCTCCACCACGCTGCGCACGGTCCCCCTCCCCCGGACGAGCTGGGGGAGGATTTATGATCAACTACTGGCCGCTGCTCGGAATCCTTCTGGTCGTCGCCGGCTTTGCGCTTCGGATGAACCCGATGCTGGTGGTCACCGCGGCGGCGATCGTCACCGGCTTGCTCGGCGGGATGGACCTGGTCGAGGTGATCTCGACCTTCGGCAAGGCATTCAACGACAACCGAATCATCGCCATCGTCTGGATCGTTCTTCCCGTGATCGGCCTTCTCGAGCGTTTCGGGCTTCAGCAGCGCGCAGCGACCCTGATCCGGGGCTTTAGAAAGGCGACCGCCGGGCGGCTGCTCATTCTCTACCTCGCCTATCGCCAGATCACCGCCGCGATCGGCCTCCACTCGACCGCCGGCCATCCGCAGACGGTCCGCCCGCTGGTCGCTCCGATGGCGCTTGCCGCCGCGCAGAAGCAGCATGGCGAGCTCGACGAGGAAACCTCCGAGAAAGTGAAGGCCTATGCCGCCGCGACCGACAATGTCGGTCTGTTCTTCGGCGAGGACATCTTTTTCGCGATCGGGTCGATCGTCCTCATCCAGCAGACGCTGCTGACCTACGGTTATAATCTCGCGCCGCTCGAGCTTGCGGTCTGGGCGATCCCGACGGCGATCGTCGCCTTCGTCGTCCACGGATCGCGCCTGCTGCTCTTCGACCGCCAGCTGTCGCGCGGCTCGGGCCCATCGACCATGCTGCCGCTCCACCACAGCCCGTCCGACACGCCGCCCGACGGCCATGTGGGGTCGGAGCGATGATCACTCTCATTTGGCTTTATACTCTTGCTGGACTGATGTTCGCGGCCTTCGCGCTGCTGAGCGCGGTCGATGGTCACAACCCCAAGCGCCTCGGCAACGCGGCCTTCTGGGGCCTGATGGCGCTGAGCCTTCTTGGCGGCGATTATATCGGCGACTTCGGTAACGGGCTTCTGGTGCTCGGGCTTGCAGGGCTTGCGGGCTTTGGGTTCATCGGCCGGAGCAACCCGCCCACCACCAGCGACGAGGAGCGCGAGACCTGGTCGGGAAAACTCGGAAACAGGCTGTTCCTGCCGGCGCTGATTATCCCCGCTACGGCGCTGTTCGGCACGCTCCTCTACAATTACACGCCGGCGGGCGATTACGGCTGGTTCGAGGAGAAGCGCGAAACCTATGTGCTGCTCGGCCTGGGCGTGCTTCTGGCGCTTGCGGCGATCTTCGCCTGGCTGAAGCCGCCGCTGCTGGCGCCGCTCCAGGAAGGGCGAAGGCTGATCGACGCGATCGGCTGGGCGGCGGTGCTTCCGCAGATGCTCGCGGCGCTCGGCGTGCTGTTCGCTGCAGCCGGGGTCGGCACGATCATCGGCGACGTTACCGCGTCGGTAATCCCGCGCGGAAGCATCTTCCTCACGGTCGTCGTGTTCGGACTAGGCATGGCCCTGTTCACGATGATCATGGGCAACGCCTTCGCCGCCTTCCCGGTGATGGCCGCGGCGATCGGAGTCCCGCTTCTGATCGTCGGCTATGGCGGCGATCCGGCGGTGGTCGGGGCGGTCGGGATGCTCGCCGGCTTCTGCGGGACCTTGATGACGCCCATGGCTGCCAATTTCAACATCGTGCCGGCCGCTCTTCTTGAGCTGAAGGATCAATATGCAGTGATCAAGGCGCAGGTGGCGACGGCGCTGCCGCTTCTGGTCGCCAATATCGTCATCATCTATTTCGCGGCGTTCCGATGACGCTCGACGAACCGAGAGCCTCGGCAATGGCGCGGATCGCGCTCGGGCATGTGCAGCGCGAATATCCCTATGTGCTTCAGCACGTGCTCACCGGCCCGGACGACCTTCGGCTACCGCGCGAGCTCTACCCGATCTTCTTCGGAAGCTTCGACTGGCACAGCTGCGTCCACGGCTGGTGGAGCCTGCTTACTTGCCGGCGGCTGTTCCCGGATATGGCCGAAGCCGAGCAAATCGGCAGCCTGGCGGACGAGAGCTTCACCGCGGGGAAGGTTGCGGCCGAAAATGCCTACTTCCTGCGGCCGTCGAGCCGCACGTTTGAGCGTCCATACGGCTGGGCGTGGCTGCTCGCGCTCCACCTCGAGGCCTCGCGCCATGAGGACAGGGATTGGGCCGCCAACCTCGAGCCGCTCGCCCGCACGATCGCGGGCAATTTCAAGCACTACCTGCAGGTTCTCACCTATCCGATCCGCGCCGGCACGCACTTCAACACCGCGTTCGCGCTGATTCTGGCGCTCGACTGGGCGGAGCGGTTCGACACTGAGCTTGCCGAGCTGATAGCGGCGCGGGCGCGGGACTGGTTCGGCGGCGACCGTGACTGCCAGGCGTGGGAGCCGAGCGGCGACGATTTCCTGTCGCCTGCGCTTGTCGAGGCGCTGCTGATGAGCAGGGTGATGGAGCGCGAGGAATTCGGGAGCTGGTTCGACGCCCTCCTGCCGCGACTGTCGAAGTGCGAGCCGGCGACGCTCTTCACGCCGGCGACGGTCAGCGACCGGAGCGACGGCAAGATCGCCCATCTCGACGGGCTCAACCTCAGCCGCGCCTGGTGCTGGCGCTCGCTCGGTTTTCCGCAACATGCCGAGCCGCACCTGGAGGCGGCGCTAGCGCACGTCAGCGGCGACTATATGGGCGAGCATTGGCTTCAGAGCTTCGCGCTTCTCGCTTTGCTCAGTGACACTTGAAGCGGTCGAACGGCTCCAGGCAGCTGTCGCAGCGCCATTGCGCCTTGCAGGGCGTCGAGCCGAAGCGGCTGACCTCATGGGTATCCATTGACCCGCATTGCGGGCAGGCAGCTTTCGCTCCGCTAGTGGGCGGAGCGATCCCATAGGCCTGAAGCCGCTCACGGCCGCGCTCGCTGATCCAGTCGGTTGACCAGGGCGGGAACAGCACCCGCTCGACAAAGACGTGGCCAAAGCCTGCATGGTCGAGAGCATCGCGGATCGACTGCTCGATGGCCAAGGTAGCCGGGCAACCGGTGTAGGTCGGGCTGATCAGGACCCGCGTCGGATTGCTTGCGATTGAACGGACGATCCCGAGGTCGGTGATCGACACTGCCGGAATTTCGGGGTCCGGAACCCGGTCGAGCACCGCCATGATCGCGGCCTCGTCAACGTCCTGCAACACAGTCGCCATTGCGGCAACCTACACCCGTTCGAGCGCCAGCGCGATTCCCTGCCCGACGCCGATGCACATAGTGCAGAGCGCGTAGCGGCCACCGTTGCGCTGAAGCTCCTCGGCCGCGGTAAGCGCCAGCCGGGCTCCCGACATTCCAAGAGGGTGGCCGAGAGCGATCGCGCCGCCGTTGGGGTTCACCCGCGGGTCGTCGTCGGCGAGGCCGAGTTGGCGAAGCACGGCGAGGCCCTGGGCGGCGAAAGCCTCGTTCAATTCGATCACGTCGAAGTCGCCGATCTTCAATCCGAGGCGCTTCATCAGTTTCTCGGAAGCCGGAGCCGGGCCGATCCCCATGATCCGCGGCGGCACTCCGGCGACTGCGCCGCCGATCACCCGAGCCCGCGGCGTGAGTCCGTGGCGTTTCGCAGCCTCTTCCGAGGCGATGATCAGGGCTGCCGCGCCGTCGTTGACCCCAGACGCATTGCCGGCGGTGACGCTACCGTCCTTGCGAACGATCGGCTTGAGCTTTGCCAGCGTTTCGATGCTGCTGAGGCGGGGATGCTCGTCAGCATCGACGATCAGGGGATCGCCCTTGCGCTGCGGGATTTCGACGGGGACGATCTCGGCGGCAAGCCGGCCGCTTGCCTGCGCGGCAGCGGTCTTTTCCTGGCTTCGGTGAGCGAAGGCGTCCTGGTCTTCGCGGCTGACCTGAAACTCCTCGGCGACATTCTCGGCAGTGCTCGGCATCGTGTCGTCGCCATAAGCGTCGCGCATCTTCGGATTGACGAATCGCCAGCCGATGGTCGTGTCGTAGATTTCCGCGCGGCGATCGAAGGGGCTTTCGGCTTTGGGAATCACGAACGGCGCGCGGCTCATGCTTTCGCTGCCGCCGGCGATGATCAGCTCGGCATCGCTTCCACGGATCGTTCGGGCGGCCATCGCCACGGTGTCGAGGCCCGAGCCGCACAGCCGGTTGAGAGTCACTCCGCCCGAGCTGTGCGGAAGGCCCGACAATAGCCCGGCCATTCGCGCCAGGTTGCGATTGTCTTCGCCCGCCTGGTTGGCGCACCCCAGGATGATGTCGTCCAGCTCGCCCCAGTCGACGTTCGGGTTGCGGTCGATCAGCGCCTTGATCGGGATTGCGGCGAGATCGTCGGCGCGGATGCCGGACAATGCGCCGCCGTAGCGACCGATGGGTGTTCGGACATAGTCGCAGATGAAGGCTCCGGTCATTGTCTAATCCCGTTCGTGTCGAGCGCAGTCGAGACACGTCCCTCGACTTCGCTCGGGACGAACGGAAGTGGATGCATGGCGGTCAAATCACCCCGCGGCGCATCTGGTCGAGCTCGATACTCTCGAACAAAGCCTTGAAATTGCCTTCGCCGAAGCCCTCATTGCCTTTGCGCTGGATGATCTCGAAGAAGATCGGGCCGATCGCATTCTGGGTGAAGATCTGAAGCAGCAGCCCCTGGCCCTCGGTCGGTGCGCCGTCCATCAGGATTCCGCGTTTTTCAAGCTCCTCGAGGCTCTCTTCATGGCCCTGGATTCGCTCGGGAAGCATCTCGTAATAAGTGTCGGGCGTGTCCTGGAACGGAATGCCGCGGCCGCGAAGCACGTCGACCGACTGGTAGATGTCGGTGGTGCCGAGCGCGATGTGCTGAATTCCCTCGCCTTTATATTCGCGAAGGAACTCCTCGATCTGGCTCTTGTCGTCCTGGCTCTCGTTGAGCGGAATCCGGATCTTGCCGCAGGGCGAAGTCATCGCCTTGGAGAACAGGCCGGTGACCTTTCCTTCGATGTCGAAATAGCGGATCTGGCGGAAGTTGAAGAGCCGCTCGTAGAAATCGGCCCATTGGGCCATGTTGCCGCGATTCACATTGTGGGTCAGGTGGTCGATGTAGGTGAGCTTGGAATCCGCTGCAGCCTCGCGCTCCTGCCAGTCGGGATGGAAGTCGAAGTCGGTGTCGTAGATCTTCTCGCCGCTGCCATATTTATCGACGAAATAGAGGCGCGAGCCGCCGATTCCCTCGATTGCCGGAATATCGAGCTCGCCGTCGGCGACGTCGCTCTTCACGTCGGTTGCGCCAAGCTCCAGCGCACGGCTGTGAGCCGCCCTCGCGTCCTTGAAGCGGAAGGCCATTGCGC
>JACDCV010000206.1 GCA_013817375.1 Sphingomonas sp.
CCAGCAGTCCGGGCCGGCGCAGAAGATGGTTCGCGACGTCGTCGTCCCCGAGGCGATCACTGTGCAGGAACTCGCCAACCGGATGGCCGAGCGTGGCGGCGACCTGGTCAAAGCTTTGTTCAAGATGGGTTCTCCGGTCACCCTCACTCAGGCTATCGACCAGGACACTGCCGAGCTTCTGGTCACCGAGTTCGGGCACAACATCAAACGAGTCAGCGATAGCGATATCGAGATCGGGATCAGCGGCGATGAAGATGCGCCCGAGACTCTCAAAGCCCGTTCGCCGGTCGTCACCATCATGGGCCACGTCGACCACGGCAAGACGTCGCTCCTCGATGCGATCCGTGGCGCCGACGTCGTCGCTGGCGAAGCGGGCGGGATCACCCAGCATATCGGCGCCTATCAGGTCACTTTACCCGATAAGTCGAAGGTCACCTTCCTCGACACTCCGGGCCACGAGGCGTTCAGCGAGATGCGCGCGCGTGGCGCCAACGTCACCGACATCGTCATTCTGGTGGTCGCGGCCGACGACGGGCTGAAGCCCCAGACGATCGAGGCGATCAACCACACCAAGGCTGCGGGCGTCCCGATGATCGTCGCCATCAACAAGATCGACAAGCCGGATTCCAAGCCGCAGAAAGTCCGCGAGGAGCTTCTCCAGCACGAGGTGATCGTCGAGGACATGGGCGGCGACGTCCAGGACGTCGAAGTCTCCGCGCTCGAAAAAACCAATCTCGACAAGCTTCTCGAGGCGATCCACCTCCAGGCCGAGATCCTCGAGCTCAAGGCCAATGCCGACCGCGCCGCAGAAGGCACCGTGGTCGAGGCCAGGCTCGACAAGGGCCGCGGCCCGCTTGCCACGGTCCTCGTCCAGCGCGGCACTCTTCGCGTTGGCGACATCCTCGTCGTCGGGGCCGCTTCGGGCAAGGTCCGGGCGATGATCGACGACAAGGGGCGCCAGGTGAAGGAAGCCGGCCCGTCGGTCCCGGTCGAGGTGCTTGGCCTTGCCGGAGTCCCGGCAGCCGGTGACCCGCTCACCGTCGTCGAGAACGAAGCCCGCGCCCGCGAGGTCGCCAGCTATCGCCAAAGCGTTCTGGACCGAAAACGGACCACCTCGGCGCCGGTCACCCTCGAGAATATGTTCGCGACCCATGCGTCCACGACCATCGAATTCCCGCTGGTGGTGAAGGCCGACGTCCAGGGCTCGGTCGAGGCGATCGTCAGCGCGGTCAACAAGATCTCGACCGACGAAATCCGGGTCCGGGTGCTTCAATCGGGCGTCGGCGCGATCACCGAGAGCGATGTCACTCTGGCATCATCGACGGGAGCGCCGATCATCGGCTTCAACGTCCGCCCGAACGCCAAGGCGCGCGAGGCCGCCAACCGAAGCAATGTCGAGTTTCGCTATTATGACGTAATCTATCACCTTACCGATTGGGTGAAGTCGGCAATGGCCGGCGAGCTCGGGCCGGAGATCATCGAGACGGTTGTCGGTCGCGCCGAGGTCCGCGAAGTGTTCCCCGCCGGCAAGAAGGACAAGGCCGCCGGCCTGCTGGTCACCGATGGAGTCATCCGCAAGGGTCTGAACGCCCGCCTCACTCGCGAAGACGTGATCGTTTCGAAGACGACGATCTCGTCGCTCCGCCGGTTCAAGGACGATGTCGCCGAAGTGCGCGCCGGCCTCGAGTGCGGAGTGCTTCTTGCCGACACCAACGACATCAAGCCCGGCGACAACCTCGAAGTGTTCGAGACCGAGGAACGCGCCCGGACGCTTTAGCTTCCGCCCCCTTAATGGGGGAGGCTGGGAGGGGGTGAAGTCAATGAAATACAACGTCTTTTCCGGGAACGTCACCCCACCCCAACCCCTCCCCATCGAGGGGAGGGGCTAAGAACATGCGCCGCACTGAAACCGCTGAGGGTCGCTCGGTTCGCCTGCTCCGCGTAGGCGAGCAGGTTCGCCATGTGCTGAGCGAAATCCTTGCACGCGGCGACGTTCACGACGAGACTTTGCAAAGCCATCTCGTCAGCATCACCGAGGTGCGGATGTCGCCTGACCTCCGCCACGCCACGGCCTTCGTCAAACCGCTTCTCGGCCAGGATGAGGAAGCGGTGCTGAAAGCGCTTCGCACCAATACCGCTTACCTGCAGCGCGAAGTCGCCAGTCGTGTGCGGACGAGATTTGCGGCGAAGCTGAAGTTCCTGGCGGACGAAAGCTTCGACGAGGGCGTCCACATCGACAAGATCCTTCGATCGCCCAAGGTGGCTCGGGACCTTAGCGACGAATGATCGCGTGCCTGGAGCGCCCGATGAGCGGCAATGCCTGCCGCGCCCAGCTGTTCAGCGAAAAGCATCGCGAGGCCCTCAAAGCCGCTTGTGCGGAAGAAAAAGACATCTGGGCGATCTACTCGACGCCCTTCGACCCCGAACATTTCGACGCCAGCATCGACGCGCTTGCCTCGGCTCCGCTCAACCGCACCTTCGTCCTGTTCGATGGCGATGAAGTCGCCGGAATGGCGAGCTTCATCGCGCTCGACGAACCGCGCCAGACCGTCGAGATCGGCGGCACTTATTACCGCCCGCACCTGCGCGGCACCGGCTTCAACCGGCGCATCAAGGACATGATGCTCAAACGCGCATTCGACTGCGGAATCCGACGGGTCGAATTCCGCGTCGACAGCCGCAACGGGCGCAGCCAGGCGGCGATGGAAAAGATTGGCGCAGTTCGAGAAGGTGTTCTTCGGGCCGACCGGATCACCTGGAACGGCCATGTCCGCGACACGGTGCTGTTCTCGATCCTCAGCGAGGAATGGCCGGAGACTTCTAAGGAGCCGCGGCCGCCGGGCTGGTGAAAGCGGCAGTGTCGATGTGCACGCCCGCGCCAGGCCCCAACGGAACGTCGAGCGCGACCCAACCAACGACAAGCACCAGACCCGCGGCCAGCATCGCCATCGAATAAGGAAGCATCAT
>JACDCV010000207.1 GCA_013817375.1 Sphingomonas sp.
ATCACCTTGCCGTCACCGACAGCATCGCGGATCTCGGCGATTTTGGCGTCGCGGAAGCTCGCCATCGTCCAATCGCCGTCGCAGCCGCAGATGTGCCGCGCGAAATTGGCGAGAAGCCTGCCGCCGTAGGGCGTGTGGACCACCTCGGGGTGGAACATCAGGCTGTAGCGCTTCGCCTCCTCATTGGTGGCGATGGCGAACGGCGCGCCTTCGGATCGCGCGACGATCTCGAAGCCCGGAGCAAGGCTCTCGACCCGGTCGCCATGGCTCATCCACACCTGATGGGTCTCGCCGACATTCCACAGTCCGTCGAACAAAGCCGACGGAGCGACCACCTCGACAAACGCGCGGCCGAATTCCTTCTGGTCGGAGGTGACGACCTTGCCGCCAAGCTGCTGGTGGAGAGTCTGCTGGCCGTAGCAGATGCCGAGCAAAGGAAGCCCGCTATCGAACAATATCTGCGGCGCCCGCGGGCTGTCCTCCACCGTGACCGACGACGGCCCGCCGGAGAAGATGAGGCCCTTGGGACGCATCCGCTCGAACGCCTCCTCAGCGGCGTTGAACGGAGCGATTTCGCAATAGACCCCAGCTTCGCGGACGCGCCGGGCGATCAGCTGGGTGACCTGGCTTCCAAAGTCGATGATGAGGATGGAGTCGGCAGGCTGGACCGTCATGGGTGGCGGATAGCCAATCTGGCGCGCGAGTAAAGTTTGGAGCGCGCGCCTCCCGGTAATCGCGACTGAAAGCCCATTGAGGGCCGGCCCAGGGCTGGCGATCCGCTAGGGAGGCCCGGAGCGGACCATTGCGGTGAGGCCAGCGAGCTTCTGGGTCGCGATATCGAGCCTCTGCAATGCGCCAATGTCTTCTGGGGTAAGCAAGGTCATTGCGGACAGGTCCAGACCTATCTGCTGAAGCTCAATCACCAACAGCTCCAGCTGACCCGCGACGTGCTGATGACCGATCCCAGCTGCTGGCGTTGACCATTCAGTGCCGCTGTCGCCCCCGCCGGCCCGGGCGCTGGCGAGCATTGCGTCGACCCGCTGCTGGCCCTTGTGGCCACGGCCGTAGGCGATCCATTCGTTCACCGGCACAGCCGCTTCGAATCGCACTCCGCAGGCGGATGGATTGCTCCACACTATCGTTGCCGACGCGCTGTGCGGGCCCCGTTGCAACCGGACCAGGCCAGCCGCGGCGGGCATGTCCTCGCCTTCGACCAGAGCGCCGGTCGCGGACAGGTTGCGAATGCGCACCGGAAAGGATGATCCGCCGCAGTGGATCACCCCCGCCAGGAAGACGTTCGACCGACGGCTTGCACGCGAGTCGGTCGATGGCTCGCTGCCCATTCGAAGCGTCATTGGGTCCCCGCTTCTTCCTGCCTGGGAGCGGGAATAGGGGAACAGCCGCGAGCGTTCGCTTCGAACAATGTCCGTTCCGGACGAAGTGCCTTGGGCGGCGCGCTACCTCGCAGCCGCCTTCGCAGGCTTGAGACAGGCGTCCGCGAGCAGCTCGTACGACCGGATCCGCGCTTCGGGATCGTGGATCTGCGAAGTGACGATCAGCTCGTCGGCTTCGGTTCGCTTGACGAATTCCTCGACCTGGCGCCGAACAGTCTCGGGGGTCCCGATCGCTGAGCAGGACAAGACGCTTCTCAGAATCGCTCGCGCCTGCATCGGCAGGCTTTCGGAAAAACCGGCCTTGGGCGGCGGAAGCTGCGTCGGCTGGCCGGTGCGAAGCGCCACGAACGCCTGCTGAATCGATGTCGCAAGAAGCTCGGCCTCCTCGTCGCTGTCGGCGGCAAAGCAGTTGAAGCCGAGCATGACATAAGGCCGGTCGAGCTGGGCGGACGGCTCGAAGCGGCGGCGGTAGAGGTCGATCGCCTCCATCATCATCTGCGGCGCGAAATGAGAGGCGAAGGCGTAAGGCAGGCCCAGCGCCGCCGCCAGCTCGGCCCCGAACAGGCTCGAGCCGAGGATATACACGGGAATATTGAGCCCCTCGCCGGGAATTGCGCGCACCCGGCCGTTGTCGCCGCGGAAATAGCCGATCAGTTCGACGACATCATTGGGGAAATTGTTGGCGTCCGATGCAAGGTTGCGCCGCATCGCATAAGCCGCAGCCTGGTCGGTTCCCGGAGCCCGCCCAAGCCCGAGGTCGATCCGTCCGGGAAACAGCGACTCAAGAGTCCCGAACTGCTCGGCGACGATCAATGGCGCGTGGTTGGGGAGCATTATCCCGCCCGAGCCGATGCGGATCGTCGAGGTTTGCGCGCCCACATAAGCAAGCGCCACCGCCGTCGCTGCGCTGGCGATCCCCGGCATCGAGTGATGCTCGGCCATCCAGTAGCGCGTGTAGCCAAGCCGCTCGGCCGCTCTGGCAAGATCGGCCGCCTGGCGAAGTGCCTCCCCGGCGGTACCGCCTTCGACGATTGGAGCGAGGTCGAGGACCGAGAGCTTTGCCATGGCCTTCAAATGGCGCTGGCCTGATCCATTTCAATGCGATTGTTTCGTTAGCGCCAGGCTCCACGGAGTGAGGTTCTCTGCCCGGCTGCCGGTGTCATCGATCCCGCCTGATCTCTCTCAGGTTAAAGTCCGTAATTCGGTCGGTGAACGCGCATTCGAACGAGCGCCGGGCGGTGGCATCGGTAGCCGTTCCCCAGACGACCATCTTGCCAGTGCTTCGCTGCTCTACGTCGATGATGCGCACCGCTCCATGTTGAGCGGCCTGGGCGCTGCACGCGGCTCGCGCCTGCGCTTGCAGGTGCCGGTTGCTCTGCGGCGTTCCTTGAGCGCTCCGGATCGCCATTCCGGCCGCGCTTGCCGCTATTCCCGCGATGCAGCCGCCCAGCGGAAGCGCGATTGCGGCCAGGAGCAGGATCAGTTTGCGTGTCATCGGGCATAGCTATGCCCGAGCCCCAGCTTGCGCAAAAGAAAAGCGCCCGGGCGTTTGGGCCCAGGCGCTCTCTTG
>JACDCV010000208.1 GCA_013817375.1 Sphingomonas sp.
CGGGTCGAGCACGACGGCGCCGAACCGTGACAGTTCGCCGGGATCCAGCGGCCGCCGGTAAAGGTCGCGATGCTCGACCTGGATCGCCGGCGCCGCTTGCTTGAGTGCCAGCACCGCGTCGCGCGACGCCTCGGCAGCATAAACGGGCCCCGAAAGCCCAAGCGCGAACGTGCCGAGCCCGGCAAACAGGTCCGCCACCGGGCTGGCATCGCCGACGGCGGCGCTTACGGCGCGCACGAGCGCCGCCTCGCCATCCTCGGTCGCCTGAAGGAACGCCCCAACCGGAAACGGGACCGGCCTTCCTGAGAGGGAAAGGGTCGTCGGCTCAGGTTCGTACATAGTCTCCGGCCCAATCCCCTGGTCGAGGCTTAAGCGGGCCAGCCGGTTCGCCTCGCAGAAAGCGATGAGCGCCTCCGTGGCTTCCAGCCCCTCGACGTCCACGCCCTTCAGAAGCAGGTCGACGCCCTGATCCGCCAGGGTCATCTGGACCTCGGCGGGGCGCTTCGGCCGGAGCAATGCGCCAAGCAACAGTCGCAGCGGATCGACCAGCGCCAGCAATTCGGGGCGAAGGATATGATTCTCCCGCATATCCACGATCCGGTGCGACTTTGCGGCGTTGAACCCGATCACCGCACCCTTGCCCACCTTTAACGCCCGCAGGCTGGCCCGCCGCCGGCTGTTCGGAGGGGAGAGATGCGGCTCGCCGATCTCGGACTCAAGCCCGTGCTGCGCGAGCGCGCCCTCGATCCGGGAAACCAGATAGCCGCGATAGGCCTCGTCATCGACGTGCTGGAGCTGGCAGCCGCCACATTCCGGAAAGTGCCTGCAGGGCGGCTCCTGGTGATGCGGCCCGAAGGCGAGCGCTCCATCTTCGAGGACCGCGTCTCCTGGCACCCCGAACGGAACGTGACGGCCGCTTTGGGTCACCCCATCCCCAAGCGCCGCAATTCGAACGATGAGCTCGTTCACGCGAGTGCGGCCGCGGCCGGAATCGCGGCAACGAGGTCGTCGGCGATCATTCCCGGCCCGGCGATCTCGGCTGCCCGGCCGTGAAGCCACACGGCGGCGCAAGCGGCATCGAAGGTCGGCAGCCCGCGCGCCACCATGGCCGCGATCATGCCCGCAAGCACGTCGCCGGTCCCCGCGGTCGCGAGCCAGGCGGGTGAAGGCGGAGCAAAGCCAAGCCGCCCGTCCGGAGCCGCGACGAGCGTATCCGGTCCCTTGTAGACGATGATTGCCCCCGATTGCCGCGAAGCCTCAAGAGCGCGCTCGGCCTTCGATCCGCGGACATCGTCGAACAATATCCGGAATTCGCCTTCGTGCGGCGTCAGGATCGCCTCCTGACCCCTCAGCCGCCCCGGCTCGCCCACCTGTCCGATCGCGTCGGCGTCGATGACCTTCGGCGCGTGCGACGTAAGCGCCAGGGTCAGAAGCTGCGGGATGTCGCCCATGCCCGGGCCGACCAGAAGGCAGCCGATCCGCTCGTCGTTGATGATCGCAGTGTCGGTCTGCACGATCGCCAAGGGCAGCCCGTCGATCGCCCGCGACGTGCTCACCCGCACGTAACCTGCCCCCGCCCGCGCCGCCGCGGTCGCAGCGAGCGCGATTGCGCCGGGCATCTGGCCAGCCAGGCAGTGGACCAGGCCGCGGCTATACTTATGACCGCCGGGATCGAGCGGCACTAGCTCGGGAGGCCCGATCTCGAACCAATCGCCTGTCGCGACGATGCCGATGTCGGCAAGAACGACGCGGCCGCACCGATTCATCGCCGGCATCAACCGGTGAGCCGGCTTCAATGCGCCGAAAGCGAGCGTGAGGTCGAAATCCGGCACTGGGTTCAGCAAGTCGCCGCTGTCGCTGTCGACTCCGCTCGGAACGTCACCTGCAACCCGTACCGAAGCGGCTTCGCTCAGCCTCAAAAGCTGTTGCAACGCAATGCCTTCAACCGGCTTCTTCAGCCCCGTTCCGAATAAAGCGTCGATCAGCATAGGCGCCGGCTCGGTGGCCTCGCCGAGCCGCTCGACCTCCCCGTCAAAGCCGCCCCTCGCCCATGAACAAGCGTCGCTCGCCGGGCCGGCGAGTGCAGCGACTCGAACCTTTATTCCCCGCTCCGCAAGGTGCCGAGCCGCGACATAGCCGTCGCCGCCATTGTTGCCGGGGTCGCACAGGACGAGCGCCGGCAGCGGTCCGGCATAGCGAACCGCAGCTTCGGCAAGCGCCGCGCCAGCGCTCTCCATCAGGGTTTCGACCTTGGTCCCGGCGTCGATCGCCGACTGCTCGGCAGCTCGCATCGCTTGCGTTGTCAGTATCGGGCGTCCGCGCATCGCGGCTCTCTAGCGCAGGCGAGTCGCCAGGCGCCACCACTCGCGCGGGACCGCAATCTCCGCTTGGTCGCGCTCGGCTTCGCTTCCGAACAGCGCAAAGCAGGTCGCACCGCTGCCCGACATGCGCACGCACCGGACGCCGACCTGGACGGAGAGCCAGGCGATGATCGCGCCAATCTGCGGGACAATCGCGGTCGCAGCCTGCTCTAGGTCGTTGCGGCCGTTTCTCCAGTCGGTGAGCGGGCCGCGATCACTCCCATCCCAGCGCGAGAAAACCTCCGCCGTCGAAAGCTCGACTCGCGGATTGACCAGAAGCACCGGTTTACCGCGCAGCCCGAGCTCGACTTGCTCAAGCTCGTCCCCCCTCCCCTGACCCATGGCTGGTACCGAGGTGACGCAGGCAGGAACGTCGGCGCCGAGGCTTCTCCCGACCGCCTGAAGCCGCTCGGAGGGGCGATTGAGCCCCCACAGGCGGTTCAGCAGCCGAAGCGTCGCGGCCGCGTCCGCCGAGCCGCTGCCGACCCCGGCCGCGACCGGCAGATGTTTATCGACGTGAAGTGAAGCGCCCCTCGAAATCTTCATGGCGTCCCTCAGCGCCGCTGCTGCCCGAAGGACGATATTGTCGTCAGCGCTCAGGCC
>JACDCV010000209.1 GCA_013817375.1 Sphingomonas sp.
CGTCCAGCTAATGCAGTTCCTGAGACTTAGCCAAAGCGGCGGCGAGTTCCAGCCGACGCTCCAATGATCAGATCGGAAGCCCGCGAAGCAGCAATGGCAGGTCGCCGCTGGTGCCGCGCGCTTCATCCATCAATTTGGTCCTGAGCGGCCCGATCCGGCCGACCAGGCCCATTCCGAAGCGGCGAACGGCCGAGGCGGTCTTGCCCGGCACTCCGTAGATTCGGGTCAGGCCATCGGTCGCGACCGATACCGATAAAGAGTCGAGCGAACGCCAGCGCTGATAGCGGTCGAGCAGCTGCGAATCGCCAAGGTCGAGGCCGAGCCTGGCGCCCTCTACCAGCACCTGCGCAAGCGCTGCAGAGTCGCGGAAGCCGAGGTTCAGGCCCTGCCCGGCGATGGGATGGACGGCGTGCGCACAATCCCCGACGAGCGCCAGTCGCCGCGCGGTGATCTGCGCCGCATGGTGGAAGCCCAGCGGGTAGCTGGAGCGCGGCGCTGCCAGCGAGACGTTGCCAAGGAAACCGCCCATCGCGGCGGCCGCCTCAGCAGCGAAGTCTTCGTCGCCAAGCGACAGGAAGCCGGCGGCGTCATCCTTCTTCACCGACCAGACGATCGCCGAACGATGGCCGGCCTCGCTGTCCGTCATCGGCAGGAGCGCGAACGGACCGGCCGGGTAGAATATCTCGTAGGCGACGTTCTCGTGCGGCTGCTCGTGCGCGAGCACCGAGACGATCGCCATATGATCATAGCGCCAGCGGGCGACCCTGATCCCGGCCTCCTCGCGCATCGGCGAGTTGCGGCCATCGGCAGCGACCAGAAGCGGAGCGCAAAGCCTTCGGCCGTCCTGGAGCGAAACGACGACGCCTTGTTCTCCCCGCTCGACATGGGCGGCCTTCGACTTCCACAGCAGCCATAGCTTGCGGCCCGCCTCCGCCCGCGCCCGGAGCGCCGCGCGCAGGTGGCGGTTCTCGTGCATCCATCCGAGCGGCCCGTCATCGGCCCCCGGCTCGAACGCCAGCCCGCCGGGCTCGAGCCCGTCGGCGACCTGGATCTTGAGGATCGGGCAGCCCGCTTGCGGGAAATGGCCGGCGACCCCGGTCGTCTCCAGCATCCGCATGGAGCTTGACGACACCGCGCTGGTGCGGCCGTCGAACGAGGAGTCCAGACGCTGGTCGGGGTCCGCGGGATCAACGACGATGGCCGACAGGCCGCTGGAATCCAGAGCGGCGGCAAGCGCGAGACCAACGAGGCCGCCGCCGAGAATGATCACGTCAGAACGGTCCATTTTGCGCTGCTCTAGCCATTCGCAAAGGCCATTGCGAGCAATGCCGTGACGACTTTGCTTGCTCACGAGTCCCGGACAAGGCATTTTAGATGCTGAATTTCGGGGATGGGACAATGGCGACGGCAGCCGCGCGCGCGAAGGAACTGGGGCCGGACTGGCGCGACCGGATGAGGGAGACGCTTCGGCGGCTCGCGGTTCGAAGCTGGGGCGCGCTTCTGATCGCCACCAGCCTCGCGGGCCTGGTCGCGCTCGCATCGCACAGCAGCACCGACCCATCGTTCACCACCGCCGCCGGAGGGCCGCCGCGCAACTGGCTGGGAACGTTCGGCGCTTATGCGAGCGACCTCACTTTGCTCGTTTTCGGCATTGGAGCGGTCCTGTTCCTGCCGGTCATTTTCCTCGCGGGCCTGAGGATGCTGAGGCTTGATCCGCCGGGCCGGACCGGGCGCTCGCTGTTTTTCGCAGCGGTTGCGGCCATCGTGTTCGGGATCGCGCTTAGCCTGACCAGCGGATCGGCCGTCTCGGGCCTTCCAAGCGGGTGGGGCGGAGCGGTCGGTCTGGCCGCTGCCGGCGGTCTCGATGCCGTCATCGCTTTGATCCCCGATCAACGCTTCGTCACTCCAACGCGGCTGGCGCTTCTGGTATTGTTCGGCGCCGCCGGGCTCGTGCTCGCATGGTTTGCTCTGTCCCTGACCGCGGACGAGAAAGCGTGGGTGGCGGGCGTGTTCACCAGGTCCCAAAGCCGCAAGGCGGCGCCTCGCCGGACGGAGGAAACGCGAGACCAGCAGGGCGCCGCTGCTCCGCCAAGGTCACGTCCGGCGGTCGCCGTCACCGAGCCTGCGGCACCGTCGTCGCGTTCGAAGTCCGCTTCGCGAAAGCCCGGCCTCCAGCCGGGGCTGGCGCTTGGCGACAGCTATGCACTTCCCGACGTCGGGCTTCTTTCACCGCCCCAGGAGAAAGGACGGGCGCAGATCGACAAGGCCGCGCTCGAGCGCAATGCGCGAATCCTGGAATCGGTGCTCGAGGATTTCCATGTCCGCGGCAACATCGTCGAGGTCCGCCCGGGGCCCGTCGTCACCATGTACGAGCTGGAGCCCGCCAGCGGCATCAAGGCTAGCCGGGTCATCCAGCTGGCCGACGACATTGCCCGCAACATGCAGGCCATCTCCGCCCGGGTCGCGATCATTCCGGGACGAAGCGTGATCGGGATCGAGTTGCCCAACGCCCGGCGCGAGAGCGTTACCTTGTCCGAGCTCATCGCCAGCGACGCCTTTGCCGACGACGGCATGGCGCTGCCGCTGATCCTTGGAAAGAACATCGCCGGCGATGCGGTGATCGCGGACCTTGCGCCAATGCCTCACCTGCTGGTCGCCGGGACCACCGGCTCCGGCAAGTCGGTCGGGCTCAATTGCATGATCGTGTCGCTTCTCTACCGGCTGAACCCGGACGAGTGCCGGATGATCCTGATCGACCCCAAGATGCTTGAGCTGAGCACCTATGAGGGCATTCCGCACCTGCTGGCGCCGGTCGTTACCGAGCCGGGCAAGGCGATCCGGGCGCTCAAGTGGACGGTCGAGCAGATGGAGGAGCGCTATCGAATGATGGCCAACCTCGGGGTCCGGTCGCTCGCCAGCTTCAACCAGAAGGTACGCGATTCGAAGGGCAAGGGCGCTCAGC
>JACDCV010000054.1 GCA_013817375.1 Sphingomonas sp.
GTTCTGGGGCGCGCTCGCCTTCATCATCGTCGGTTCTGGCTTCCTCAAGGCCAATATCTCGGTGATCGTCGGCCAGCTTTATCCGCGCACCGACGTCCGCCGCGACGGTGCCTACACGATCTTCTACATGGGAATTAACGTCGGCGCCGCGGTCGGTACGATCATCGCCGGCTACCTCGGGCAGACCTACGGGTGGCGCTACGGTTTTGGTGCGGCCGGCGTCGGCATGCTGCTGGGCCTGATCGTGTTCGTCGTCTTCAAGCCGCTGCTGATGGGCAAGGGCGAAAGCTCGGTTCCCGAGCAGCTCAAGGCTCCGTTCATGGGCATCAAGTTCGAGTGGTTCCTGTATCTGATAGGCCTTCTCGCCGTCGCGGTGACCTGGTGGCTGGTCCAGAACCAGGCGATTGTCGGCTCAATCCTTGGCATCTTCGGCGCCCTGCTGGTCGGCTACGTGATCTACATAGCGGTGACGAAGCTGGAGCGGGACGATCGCGACCGGATCTTCGCCGCGATGTTCCTGATCTTCGGCTCGATCCTGTTCTGGGCCTTGTTCGAGCAGGCCGGTTCGTCGCTCAACCTCTACACCGACCGCTATGTAGACCGGGCGGGCGTGGATGCATCGATCTTCCAGTCGATCAACCCGATCTACATCATCCTGCTGGCGCCGCTCTTCGCCTATCTCTGGACGTGGTTGGCGCGGCACGGAAAGGAGCCGTCGACACCGGCGAAGTTTGGTCTGGCGATGATCCAGCTGGGCGTCGGCTTCCTGGTTCTGGTCTGGGGCGCAAGCACGTTCGGCGCCGCCGCAACGCCGGTGATCTTCATCTTCCTGCTCTACCTGTTGCACACCACCGGTGAGCTCTGCCTGTCGCCAGTTGGACTCTCGGCGATGAACCGGCTCGCACCGGCGCACATGGCCAGCCTGATCATGGGCACCTGGTTCTTCGCGTCCGCAACCGGCAATTTCGCTGCGGGCCTGATTGCCGCGGCGACCGGTGCCGAGGGTGCCGAGGGAGGCGAAGGCGCAGGCGGAAGCCCGGAAACCTATCTCGACGTCTACACGACGGTCGGCTGGGTCGCCGTCGGCATTGGTGTCGCGGTGATCCTGGTGTCGCCGCTCATCAAGAAGCTGATGCACCTCGACACGCTTACCGACGACGAGGAGCTGGCCGGCTACAAGGAGCTTGGCGAAAAGCAGGGCGCCGGCATGTTCCCGCAGCGCGAAGAGAAGCCCGGGCGGGAAGAGATCTGATCCCCGGAAAGGCCGGACCGATGGTGTGGAAGTTGCTGGCGTGCGTCGCTTCGGCCACGTTGGCAAGCGGCTGCGCGGCGCTGACTCCGCCCAAGAAGTCCGCCGCCGCGATCAAGTTCAACCAGGACCCGTACCCATCGACTTACGCCGCCTATCCCGGCGCTCCGACGATCATCCGCAACGTCACCATTTTCGACGGTGAAGGGGGGCGGATCGACAATGGCCACGTCTATTTCGCGGAAGGCAAGGTGCAGTCGGTCGGCTCCGGCGATGTCCCGGCGGTTGGCGCAATGGTGATCGACGGTGCCGGCAAGTTCGTCACTCCCGGGATCATCGACGTTCACAGCCACCTCGGCAATTATCCGTCGCCGGGAACCGCCTCGCACTCGGACGGCAATGAAGCGACGTCCCCGGCGCGTCCGGAAGTCTGGGCGGAACACAGCGTCTGGCCGCAGGATCCCGGCTTTTCCCGCGCGCTTGCCAATGGCGGGGTGACTGCTCTGCAGGTGCTGCCGGGTTCGGCAAATTTGTTCGGCGGCCGATCGGTGACGCTCAAGAACGTGCCCGCGCGAACCGTCCAGGGAATGAAGTTTCCCGGCGCTCCCTACGGGCTGAAGATGGCATGTGGCGAGAACCCGAAGCGGGTCTATGGCTCCAAAGGCGCGATGCCCCAGACGCGAATGGGCAATATCGCCTACGCCCGGCAGACCTGGATCAAGGCGCAGGCCTACAAGCGCAAGTGGGACAAATATAACGCCAACGGCGGCGACATGCCCGAGCGCGACCTGGCGATGGACACGCTCCAGGGCGTCCTCGACGGCAGCATCTTAATCCACAACCATTGCTATCGCGCCGACGAGATGGCGCTCATGCTCGATATGGCCAGGGAGTTTGGGTACAAGGCCGGGACCTTTCACCACGCGGTCGAGAGCTACAAGATTGCCGACCTGCTGGCGGCGAGTGGCACCTGCTCGGCGATGTGGGCCGACTGGTTCGGCTTCAAGATGGAAGCCTATGACGCGATCAAGGAAAACATCCCGTTCGTTCACAATGCCGGCGCTTGCGCGATCGTTCATTCGGACGACCCCAACGGAATCCAGCGGCTGAACCAGGAAGCGGCCAAAGCGCTCGCCGACGGCCAGCGTGCCGGGGTTCCCAATCTTAGCGAAGCGATTGCCTGGAGCTGGCTTTCGGCCAATCCCGCCAAAGCGCTTGGAATCTTCGACGTGACGGGAACCCTTTCGCCGGGGAAGATGGCCGATGTCGTGCTTTGGAACGACAATCCGTTCAGCATCTACGCTCGCCCGGAGCGGGTGTGGATCGACGGGGCGCTGATGTACGACGCCAATGATCCCAAGCGGCGCCCGGTCAGCGACTTCGAGCTCGGCCAGCCGGGCGAAGGAGACGTCAAGTGATCCGCTCGCTGCTTGCCGTTCTGCTTGCAGCCGCGGCCGTTCCGGCTGCCGCGCAGACGATCGCGATCACCAACGGCACGGTCGCGACCGGGGACGGCTCGGGGCCCATCCAGGGCGCTACCGTGGTTATCCGCGATGGCCGGATCGTCGCTGCCGGAACCGGCGTTCGGGTCCCGGCGGGGGCACGAATGATCGACGCCAACGGCAAGTGGGTCACTCCGGGCATCGTCGCCGGTTTTTCGCGCCTTGGTCTTAGTGAAGTGGACCTCGGGGCCGAGGGAAGCGACGACCAGCAGGCCAATAGCGGTCCGTTCAGCGCCGCCATCGACGTCGCTCCGGCGATCAATCCGCATTATACTCCGGTCGAGGTCAATCGGGCCGACGGAGTCACCCGCGCAGTGGTGGCTCCAGTGGCTCCGCGGAGCATCTTTGCCGGCCAGGGCGCGGTGATCGACACCGGCGTCGATTTCTCTCCGATCACAAAGGCCCGGGCTTTCCAATATGTCGAGCTCGGCGAAACCGGCGCCGGAAAAGCCGGCGGTTCGCGGCCGTCCGCCCATGTGCTGTTTCGCAATGCGCTTCGTGAAGCTTCGGAGCTCGGGCGCTTTGACCGGGGCGTGCAGTCGAGCGGGGCAGAGCGGCAGGACGTCCGGCTTCGGCCCGTCATCCGCAATCCCAACGAGGCCCGCTCCTACAGCCCGGACGCGCGCCGCAGTCAGGACGTGCTCCTGACCCGCTTCGATGCCGCCGCTCTGGTGCCGGTTCTACAGGGCAGGCAGCAACTGCTGGTGCATGTCGAACGCGCGATGGACATCCTCCAGGTGCTCAACCTCAAGCGCGAGTTCCCGTCGCTCAAGGTCGTGATCGTCGGCGCAAGCGAGGGCTGGCTGGTTACCCGCGAGCTTGCCGAGGCGGGAGTTCCGGTAATCGCGTCCGGGGTGAAGGACCTGCCGTCCTCGTTCGAGCAGCGCGCAGCGACTCAGTCGAACATCGGGCGGATGCGTGCCGCCGGGGTGACGGTGGCGATGGGCATGATTGAAGAGGACGAGACCCGCAACCTGTTCAACCAGCGCCAATATGCCGGCAATCTGGTCGCCCTCACCAAAGTCCCGGGCGCGACGGGCCTGACTTGGGGACAGGCACTGGCGCTGATCACTTCGGCTCCTGCCGAGATCATGGGCATGGGCGCGGAGATTGGCAGCCTCGCTCCCGGCAGGCGCGCCGATGTCGTGATCTGGTCCGGCGACCCGCTCGATCCCAGGAGCGCCGCCGAAGCGGTGTTCATCGATGGGGTCGAGCAGCCGCTCACCAACCACCAGACCAGGCTTCGCGACCGCTATCGCCATCTGCCGCGCCGCGACCTTCCCGAGGCGTACCGGCACTGACGCTTTGGCTCCGTCCGCATTGGCAGCTATGAGGCTCCGATGACGCGCAATTTCTTCGGCACCGACGGTATCCGCGGGCTTACCAATGCGGAACCGATGACGGCGCAGACGGCGCTTAGAATCGGGCAGGCTGCGGGCACTCATTTCCTTCGCGGCGACCATCGGCACCGGGTGGTGATCGGCAAGGACACGCGCCTGTCGGGCTATATGATGGAATCGGCGCTCGTGGCTGGCTTCACCAGTGTCGGAATGGACGTCGTTCTTCTGGGACCGATGCCGACACCGGCGGTGGCGATGCTGACGACGTCGATGCGCGCCGACCTTGGAGTGATGATCTCCGCATCGCACAACCCCTTCGCCGACAATGGCATCAAGCTGTTCGGTCCCGATGGCTACAAGCTGAGCGATTCCACCGAGAGCGCCATCGAAAAGGCGCTTGAGGGCGCGCCGAACCTTGCCGCTCCGGACAAGATCGGCCGTGCCAAGCGGATCGACGATGCCCGCGGGCGCTACATCCATCACGCCAAATCCAGTTTCCCCGACCGGCTCCGGCTCGACGGGCTGAAGATCGTCGTCGATTGCGCCAACGGTGCCGCTTATCAGGTTGCCCCGGAGGCGCTTTGGGAGCTGGGCGCCGACGTCATTCCGATCGGGGTCAGGCCGGACGGGGTCAACATCAATGACGGTTGCGGCTCCACTTACCCGCAAACGCTCCAGGAGACGGTTGTTGCGAGCGGCGCCGACATCGGCCTCGCGCTCGACGGCGACGCCGACCGGATCATCATCGTCGACGAGAAAGGCCAGGTCACCGACGGCGACCAGCTTATGGCTTTGATCGCCCTCGACCATCAGCGCCGTGGCGAACTGAAAGGCGCGCTCGTCGCAACGGTGATGTCCAACCTTGGGCTCGAACGGCGGCTTGCCGAGGCGGGGATCGACATGACGCGCACCCAGGTTGGCGACCGCTACGTGCTCGAGACGATGCGCGAGCGCGGCTGCAACGTCGGGGGCGAGCAGTCGGGGCATATCATCCTCAGCGACCACGCGACGACGGGCGACGGCCTCATCGCCGCGCTTCAGGTGCTTGCGGCGGTCGTCGACAGCGGCAAGCGGGCAAGCGAGGTCCTGTCGCAGTTCGAGCCGGTTCCGCAGCTCCTGAAGAACGTCCGGTTCAACGGTGGATCGCCGCTGGAGCAGCAATCGGTAAAGCAGCGGATCGCCGCCGGCGAAGCGCAGCTGGAGGGCCGCGGGCGACTGCTGATCCGCAAGTCGGGCACCGAGCCGTTGATCCGGGTGATGGCCGAAGGGGACGATCCGGCGCTCGTCGAAAGAATTGTCGACGACATTTGCGAGGCCGTTCAGGGCGCAGCGTGAACACTTTCTTCGGGAATCCGGCTTAATGCCAAGCCCGTGCACATGGAAAACTTCGCCAGAAGGGCCGGGTCGGAGGCGAACAGCATGACGCCGACGGCGCGAATCCTGATCATCGCCGGCTCCGACTCCGGGGGCGGGGCGGGGATTCAGGCCGACATCAAGACCGTCACAATGCTGGGCGGCCACGCGATGACGGCGGTCACGGCAATCACTGCCCAGAACACTCTTGGGGTCGACGCAGTGCATCCGGTGCCCGCCGAAATGGTTCTCGCGCAGATCGAAGCCGTGGCGTCCGACATCGGGATCGACGCGGTGAAGATCGGAATGATCGGAAGCGCTTTTACCGCCGAACAGGTGGCTGCCCGGCTACAGCTGCTTAGGGCGGACCAGCCGGACCTACCGATCGTCTTCGACCCTGTGATGGTCGCGACCAGCGGCTCCGTCCTCGCCGACGAGGCCACCGTGGGCGCGTTCGGCAAGCTGATGAAGGTCGCGACGATCGCCACCCCCAACCTTCCGGAGCTGAAAGCGCTTACCTCAGAAGAAGATCCGGTCGCTGCCGCTCTTCACCTGGTTGGCGAGCACGGCTGCGCAATCCTCGTCAAAGGCGGCCACGAGGAAGGGGAAGCGATTGCGGACGCGCTGATCGAGACCGACAATATGACCAGCTGGCAGGGGCAGCGGATCGACACCAGCAGCACCCACGGAACCGGCTGCACCCTGGCGAGCGCAATTGCATTGTTCCTCGCTCAGGGCGCGACGCTCGCCGATGCGGTTGCAAGGGCGCGCGAGTTCGTTCGGATCGCGCTGCTCGACGCTCCCGGGCTGGGCAAGGGCGCCGGGCCGGTTGGGCAAGGGCAGGTGCGTCTCGACGTTGGCGCAGGGCTTCGCCTCAACCAGGTCACGGTTACCGGCAAGGATTATCGCAAGTCGGTCGATTTCTACCGCGCATTGGGGCTACGACAGATCGTCGACAGCCAGCAGAACGGCTACGCCCGCTTCGAGACTGCCGGCGGCGCGACGCTCTCCGTGCAAATCGATGCCGAGGAGACAATCTCGCCCACGACCGCGATCTACTTCGAATGCGACGACCTTGACGAGAGGGTCGAGAAGCTCGCCCGAAGCGGCATTGCCTTCGAGCATGGCCCAAGGAACCAGCCGTGGATGTGGCGCGAAGCGCGCCTTCGCGACCCGGCAGGCAATATCATCTTCTTCTACCATGCCGGCGAAGCGCGGCGATTCCCGCCCTGGCGGATCGACTAATCCACAACAAAAGCCGTTTTCCCTCTGGGAACGGCGCCGATCGCTCCATAGGCTTGCGACTCGATGGCACGCCGCTGCACCTTCAAGCTGGAACTTGAGTTTCCGCAACCGCTTGCCGGCGTCGACGAGGCCGGCTGTGCACCGCTTGCAGGACCCGTTGTTGCCGCCGCGATAATCCTCGATCGCGACAAGTTTCCGCGCGGGATCGACGATTCGAAGAACCTGCCGATCAAGAAGCGGGAGGCGCTTTACGCCAAGCTCGTGAAGTGCGCTGCCTGGGGCGTTGGCCTCGCGACGGTCGAGGAGATCGACCGGATCAACATCTATTGGGCGCGGATGCTGGCGATGTCGCGCGCGGTAGAAGCGCTGGGCGTGGAGCCGGCGTGGGTGTTGGTCGACGGCAATGCCTGTCCAAGGTGGCAGCGGCCATCGAAGGCCGTCGTCGAAGGCGATTCCAAATGCCGGTCGATTGCTGCAGCCTCGATCATCGCCAAGGTCACGCGCGACCGGATGATGGCGGATTATGCCGTCCAATATCCCGGATATGGGTGGGAAACGAACCGCGGTTACGGCACTCCCCAACATCATGCGGGATTGCGTGACTTGGGCTTGACCCCGCTCCACCGCAGGAGTTTCGCTCCGGTGCGTGCAATCGAGCAGTGGGGGGCGCCGCCAGACCTTGAGATAATCGAAATCTCGAACGGCGAGTCCTTTGCGCCACACACACCAGCGATTGAGTCCCCTCCTCGGGAAGTGACTCAATATGTTGTGGTTGAGCCCCGCTCAGCTGCCTAGCGATAGCGGCTCGTGACGTAAGCGTTAACCTCTTGAATGTTGACGGCGAGTCCGGCGTGACTCACCTTTGGCCGTACGAGGGGGCCCATTCATGAATCTGATTGCCCGAGTAGCGGAGCACCGGACGGTGCGCCGGCGGCCGGCGGACTCCGCAAAGCTGCCGCTCGATACGATCCTGCAGGGTGACTGCATTGCCGAAATGGCGCGGCTCCCCGACCGGTCGGTCGACATGATCTTCGCCGATCCGCCTTACAATCTTCAGCTTGGCGGTGACCTGTTCCGCCCCGAAGGCGGCCGCGTCGATGCGGTCGACGACGATTGGGACAAGTTCGACAGCCTCGCGACCTATGACGATTTCACCCGCGAATGGCTCGCCGAGGCGCGGCGAATCCTCAAGGACGACGGTACGATCTGGGTCATTGGCAGCTATCACAACATCTACCGTGTCGGCACCTTGCTCCAGGACGCGGATTTCTGGATCTTGAACGACATCGTCTGGCGCAAGTCGAACCCGATGCCGAACTTTCGCGGCACCCGCTTCACCAACGCTCACGAGACCTTGCTGTGGTGCGCAAAGGACGAGAAAGCGCGCTACACGTTCAACTACCGGGCGATGAAGGCGCTCAACGACGACCTCCAAATGCGCTCCGACTGGCTGCTCCCGATCTGCAGCGGTTCCGAGCGCGTGAAGGGCGAGGACGGCTTGAAGGCCCATCCGACTCAAAAGCCCGAGGCCTTGCTGTATCGAATCCTGCTTGCCTGCACGAAGCGGGGCGACGTCGTTCTCGATCCTTTCTTCGGGACCGGCACCACCGGAGCGGTCGCTCGCCGGCTTGGCCGCCGCTGGATCGGTATCGAGCGGGAGAAATCCTACGCCAAGGTGGCGCTGGAGCGGATCCAGTCAACGCTTCCGCTCGACGAAAGCGCGATGGCGGTCATGGCCGAGAAGCGATCGGCGCCGCGAGTTGCATTCGGCGTGCTAGTCGAAACCGGCGTCTGTGCGCCCGGCACGTTGCTCTGGGATTCGAAACGCCGCTGGTCGGCGAACGTCCGCGCCGACGGCTCGATCGAATCGGGGTCGCACTCAGGCTCGATCCACAAGGTCGGTGCCGCGCTCCAGGGCGCGCCGTCCTGCAACGGCTGGACCTTTTGGCATGTCGAAGCGGAAGGTTCGCTCGATCCGATAGACGAGCTTCGTCAGAAATATCTTTCAAACCTCGCCTGATCACACTTGCGAGCCACGCTGCAGGGGTCATGATGCCGCGCTGCATGCGTAAGGGAAGCTGGATCATAGCGAAGACAAATGCGGCGCGGTGCCTGCTCGGCGTCGCGCTCGTCGCCGCTGTGCCGACGGTCGCACAGGATTCGCCTGCCTCGTCGTCCGCTCAACTCGAGCAGGCGTTGGCGGCCATGAAGCCGCAAAGGCCGGGCATTGTTGACGCCTATGTGGTGGTCGCCGCGCTCGACACCGATGACGTGTTCGGCCGCGAGGCGAGAGAGACGGGGCGCGTGCTGGCCAGCCGATTTGACGCTCGAGGGCGAACGCTCGTCCTGGCTAACAACGAGGACAGCGACAAAGCGGACGCTGCCGGCACCCCCGATCATCTTGAGCGCGCCCTGGCCGCCGCCGCCGCGCTGATGGACCGCAAGGAAGACGTGGTCGTGCTCTACACCACCAGCCACGGAAGCCCGCGCGCCGGGCTCGATTACGAGAACCCGACCTCCGGGACGGGCATAATCACTCCGGATCAGCTGGCGGCGATGCTTGGGCGCCAGGGCTTCCAGAACCGGCTGATCATCCTCCAGGCCTGTTTTTCCGGCCAGTTTGTCCCCGCGCTCGCCCAGCCGGGAACGGTCGTGGCAACAGCGGCTTCGGCGATTGATCCGTCGTTCGGCTGCGCGCCGGGCAACGACTGGACATTCTTCGGCCACGCACTGATCAACCAGGCGATGCGCAAGCCCGACAGTTTCGTGCGGCAGTTCCGGCGAGCCTTTGTCACGATCAACGGGTGGGAGCAGAAATTGGGAATCGAGGCGTCCAACCCGCAGATCAGCATCGGCAGCGACACGTCCCGCTGGCTGGCTGCGCTCGACGCGCGCGCCCCGAAGGTCGCAAGCGCTTCGGCTGGCCGGCCTCCGTCCGAGCTTGCCGAGTAGCCGGTGCGGACTCTCCTTCGCCCGACCGGCTTTGTCGATTCTCCATTCGGCCAGGACGGCAAGGTTGAGCGCCTCGCGGGCGGCCTCAACTGGTTCTCTTCGGTGGAGATTATCACGGTCGAAAACAACCGGCGTGTTGCGGTTGAACTTGTTCCAGTTCAGCATCTTGATAAGCTACTCGACGATGAGACATCAAGTGCGTGGGAGCGACTGACCGCTCCCCGGCCGCCGCTTCAGCTCGGCAGCCGCACCATCCGCCTCGACCAGCCGCAGGTGATGGGAATCGTCAACGTCACTCCCGACAGCTTCTCCGACGGGGGCCAGTTCGAAGATGGCTCCGCCGCTGCCGAAGCCGGGATGCGAATGGCTGAGCAGGGGGCGGCGATCATCGATGTCGGGGGAGAATCGACCCGGCCCGGCGCAAAGCCGGTCTGGGAAGGGGACGAGCTCGCGCGGGTTCTTCCGGTTATCGAGCGCCTGGCGATGGCTGGGACGGCCGTCTCCATCGACACCCGCAAGGCTAGCGTCATGACGGCAGCGGTGGAAGCGGGGGCGGGCATGATCAACGACGTATCCGCGCTTACCTACGATCCGCGCTCGGCCGAGGCTGCAGCCGTGGCGAAGGTGCCGCTAGTCCTGATGCACCATCAGGCCAGCCCCGAGACGATGCAGCAGGATCCCCGTTACGATGATGTGGTGGTCGAGGTCTATTTGTGGCTGGAGGAGCGCATCGCCGCTGCGGAAGCCGCCGGCGTGGACCGCTCACATATCCTGGTCGATATCGGCTTCGGCTTTGGCAAGAGCCTGGCGCACAATCTCGAGCTGATGAACACTCTTGCTCTATTCCATTCGCTTGGCTGCCCGCTCGTGGTCGGCGCCAGCCGCAAGCGAACGATCGGCGCTCTGTCCAACGAGGCGTCCACCGACAAGCGGCTCGGAGGAAGCGTGGCTTTGGCGATGAAGGCGGTGGAGCAGGGCGCGCAGATCGTCCGGGTGCATGATGTTCCGGAAACCGTGCAGGCGCTGAAAGTCTGGCGCGGTCTTCGCGACCAGGCGCTTACGCCTCCGGCGTTTTAGGCGCAGCTCAGCGCTTTCGAAACACCACGACCATCGGTCCGATCGGAGCTGCGCTGTCGCGGCGCGCGTTCCCTGGATCCCAGAGCGAGCTCACCGACCCGTCGAAGTATAAAGCGTTCCTTGCCTTTACATGATCCTTGAACAGGCGCGCGAACTTGCCGAACGACACGGGCTCCTCGCTGATCGCGAAGACGGCGGCGCCGCTTGGTGCAATGCCGACGCCGTTGCGGATATTGCGGGACTGCCCGTCAGGCTCGAACGCCGGGTGGAGATCGCCGTCGATGACGAGCATCGGCCCCGACTGGCTCGCGAAGGCGATATCGTCGGCAGCTTCGAACTGCTCCGTCTCCACGACGTGCGCCGTGCCGTCGTCGCGGATGAGGAAAACGCCGTTCGGGACCAGCCCGAAATTGCCGCCGCCGCTTCGCCTGTTGATCTTGTGAAGCTGTTTGCCGTCTTCGACCAGAAACCCGATCGCGCGGCCTTCCTCGTCGAACATGCCGGCATTCATTGCGAAGTGCACCCGGGCGGCGCGTTTGCCAAGTGCTGCCTCAAGGCTGGAGAAGCTGCGGTAGGGCAAGCCGGACGCATCGCCCGTGACAATTTCGATCCGGCCATTGCGAGCGGGGCAAAGAGTGAATCGATCGCCTTCGAAAAAACGGGTCTCGCATGGCGACTTTCCCAGAGCGGACGCGCTGCCGGCGGAATCCGTCTGCGCGGGCCGGTCGCATCCGGCGACCAAAAGCAACACAATGGCAATAACGACGCGCACGCGCCTGTCGTGGAGCGTCTAGGCTGCCGTGTCGATGCCGATGTCTCCAAGCTTTCGGTAAAGTGTTGATCGGCCGATCCCCAAGCGCTTGGCGACCTCGGTCATTCGCCCCCGGTAATGGCCTATCGCCAGCCGGATCAGGTCCGCCTCAATCTCCTCGAGGGTACGAATGTGTCCTTCATCGTCAAACACCGTGACCGCACCGACGCCGTTGACCGCCGCATCGCTTGAATGTTTGCTGAGCTGCGGGACGATATCCGTTGCGCGTCCCGAAAAACGGGATTGGGTGGCGATGTGCGGGAAGTCTTGGGTACCAAGCGAACCGCTGTCGATCTGGACGGCCGCGCGAAGCAACACGCTTGCAAGCTGGCGTACATTACCGGGCCAGCCGTAGCGCATCAGCACGGTCAGTGCGTCATTGTCGATGGTCAGAGGCCGGATCAGCTGCTGCTCAGCGAAGCGGGCGAGGAGGTGGCGGGTCAGCGCCGGCAAGTCGCTGCTCCGTTCCCTGAGCGGCGGGAGCGCGACGATCGTGCTCTCGAGCCTCTCGCGCAGGAGCGGGTTGAACTCCGGCGGCAGCGGCCTGTTCGATGTAGCGATCACCCGGACGTCTACCGAACGGCTGCCGTTGCAGCCGACCGGGCGGACCTCGCCCGTCGCAAGGGTTCGATCGAGCATTTCCTGTGTCGAAGCAGGCATTGCGGTGACGTCATCGAGCAGGAGCGTTCCGCCGTTCGCTTCGACGAGCTTGCCGTCCTTTGCGGAAAAAGCGCCGGGAAAGGCGCCCGGTTCGTGGCCAAACAGCTCGCTATCGATGAGGTTGGCCGCAACCGACTTGCAGTCGAGAGCGACGAGCGGCGAGCGGGCGCGCAGGCTGGCGGCGTGAATTGCGGTCGCGAACGTCTCCTTGCCGGTTCCGGGTTCGCCGACGATCAGG
>JACDCV010000210.1 GCA_013817375.1 Sphingomonas sp.
TTCCCCGGCCTCGCGTGACGCGACTGCGATATCCTCGAGAAGCCGGCGCTGATCCAGCAAGTCTCTGTGTGGCGGGCTCATCGTGCCGACCTGTTAGCGCGGCGCCATTCGGATGCCGCCGTCGAGACGAACGGCTTCGGCGTTCATGTACGGGTTCTCGACCATGAAGCAGGCGAGCCGCGCATATTCCTCGGGCTGTCCGAGCCGTTTGGGGAACGGCACCTGCGTGCCGAGCGCGTCCTGAACGTTGGGCGGCATCATCGCCACCATCGGAGTCTTGAAGACGCCCGGAAGGATGGTGTTCACGCGGACGCCGTCGTTCATCAGGTCGCGGGCGATCGGGAGGGCCATCGCCAACACTCCGCCCTTCGACGCCGAATAGGCCACCTGCCCGATCTGCCCGTCCTGAGCGGCGACCGACGCGGTGTTGACGATGCAGCCGCGCTCGCCGTCGTCGAGCGGGTCGAGGTTCACCATTCCGTAGGCGCTGTGGGCAATGCAGCGGAAGGTGCCGATCAGGTTGATCTGGATCGCCAGCTCAAATTGAATCATCGGGTAGAATTTGGGCGCCTTGGTCTCCTTGTCGCGAGCAACCGTCTTGGCGGCGTTCGCGACTCCGGCGCAATTGACGAGGACCCGCTCCTGGCCGTGAGAGTCGCGCGCCTTCTGAAAGGCTTCGGCAACTTTCTCATCTGAAGTCACGTCGACCTCGCAGAAGACACCGCCGATTTCGGAAGCGACCTTCTCGCCCTTGTCGGTGTCGCGGTCGAGAATCGCGACTTTCGCTCCGCGGCCGGCAAGCTCGCGCGCGGTTGCCTCGCCGAGCCCTGATGCGCCGCCGGTAACGACCGCGGAAATGCCTTCGATATTCATTCTTCTCTCCCGTCACCCCGGACTTGATCCGGGGCCTGCCTGTTCCTGCTCCGCCGTCACAACAAGGCGGATGCCGGTCAAGCCCGGCATGACGTTTATCGTTCGTTCGGTGTCACCTTCGCCAGCATCGCGCCCTCGACGACCTGCGAACCCGCGCTTGTATTCACCTCCGCGACCACGCCGTCGAAAGGCGCGGTCAGCCCATGCTCCATCTTCATCGCCTCGAGAGTAAGCAAGCGCTGACCCTTCGTGACCCTGTCGCCGGCCGAGACTTCGACCGAAGTGACCTTGCCGGGCATGGGTGCAGTGATTGCACCGTCAGCCGCGCCGTGGCTGCCGACATTGCCCCGAGACGAGCGTGCAAATTCATAGGCCTGGCCTTCATGGAAGACGACGACCCGCTCGCCGTCGCGGAAGCCGGCCAATGAAGCGAGCTCGCCATCGTCCGGCGATACGGTCCGGAACTCGCCATTGCGGCCCAGCGCGACTTCAGAAGCTGGCGGAGCGTTGAGCCTGAACCCGCTCAGGCCCGAAAGCGGCTCCTCCTCGTCCTGCGCCAGTGCGACCATTGCCGCACCGCGCCAGATCGTTTCGTCCGGCTCAGTATCGGGCACCAGTTCGTCCAGATGCTGCGCGATGAAGCCGGTATCCACATCGCCGCTTACAAAATCCGGATGCAGAAGCGCGTTGAACAGGAATGCGGCATTGGTCCGGACCGGCCAGACTTCGACCTCGTCGAGGATTGCCGCAAGCTCGTCCACGGCTTCGTCGCGGTCGTCGCCCCAGGCCACCAGCTTGGCGATCATCGGGTCGTAGAAAGGCGAGATTGAATCGCCCTCTTCCACGCCGGTTTCGACGCGGCCATCCTCGCCCAAATCGAGATGCTCGAGCCTGCCGACGCTGGGTAGGAAGCCTTTCGCCGGATCCTCGGCATATAGTCGCGCTTCGATCGCGTGCCCGGTAATGGAAAGCTCGTCCTGCTTCCTTGGCAACGCCTCGCCCGACGCGACGAGCAGCTGCCATTCGACCAGATCCTCGCCGGTGATCTCCTCGGTCACCGGATGTTCGACCTGAAGCCGCGTGTTCATTTCCATGAACCAGATGCGGTCGGCGCGAAGGCCTTCGCTGGCGTCGGCGATGAACTCGACCGTGCCCGCACCTTCATATTCCACAGCCTGCGCCGCGCGCACCGCCGCTGAGCAGACCGCCTCGCGAGTCTCCGCGTCCATGCCCGGAGCCGGCGCCTCCTCGATCACTTTCTGGTGGCGGCGCTGGAGCGAGCAGTCGCGCTCAAACAGATGGACGACATTGCCGTGGGCATCGCCGAACACCTGGACCTCGATGTGGCGCGGGCTTTCGATCCATTTTTCGAGAAGCACGACGTCGTTGCCGAACGAGGAGGCGGCCTCGCGTTTGGCGCTGTCCAGCGAGTCCTCGAAATCCTCTGCGTGCTCGACCTTGCGCATTCCCTTGCCGCCGCCGCCGGCGACAGCCTTGATCAGCACCGGAAAACCGATCGCGTCGGCCTCCTTTTCAAGCCGCTCAGGCGACTGATCCTCGCCGAGATAGCCGGGGGTAACCGGCACGCCTGCTTTGGCCATGATCGTCTTGGCGGCGTCCTTGAGACCCATCGCCCGGATGCTGTCCGGCTTCGGCCCGACCCAGATCAGCCCAGCGTCGATCACCGCCTGCGCGAAGTCGGCGTTCTCAGAGAGGAAACCATAGCCCGGGTGAATCGCCTCCGCCCCGGTCGCTCTTGCGGCCTCGATGATCTTCTCACCGACGAGGTAGCTTTCGCGCGGTGGCGATGGACCGATGTGAACCGCCTCGTCGGCCAGCCGCGCGTGCAGCGCATTACGGTCGGCATCGGAATAAACCGCGACCGTGCGAATCCCGAGCTCCCGCGCAGTGCGGATCACCCGGCACGCGATTTCGCCGCGGTTGGCGATGAGGAGGGACTTCATCACTGGCGGCTACATCCGAAACACGCCGAAGGACGGCCGCTCCGGAATCGGCGCGTTCAGCGTCGCCGCGAAGGCGAGGCCGAGTACATCGCGCGTCTGCGCGGGGTCGATGA
>JACDCV010000055.1 GCA_013817375.1 Sphingomonas sp.
ATGAAGAAGCGCTTGCCGATCACTGCGCCCGGATGGATGTCGATCGCCGTCAGGAAACGCGCGAAATGGTTGATCATCCGCGCCAGCAGGAAGAGCCGTCCGCCGTAGAGCCAGTGGGCGGTGCGGTGCAGCGCCAGCGCCCAGGTTCCCGGGTAGATGAGAATCTCCCAGCGCGAATGGGCGGCCGGGTCCCGCGCCTTCACGGAATCCAGATAATCGACAAGACCCGAAACCAACAGTTCGCCCTTCCAGCCGTCTGGCTCTAATCTATGGGCGCTCGCAGGCGATTGCCAGAGGCGGCTCCATAGCAGCGAAGAAATCTTCCGGCGCTGGCCTTAATCGGTCAAGACTATTATAGGCCGACGACTGAGCGAAATTAGCGATTAGAATGACGGTCCACCAACCCACCATCAAGCAGCTCCAGTACCTTGTGACGCTGAGGGAGCACGGCCATTTCGGCAAGGCTGCGGACGCTTGCTTCGTAACCCAGTCGACGCTTTCTGCGGGCCTAAGGGACTTGGAAACCTTGCTCGGCGTCACCCTCGTCGAGCGGACTCGCCGCGTGGTGCGCTTCACCGCATTGGGCGAGAAAGTCGCCGACAAGGCGGTTCGGGTCCTTTGCGAGGCGGACGATCTTGTCGAACTTGCCCGTTCCGAAGGGCAGCCGCTGCATGGGGAGCTGCGGATGGGTGTAATCCCGACGATCGCGCCCTTCCTGCTTCCGGTGATGCTTCCGCGGCTTCGGAGCGAATGGCCGAGCCTCAAGCTCTACCTTCGCGAGGAGACCAGCCAGGCCGCTTGCGAGGCTCTCCATCGCGGCCAGCTCGACTGCGTGCTTCTGGCGCTCCCCTACGGATGCGGCGATGTCGAATCCTTCATATTGTTCGACGACCCCTTGTTCGTCGCTTTCCCCGGTGGCGAGGCGCCGAGCGGCTCGACGGTCGGGGTGGAGGCCATCGACGAGGAGCGGATGCTGCTCCTGGAGGATGGGCATTGCCTCAAGGACCATGCGCTCTCGGCGTGCAACCGGCCCGATCTTCGCGCCCACTCGGCGATGCTGGGAACGTCGCTCCACACGCTGGTGCAAATGGTCGACAATGGCCTTGGGGTCACCTTCATCCCGGCGATGGCGATCGACGCCGGCATTCTTGCCGGGACCAATGTCGATGCCCGGCCGCTGAGGTCAGCCAACGGCTTTCGCCGGATTGCCCTCGTGTGGAGGCGGTCGAGCCCACGCGAGGAGGAGTTCCAGTTGCTTGGCCGAATTCTTCGTCAGATCGCGTGCGAGCTGCTCCCGGCCCTCGCGCAGGAGGGCCGGGCTGTGCCGGTTGATGCTACTTCGCCGTAGCTGGCTCGGCGATTCCGATCGGCTCGACGCTGTCGGGGTTCTGCGGGACGTCGAAGCGGTCGGCGTTCATCACCTTGGTCCAGGCAGCGACGAATTCGCGCACGAACTTCTCCTCGTGGCCCTTCTCCGCATAGACTTCCGCGACCGCGCGCAACTGGCTGTTGGCGCCGAAGATGAGGTCGGTTCGGGTCGCCCGCCACTTCTCCTGATTGCCGCCGCGGTCATAGCCGATGAACTCCTCGTCGGCGCTGGTGTCGACCACCTTCCAGAAGGTGTCATTGTCGAGCAGATTGACGAAGAAGTCGTTGGTCAGCTGGCCCTTGCGGGTCGTGAACACGCCCTCCGGTGCGTCCTTGAAGTTCGCGCCGAGCACGCGCAGCCCGCCGAGCAGCACCGTCATCTCCGGCACCGACAGGCCAAGCAGCGAGGCGCGGTCGAGCAGCAGTTCCTCGGTCTTCACGCTATGCTTGGTCTTCAGGTAATTGCGGAAGCCGTCGGCAGGCGGCTCCATCACCGCAAAGCTTTCGGCGTCGGTCCAGTCCTGGGTCGCGTCGCCGCGGCCGCCGGTGAACGGCACCTCGATCTCGAAGCCCGCGTCCCGCGCCGCTTTCTCGACCGCCGCCGTACCGGCCAGAACGATTGCGTCAGCCATCGACAATCCGCCGCGAAGCTCGTCGATCTTGGCCAGGACGCGCTCCAGCTCCTCGGGCTCGTTGACCGCCCAGTTGCGCTGCGGGTCGAGCCGGATGCGCGCGCCATTGGCGCCGCCGCGATGGTCCGACCTGCGGTAGGTGGAGGCGGAGGCCCAGGCCGTCTTGACCAGCTGGCCGACGGTAAAGCCCGCGCTCAATATCGCGTCCTTGAAGCCGGCGATGTCGCCATCCGAGGGCGTGCGTCCGGCCGGCACCGGATCCTGCCAGATCAGATCCTCTTCCGGGACTTCCGGCCCCAGGTAGCGGACCTTTGGGCCCATATCGCGGTGGGTCAGCTTGAACCAGGCGCGCGCGAAGGCGTCCTTGAACGCCTCATGGTCATTGCGGAATTTCTCCGAAATTGCCCGGAACTCGGGGTCTTCCCGAAGCGCCATGTCGGCGGTCGTCATCATCGTCGGCACCCGCTTCGACGAATCGTGCGCCGCCGGGGCCATGTCCTCTTCGCGCTGGTCGATCGGCTGCCACTGCTGTGCGCCGGCGGGCGAGCGCACCAGCTCATAGTCATAGTCGAGCAGCAGTCGGAAATAATTGGCCGACCATTCGGTGGGCGTGTTCACCCACGATCCCTCGATCCCGCTGGTGATGGTGTGCTCGCCGAAACCGCTTTCGTGGGCGCTCGCCCAGCCGAGGCCCTGCAGCGCGATGTCGGCGGCCTCCGGAGCGGCGTCGACCAGGCTGGGGTCGCCGGCGCCGTGGGCCTTGCCGAACGTGTGGCCGCCCGCGGTCAGCGCCACCGTCTCCTCGTGGTTCATCGCCATCCGCTCGAACGTGACCTTGATGTCGCGCGCCGACTGAAGCGGGTCGGGGACTCCGCCCGGGCCTTCGGGATTGACGTAGATGAGCCCCATCTGGATCGCTGCAAGCGGGTTCTCGAGCTCGAGCTGCTCTTCGGGGAGGATGCGGGTCTTGTTGCCTTCCTGCCCGACAAACTGTTCCTCGCTTCCCCAATAGATGTCGCGCTCCGGCTCGAACACGTCCTTGCGGCCGCCGCCGAATCCGAACACCGGCCCGCCCATCGATTCGATGGCGACATTGCCGGCGAGGATGAACAGGTCGGCCCAGCTGATGTTCTTCCCGTATTTGCGCTTGATCGGCCACAGCAGGCGCCGTGCCTTGTCGAGATTGCCGTTGTCCGGCCAGCTGTTGAGCGGTGCAAACCTTTGCTGCCCGCTGTTTGCGCCCCCGCGACCGTCGGCGGTGCGATAGGTGCCAGCGGCGTGCCAGGCCATGCGGATGAACAGCCCGCCGTAATTGCCGTAATCGGCCGGCCACCACGGCTTGCTGTCGGTCATCAGCGCGGTGAGGTCGCGCTTGAGCGCGTCGTAATCGAGGCCATTGAACGCCTCGGCGTAATCGAAATCGTCGCCCATCGGGTCGGCCGAAAGGCCGCCCTGGTTGAGCACTTCGAGCGGCAGCGATTCAGGCCACCAATCCTTGTTCTGGCGGCCCAGCAGCGAACGTACGGTCGATGGCCTGTCGACCGGGCAGCCATTGCCCATTTCTCCGGTTTTTGCGTCCATGGTCAGGCCTTTCCTCAATAAGTCTCAATTCCGGCTTAGGCTCGGCGCTTTGGCGGCGGAAACAACTTAAGTTCGTCAGCAAGAGCGGAAAAATCGATTAGTCGTTCAGTCCATGTGCCTCAGTCCATGTGCTTCAGGCCGATGCGCAAATAATCATATCCGGTGACGAGTGTCAGTGCGGCCGCCGCCCACAGGCTGGCGAGCCCGGTCCAGTGGACCCACGGCAATTGGGGGAGGGCGCCGCCGAGAATCAGCGCCGCCAAAGCGACCAGCTGGAAGGTCGTCTTCCACTTGGCGAGGTGGCTGACCGGGATCGACACCCGCAAGTCGGCGAGGAATTCGCGAAGCCCGGAAACGATGATCTCGCGAAGCAGGATGATCAGCGCCGGGATGATGTGCACGTCCTCCACGATCGGCGGGTCGCCATTGGCCCTTCGCGAGGCCATCAGCATGATGATTACCGCAGCGACCATGATCTTGTCGGCGATCGGGTCGAGGAACTGGCCGAGCCTCGAAATCTGCCCCTGCGCCCGGGCCAGATAGCCGTCGAGATAATCGGTGATTGCGACGATGCAGTAGAGGACGAAGGTGATCGCATAATCGATCGGCGTCGGCCGCCACAGCAGGAAGACGAGGATCGGGACCGCGAAGATCCGCGACAGCGTCAGCAGGTTGGGCAGAGTCAGCATTGCCCGCCCTCTACGCCAAAGCTGTTCAGCCGGGCAATGTCGCGCTTGCGGGCGCGCAATCAGCCGCTAGACCCCCGAACCATGATTTTAAAAGAAGCCGTCCGAGCTTCAGGATAGCTGATGCACGACGCGCTTCACCTGGTGCGCACGCGCCGCTTCCTGCCGATTTTCGTCACCCAGTTCCTGGGTGCGTTCAACGACAATCTGTTCCGCACATCGATGGTGTTGCTGGTCATCTACGGCATCTATCGCGATGCCGAGCAGGAGGCGACGTTCAGCGCCATCGCCGGCGGATTGTTCATCGCTCCGTTCTTCCTTCTCTCGGCACTCGCAGGGCAGCTCGCCGACGCCAACGACAAAGCGAAGATCGTCAGGATCGTGAAGACCGCCGAGATTGCGATCATGGCCTTTGGAGCGGCGGGCCTCCTGCTCCACAACATTCCGCTGCTGCTCGCCGCTCTCGCAGCGATGGGGGTCCACTCGACCTTCTTCGGCCCGATCAAATATGCGATTCTTCCACAGCATCTGGAGCATGACGAAGTGCTCGGCGGCACCGGGCTGGTCGAGGCCGGAACCTATATCGCGATCCTTGGAGGAACGCTGCTGGGCGGCCTGCTCGTTCTGGAGCGTTCCGACGGCACCTATCATGCCGAGCTTGCGGCGGTTGCCGTTTTGCTGGTTGCCATCGCCGGGCGAATCGCGGGGGGTTTCGTTCCGCCCGCTCCCCCGGTGGATGATCCGGAGATCCCGGGTTTTCCCAAGCGCGGTATGGACTGGCACATCGTCCGCGCCTCGATCACGCTCGTCAGCGCCACTCTTCACATCCGCCGGCTGTTCCTGGCGATCCTCTCGATCAGCTTCTTCTGGGCGATGGGCGCGGTTCTCGCCGCCCAATTCCCGCCGCTGGTCAAGAACAGCCTCGGCTCCGACCAGACGGTCGCGACCCTGTTCCTTGCGGTGTTCTCGGTCGGGGTGGCGCTTGGCTCGGTGTTCGTGAACTTGCTCCTCAAGGGGAAGGTATCGGCGCTTTATTCGCCGATGTCGGCGCTGTTCATGGGTGTGTTCGTGATGGACCTGTTCCGCCGGGTGAGGACCTGGCCGATCAACGCCGGCGAGCTTCATTCGACAGCCGAGTTCTTCGAGCTGCCCAACAGCTGGATGGTGCTCGTCGACCTGCTTGGGGTGGCTGTCGCCGGGGGCATGTTCGTGGTGCCCCTCTACGCGTTCCTGACCACCACCGTTCCCAAGTCGGAGACCGCCAGGACGATCGCCGCCAACAATATCGTCAACGCCGGCTTCATGGTCGCCGCCACCGGTATCCTCGCCATCGCCATCGGCTATTTCGAAGTCACCGTGGCCGACAGCCTTCTAATCGTCGCCATCGCCAGCGTGATCGCCGCCTGGCTCGGGTGGAAGCTTCACAAGGCCTGCGACTGATAAAAGGGGCGGCGGAGCGCGAGGCTAGCCGATCAGGATCGAAACGAACAGGAACCCGGCGGTGAAGGTGGCGGCGAACAGCCGAAGGTCTTCGGGCAGAGTCCGGACCTTGTCTTCGATGGATTCGGGCACTCGCCGCCGAGCGCGGCCGAAGCGCCTCGGATTTGCTGCGATGGCTGCACGGGTGGTGCTCATTGGATAAGTGTTAACGACCATTTAACCACGTTCAACGGCCGTGTTGAGCAAGCGATCCTCCGCGTCCCGAAGCGGGACGAACAGAGACAGGCCGAAGCGGGACGAACAGGAGACAAGATTCGTCGGTCTGAATGAGCATCGAATTCGTCAGTCCCGCGGACTGACTGGAAATCGATGCTGGTGCGGACGGCGGGATTTGAACCCGCACTCCCAATCGGGAAGAGGATTTTAAGTCCCCAGCGTCTACCGTTCCGCCACGTCCGCTAGTCCAGCCGGAACGCTGCATTCGTGGCGACGCAGCTCTACCCGGAGGTCACTTCCTGAAGGTTTAAGCGCTCGCGCATTTCCTTGCCGGGCTTGAAATAGGGGACTCGCTTGGCGTCCACCTGAACCGACTCGCCGGTGCGGGGATTGCGCCCGACCCGGGCGTCGCGCTTGCGGGTCGAAAAAGCGCCAAAGCCGCGAAGCTCGACCCGGCCACCCTGGGCCAGCTGGTCGGTGATCGAATCAAAGATCGAGCTCACGACGGTTTCGACCTCGCGCTGAGTGAGGTCGGGAAAGTTCTGGCACAGCTTCTGGACGAGTTCGGAACGGATCATGCGAGTTCCCCGTGGCAAGCAGCTAGACCCTCCCCCCGGAAGGCTGGGCTCACGCTGTCAGGAAAGTCCCGGCCGCGCAAGCCCATGAAAAGCGTTACTTCTTCTTCTTGGTAGTCTTTTTCGACTCGGCTTCCTTGAGAGCCTGGCCAAGGATGTCACCGAGCGACGCGCCGCTGTCGGACGAACCATATTGAGCGACCGCCTGCTTCTCCTCGGCGATCTGCATCGCCTTGATCGAGAAGTTCGGCTTCTTGGAACGATCGAAGCCGATCACGACCGCGTCGAACTTCTGGCCGACCTGGAACCGCTCGGGGCGCTGCTCGTCGCGATCGCGGCCAAGGTCGGTGCGCTTGGCAAAGCCGGTCGGGCCGTCGTCGCCGACCTGCACGTCGAGCCCGCCGTCCTTCACGTCGAGCACGGTGACGGTCAGGACGTCGCCCTTCTTGGCTGCGCCACCGCCACCGCCACCGGCTGCGGACACGGCGCCGCCAACTCCGCCGCGCTCGAGCTGCTTCATGCCAAGGCTGATTCGCTCCTTCTCGACATCGACGTCGAGAACGACGGCCTTGACCGTCTCGCTCTTGTGGTGGAGCGCCAGCGCTTCCTCGCCCGAAATTCCCCAGGCGATGTCCGACATGTGGACCATTCCGTCGACGTCGCCCGGAAGGCCGACGAACAGGCCAAACTCGGTCGAATTCTTGACCTCGCCCTCGACCTGCGAGCCGACCGGATATTTGTCGGCGAATTCCACCCACGGGTTCGCCTGCGCCTGCTTGAGACCAAGCGAGATCCGCCTTTTTTCCTCGTCGACCTCGAGCACCTTCACCTCGACCTCCTGGGAGGTGGAGACGATCTTGCCCGGATGGACGTTCTTCTTGGTCCAGCTCATTTCGGAAACGTGGACCAGGCCCTCGATGCCCGGCTCCAGCTCCACGAAAGCGCCATATTCGGTGATGTTGGTCACGCGTCCGGTGAACGCGCCGTCGACCGGATATTTAGCGGTCGCGCCTTCCCATGGATCCGCTTCCAGCTGCTTCATTCCAAGGCTGATTCGCTGGGTCTCGCGGTTGATCCGGATGATCTGCACCTTGGCGGTGTCACCGATGTTGAGCACTTCGGACGGGTGGTTCACGCGCTTGTACGAAATGTCGGTGACGTGGAGCAGGCCATCGATCCCGCCAAGATCGACGAATGCGCCGTAATCGGTGATGTTCTTGACGATGCCTTCGAGCACCTGGCCCTCGGCAAGCGACAGGATGAGACCGCTGCGCTGCTCGGCGCGGGTTTCCTCGAGGATCGCGCGGCGCGAAACGACGATGTTGCCGCGGCGGCGGTCCATCTTCAGGATCTGGAACGGCTGCAGCATGTCCATCAGCGGCCCGACGTCGCGGACCGGACGGATGTCGACCTGACTTCCGGGAAGGAAGGCAACTGCGCCGCCAAGGTCGACGGTGAACCCGCCCTTCACCCGGCCGAAGATCGTGCCCTCGACCCGGTTGCCGGCGTCATATTCCTTTTCGAGCGTATCCCAGGCGGCTTCGCGGCGGGCGCGATCGCGCGACAGCATCGCTTCGCCCTGCGAATTCTCGACCCGGTCGACGAACACCTCGACCTCGTCGCCGATGCTCAGTTCCGCCTTCTGCCCGGGAGCTGCGAACTCGCGCAGCGGCACCCGTCCCTCGGATTTCAGTCCGACATCGATGACCGCGAGATCGTTTTCGATTCCGGTCACGATGCCCTTCACGACCTTGCCTTCGAAGCTTTCGTCCTCGCCTCCGAGGCTTTCGTTCAGAAGGGCCGCGAAATCGTCGCGGGACGGAAATGCCGTGGTAGCCATAGAATCGTGTGTCTTTCTAACTTCAATCGGGCCTGCCGCGTGGCTCGCCACCATGGCGGGCCTTCACATGCGGACCTGGTTCAATGCGCTGCCAATACGGCCGCATGCCGCACTGGCGCCCGGCACAGCCCGTTCGCAATGGGACAGCGCAGGCAGTCCGGGGGACTGCCGAGCAGGAACATCGCGTCCTGCTCCACACTGGCTCGCCAAAGGACGGGCTGCCGCGGGATGCTGTATTCAGCGCCCGCCGGACGGCGGCGCCTATATTCCACAGAGGCTTGCAGGGCAAGGCGGCAAGGCGTTGCTTGGCCGCCGCTAGCCTGCCACATCGACCCCAAAGGGGGAAATGATGGACAAGCCGACGCAGCCGCCGCTCGACAGCTGGTGGATGCCGTTCACTCCCAACCGGCAGTTCAGGGCGGAGCCGATGCTTCTCGCACGCGCCAAGGGGATGCATTATTTCACGCCGGAAGGCCGGCCCGTGCTCGACGGCGCATCCGGCCTGTGGTGTGTAAACGCCGGTCACGGGCGGCCGGAAATCGTCGAGGCGGTGACGGCGGCGATGACGCAGCTCGATTACGCGCCGCCATTCAAGATCGGCCATCCATATGCGTTCGAGGCGGCGCGGGCGCTCCGCCAGATCCTCCCGCCCGACTTCACCGAAGTCTTTTTCGTCAACTCGGGAAGCGAAGCGGCCGATACCGCGCTCAAGATCGCCCGGGCCTATCATGTCGCCCGCGGCGAGCCGGAGCGCGTCTGGTTGATCGGCCGCGAGCGCGCCTATCACGGCGTGAATTTCGGCGGAATCTCGGTCGGCGGAATTCCCTACGTCCGCGCCGCCTTCGGTCCGCTGCTCGCCGAGGTGGATCATCTTCGCCACACCCACGATCCGGAGCGCAACGCTTTCTCCCGTGGCCAGCCCGAACATGGCGCGGAATTCGCCGACGATTTGCTTCGGATCATCGGCAAGCATGGCGCTCAAAAGATCGCCGCGGTGATCGTCGAGCCGATGGCGGGCTCGACCGGGGTGTTGCCGCCGCCGAAAGCCTATCTCGAACGGCTCCGCGCAATCTGCTCGGAACATGGCATCCTGCTGATCTTCGACGAGGTCATCACCGGTTTCGGCCGCCTCGGCGCGCCGTTCGCCGCGCAGCGTTTGGGCGTCGAGCCCGACATGATCTGCATGGCCAAGGGGATGACCAACGGCACCATCCCGATGGGCGCGGTCGCCGCCCGGTCGCATGTCCACGATGCGCTGATGCAAGGATCCCCGGCAATGATCGAGCTGATGCACGGCTATACCTATTCCGGGCATCCGGCAGCGTCGGCGGCGCTGGTGGCGACGCTGGATATCTACGCTCGCGAACAATTGTTCGACCGGGCGCGCTCGCTCGAGCCTTACTGGGAAGACGCGATCCACATGCTTCGCCAGGCGCCCAATGTCATTGACGTCCGCAACATCGGGCTGGTCGGCGGAATCGAGCTGCAACCGATCGACGGTCGCCCCGGCGCGCGCGGAAGCGACGTCTATCGGCGCGCGTTCGACAGCGGCCTTCTCGTGCGGGTCACCGGCGACACGATTGCCCTGTCGCCACCTTTGATCATCACGGAGAAAGAGATCGACGAAATCGTCGGGAAGCTCGGCGACGCGATCGCCGGATCATCGAAGGAGTTGGCATGAAAAGCTGGATCGCAATGGCGCTGGCGTTCGCAGCGGGAGCGGCGGCGGCCGAGCCCCGCGCGCGTGATCTCGGCGTGCCGTTCGAAGGCACACCCGGCCCGCTCAATGCAATCACCGATGTCGCCGGGGTGGAGGTTGGCCACACGACGCTCATCCGCGGCTCGGGCAAGCTGGTGGTGGGGCAGGGGCCGGTGCGAACCGGAGTGACGGCGGTGCTTCCGCGCGGGCGCTCTTCGACCACACCAGTGTTTGGCGGCTGGTTCACGCTCAACGCCGCGGGCGAGATGACTGGCACCACCTGGCTCGAAGAGCGCGGGCTGATCGACGGGCCGATCCTGATCACCAACACCCACAGCGTCGGCGTAGCGCGCGACGCGGCAGTCAAGTGGATGGTGGCGAGCGGCTGGGACGCGCTGTGGCACGCGCCGATCGCGACCGAAACCTACGACGGCGTGCTCAACGACATCAACGGCTTCCATGTCGAGCAACGGCACGCGCTCGCCGCGCTCGACAATGCGCGCGGCGGCGCGGTTAGCGAAGGCGCTGTCGGCGGCGGCACGGGCATGATCTGCAACGGTTTCAAGGGCGGCATCGGTACTGCCTCGCGAAAGCTCCCGGACGATCTTGGCGGCCATACGGTCGGAGTCTTGGTCCAGTGCAATTACGGCAACCGCCGCTCGCTCCGGATCGCGGGCGCTCCGGTCGGCGCCGAGCTCCAGCAGACCGATCCGATCTGTTATGCGGCCCCGGCCGCGGCGGGCGAGAAACGGCGCTGGCCTTTTCCCGATTGCACCGGCCGTCCGACCGCGCAGGCGGACGAGCCGAAGCGGCCCGACGGTTCGATCATCATCATCGTAGCCACCGATGCGCCGCTGCTTCCGCACCAGCTCAAGCGCCTCGCCAAACGCCCGTCGCTTGGCCTCGGGCGGCTCGGCGCGGTCGCAAGCGACGGGTCGGGCGACATCTTCCTCGCCTTCTCGACCGCCAATCCAAATCTCGAGAGCGTTCACAAGTCGCCGCCGAAGGACGTGCGGATGATGTCGAACGACTGGCTTACGCCTTTGTTCGAGGCGGTGACCCAGGCGACCGAGGAAGCGGTGGTCAACGCGATGGTTGCGGCGCAAACCGTCGAAGGCGCTGACGGTGTCCGCGTGCCCCGCCTTTCGCATCAGGAGCTGAGGTCGGTCCTGGCGAAATATAATCGCCTGGCGCCTACGCCCTGAGCGCAACGGCGGCTCAAGCCAGATATTCCTCGTGGCCGTAGACGATGATCGTCATATAGGCCTGCCGCACCTGCGGAGAGGGACTGCCGGCGCTTGCGGAGAAGTGCTCGGCCTTGGCATCGTCACAGCCATAAGCCGGCCTCAGGTCACCCGATGCGACGAGCGTCTTGCAGCTCTGCACTTCGCCGGCCCCGTCGATCGATAGCGCCAGGACTCGCCCGCCCAGCAAGGTGTCGCCGGCTTGAAGGCCGACCGCATCCGGCTGGCCCCCGGGGCTGAACCGCCGCTCGATGGTGATCTTGGTGTAGGTTCCGGATGAGCCGCCCGCGCCGCTGACCGGGCTCGATCCGGCGTCTTCCTGACAGGTGCGGGCGCCGGCGAGGCTCGATTCGAAGCGGCACGATTCCGCGCCGTCGCCGCTGATCGTGTAGGTCACTTTTTCCCACCAGGGAGCGGCGGACGAAAGCGACGGTGAAGGAATAGCGATAGCAGCGGCGAGGATCAGCGCAGCGAAGCCGAGCACGAGTGTGTCTCCTTTCGTGCCCGCTCCGGCAACGCGATTGCTGCCACCCGCACGTCCAACGCGCGAATCCGCTTTTGGTCCCGCGAGTTAGCAAGGCCGATCGATCTGCAATTTTTGGGAGGGGAAAAAGAAATGGGGGCCGGCATTGCTGCCAGCCCCCACTGCGCCGAGCGAAGGATTTGTCGAATTTCTCAATTGGATCCCAGGGGAACCCAATCTTGAACTTCGTCTCACCAGCTCAGGCGTCGCTTCCGACCGATAGCTCCCTCCGAGGAGGAGCCTGACCGATCTAATCGAACCGCGTTGCCCGAAGGCTAGCTGCTCTTTCGACCGATCCTGCCTGGCCCGAAGGCCAAAGCCGACCGATGTTCCACGGCCCTTCTTGGGATGATTTCAACCGCGTCCCGCTTTGCCGCTTTCAGTCCGAAGACTGATCCTGGCTGCGTCGCGCTGTCGAAAGACATCTCTTCCGGCGCCTCTTCCCGGCTGGCTCGAAACACTCCCGAGGGAGCATCCCACTGCCTGCCGCGGAGATCGGACCGTTGGTCACCTGCCGCGCCGTCTTGCCGTTGCCGGCGGTCTGGAGAGGCCGGAACCGCTGTCCCGATCACCTGATGACAATGCGCTG
>JACDCV010000211.1 GCA_013817375.1 Sphingomonas sp.
GGCTTTGCGGGTGGTGGACGAACAGGCGTTCGGCGATATTGCCGGTGCGGGTCGAGTCCATCTTCGTCCCCTTCGAAGGAGGTGGTGACCCCGACAGGATTCGAACCTGTGACCTACGGATTAGGAATCCGGCGCTCTATCCTGCTGAGCTACGGGGCCGTCAGCGCAGCGAGATAGAGCCTAGGCAGGCGGCGATCAATTCACCTGGTTCGGCGGCAGCACGGGGAGCAGTAGCGGGGCAATCGGCACCCCTTCGTCAATCAATGCTTTGGCGTCGGCGGCGCTGGCATTGCCGTGCACCGCACGAGACTCGGTCTCTCCCAGATGCATCGAGAGGGCTTCGGAGGCAAAGTCGTCGCCGACCCATTCCGAATCCTTCAGGATCGCCGATTGGATTTCGGCCAGTCTGGCCAGCGAAGCGCCTTCGCCCAGCGACTTTGCCGGCACTCGCGGAGCCATTGGCGCCTTGGCGACCTTGCTCGATTGGCAGACCGGGCAGCGGACCAGCCCGCCTGCCACCTGTTCATCGTAATCGGCGCCCGAGCGAAACCAGGCCTCGAATATATCGCCGCTGTCCCCGCACTGGAGATCGAAGACGATCATCGCGTCACCGCCTCGCCGATCGGCCGACGGTGATCGATGGCGGGCACTCGGCCGCGAACTTCGGCGATCTTGCCAAGGTCGATCTCGGCGAAGGCGACGCCGACCTTGTCTCCCATGTCGAGCAATATCTCTCCCCACGGGCCGGCGACGAGCGAATGGCCGTAGGTCTCGCGGCCGTCTTCGTGGCGTCCGCACTGGGCCGCGGCGACGACGAACACGCCCGCTTCAATCGCTCGGGCGCGAAGAAGCACTTCCCAATGCGCTTTTCCGGTGGGCACGGTGAAAGCGGCAGGCACCGCAATCACCTCAGCTCCAGCCTCGCTCAAGCGGGCGAACAGCGCCGGGAAGCGAAGATCGTAGCAGATGGTGAGGCCGAGCCTGCCGACCGGCGTTCCATCCACGACCACCGCCTCCGACCCGCCGCGATAGACGTTCGACTCGCGCCAGCTCTCGCCGGTCGCGAGATCGACGTCGAACAAATGGATCTTGTCGTAGCTGGCGCGGATTTCGCCCGAGGAATCGATCACGAAGGCGCGGTTGGCGAATTTGCCGTCCTCCGCTGCGACGGCGACGGAGCCTAAATGAAGCCAGATACCGGCGCGGTGAGCAGCGTCGCGGCAAGCCGCAATCACCTGGTCGTCTTCGGCCGGGCGGACGCTTGCGCGGGCGCGCTCGCTGTCGCGGTCCAGAAGACCCGACATTTCCGGGGTGAACAGCATTTCAGCGCCGCCGTCGGCAGCCTGTTCGATAGCGCTGACGAGCGCATCGGCATTGGCGGATGGGTCGATGCCGGTGCGCGACTGGAAGATCGCGATGCTTGCCATCAGGTATCGAGCAGAGCGTTGAGCTTGCCGTCGCGCTCGAGCGCGAGCAGCTCGCTGCAGCCGCCGACATGATGGTCGCCGACGAAAATCTGCGGAACCGTCGTTCGGCCATTGGCGCGATGGATCATTTCCTCGCGCTTGGCGCTGTCGCCGTCGATCATATGTTCCTCGAACGCGACGCTTTTGGTCTCGAGCAAGTGCAATGCGCGAACACAATATCCGCAGAAGCTCTTGGTGTAGATTTCGACCCTGGGCACGGCGATCACATTTTCCTTTGTCAAAGATCCAGGCGGGACGGCCCGACGACCCGGGCCCAGCTTATCAGGTCCACCCGCGAAGCCCCTGCCCGCTTGAGAACCCGGGCGCAGGCGTCGGCGGTGCTTCCGGTCGTCAGCACGTCGTCGACGAGAACGACGGTTCGTCCGCGAAGCTCCGCTTGCGGGTTGGCGCGGAAAGCGCCGGCGACGGTTCGCCGGCGCTGGCGTAGATTGAGGCCCTTGAGCGGCGGAGTGCGCTTCACTCGCCTGAGCGAGTCCAGCGACACCGGCACACCGGTCCGCCGGGACAATTCGCGAGCGACAATCACCGATTGGTTGAAGCCTCGGCCCCACAAACGCCACCGGTGGAGCGGGACCGGCACGAACATCGTGTCCGCAGGCAAATCCCCCAGTAACGGGTGCATGTAGCGCGACATGGTGCGGGCAAGCGCGACCTTGCGCCCGTATTTGAGGCGCATCGCGATCGAGCGGCTGATGTCGCCGTAAGCGACTGCTGCACGGATCCGGTCGAGCCGCGGCGGTCGGGCGAGGCAGACGGCGCAATTTTCGGCGTCCGTCGCCTGGAGCGGGAGCCCGCAGCGCGAGCAGCCGCCGGGGCCGAGGAAGTCGAGGCTTTGCCAGCAATCGGCGCAGAAGCTGTCGGTTTCATCGACGACCGTGCCGCATCCGCCGCAGCGCGGCGGGAGTGCGAAATCGAGTGCTGAGCGGAACAGGCTCGAGACGGCGCTTCGGAGCTGCATCGTCTTCTTGTCGCGCACCGGCGAGCAGCGCACAAGCGGGTCAATGCAGCCGAAGCTCTTCGACAGCCGCGCACGGGCACAACGCCGCGACCGGGCGTTCCGGTCGGGGCCAGTGCTGTTTCTTCACAACCGCGCGTTCGAGGACATCATCGAGCGGCTCGGCGACGTGAGGCGGAGCTTTTCCTCGGCGCTTCTGGTGGGATCGCCGGACCCGTCATGGCCGGACCGGCTGCGCAAGATCGTCGATAAGGTCACGGTCGTCGACCCCGGCGGCGAGTTCGCAAGGGCCGCGGGCGGAACGCAGGTAGAGGAAGCCGCGCTCGACCTGCGCCCGGGGTCGTTCGATCTTGCTCTGGCGATCGGCACCCTCGACACGATCGACGACCTCCCGGGCGCGCTCCTGCGGCTGCGGTTCCTGCTGCGTTCGGATTCGCTGCTTATCGGAGCGATAAGCGGC
>JACDCV010000056.1 GCA_013817375.1 Sphingomonas sp.
GAGATGGTGTTGGCGATGTGCCGGGCCGAGCCCGCGAGCGCGTCGGGGGTGGTCGGCTCCAGCTTGGTCTCTGTAAAATGAATCCGCCCCGGATAGACTGGGTCGCTTTCGACGCTCCTGGCGATCCGGTCCATCATCTGGACCGCTTCGCACGGATAGTCGCCGGTGGCGCTTTCGGCGGATAGCATCACGGCATCGGCGCCGTCGTAAATGGCGGTTGCGACGTCGCTGACCTCGGCGCGCGTCGGCGACGGCGAGGTGATCATCGATTCGAGCATCTGTGTAGCGACGACGACGGGCTTGCCGAAGTGGCGCGCGGTCGCGACGATCTTGTTCTGGAGCGGAGGAACGTCCTCTGGAGGAAGTTCCACCCCAAGGTCGCCGCGAGCGACCATCACTCCGTCCGACAAAGCGACAATGTCGCTCAGCTGATCGATCGCCGCCGGCTTTTCGATCTTCGACATGAGCGCCGCTTTTTCGCCGATCAGGGCACGGGCTTCGGCGACATCTTCGGGCCGCTGGACGAAGGAAAGGGCAATCCAGTCGGCCCTTTGATCCAAGGCGAACTGAAGGTCGATCTTATCCTTGTCGGTCAGCGCCGGGATCGGGACCACCACATCCGGGACGTTGACGCCCTTATGATCGGAAATGGTGCCGCCGACCTGGACCTCGGTAACGATCCGCTTGCCCTGAGCCTCCAGCACCTTCAGCCGAATCTTGCCGTCGTCGATCAGCAGCCTGTCGCCGGCCTTGACCGCCTGGAACAGCTCCGGGTGGGGAAGCTCGACACGCCGGGAATCCCCAAGCTCGCCGTTCCAGTCGAGGACGAAGCGGTCGCCGGTTTCGATTTCCGCCGATCCGTCCTTGAAATTGCCGACGCGCAGCTTGGGACCCTGCAGGTCGAACAGGATCGTCGAGGGACGGCGAAACTCCAGCTCGAGCTCGCGGATCACCTCGACCAGCTTCGCTTTCTCCTCGTGAGTGCCGTGGCTCATGTTGATCCGGAACGCGTCCGCTCCGGACTGCATCAGCTTTTTCACCATCTCGGGGCTGCTCGACGCGGGGCCGAGAGTGGCCAGGATCTTCACCTTCCGGGATCGGGGCTTCAGCGTCTCGTTCATCGGTCCTCCGGCAGTCTTGCGCCGGCAATAGCGGCTGAATGTTGCGGTTCAACCGGCTTGAGCGAAGGCCTGGCCTCGCCTATTCGCTGGCACGAATCTGAAACGAGTGGAGTGTAAAAATGGCGGACGGCACCGTCGCGGCCGACCAGCTGCGGCTGTTCATCGAGCGGATCGAGCGGCTCGAGGAAGAAAAGAAGGCGATCGCTGACGACATTCGCGACGTCTATGGCGAGGCGAAGGCAAATGGCTATGATCCCAAGATCATGCGCATGGTCGTTCGGTTGAGGAAGATGGAATCGCACACGCGCCAGGAGCAGGACGCGATCCTCGACACCTATCGCAGCGCGATCGGCTGTTGAGCTAGGACCAGCAATGGCAGGCCATTCCAAATATAAGAACATCATGCACCGCAAGGGAGCACAGGATAAGAAGCGCTCGTCGATGTTCTCGAAGCTGAGCCGGGAAATCACGGTCGCGGCGAAGATGGGCCTTCCCGACCCGGACATGAACCCGAGGCTTCGCGCCGCGGTTCTCGCCGCCAAGGCCCAGTCGGTGCCCAAGGACAATATCCAGCGGGCGATCGACAAAGCGAGCGGCGGCGACGTCGAGAATTACGAGGAGCTGCGATACGAGGGCTACGGGCCCGCGGGAGTCGCTCTGATCGTCGAAGCGCTGACCGACAATCGCAATCGCACCGCAACCAACGTCCGGACGATCTTCTCGAAGAACGGTGGCAACCTTGGAACGGCAGGTTCGGTGAGCCACGGCTTCGAGCGGCTCGGCCTTATTGAATATGGCCCCGACGCCGGCGATTCCGACAAGGTCCTCGAAGCCGCGATCGAAGCTGGCGCGGACGATGTCGAATCGGACGAGGACGGCCACCGCATCTGGACCAGCGTCGAGACGCTTCATGAAGTCGCAAAGGCGCTCGAACCGATGATCGGCGAGGCGGAAAGCGCCAAACTCGCCTGGAAGCCGTCGCTCGAGGTCGAGGTCCGGGGCGGCGACGCTCAACAATTGCTGAAGCTGATGGACGCGCTCGACGAGGACGACGACGTCCAGACCGTCTGGGGCAATGAAAATGTCCCGGCCGAGGAGCTGGAGCGCCTGGGCTGATCATGCGCTTATGGTGATCCTGGGCCTTGATCCCGGCCTCGGCACAACCGGCTGGGGGCTGATCCGGGCCGACGGCAATCGCCTGTCCCACCTCGCCAACGGCCAGCTCAAGACCAGCCCGTCCGCGCCACAGCCGGAGCGGCTGGCGAAGCTTGCGGACCAGCTCGAAGCGATCATCGCCGAACATCGTCCCGACTCCGCTGCGGTCGAGGAGGTGTTCGTCAACAAGAACCCGCAATCGACCCTCAAGCTCAGCCATGCCCGCGGCGTCATTCTGATGATCGCCGCCCGCTCCGGAATCGCCGTCGGCGAATATTCGCCGAGCCTCGTCAAGAAAGCGGTGGTCGGAACCGGCGGCGCTGAAAAATCGCAGGTCCATGCGATGGTCTCGAGGTTGCTGCCCGGCGCAACCATCGCCGGAGCCGACGCCGCCGACGCGCTCGCCGTCGCCATCACCCACGCCCACCATTTGGCGAGCGCGAGGCGCACTCCTTGATTCGTCATTCCCGCGAAAGCGGGAATCCCGCTCGCTTGATATGCATCGGGACCCCCGCTTGCGCGAGGGTGACGAATAGATACGGTGGCCTGCCATGATCGCTCGCCTCTCCGGCACCCTTGCGGAAATCGCAGCCGATACCGCCGTGATCGACGTCGGCGGGGTCGGCTATCAAGTGCTGTGCAGCGCCCGGACTCTCGATGTGCTGGGTCCGATCGGCGGCGAAATTCTCATCCTCACCGAGCTTCAGGTGCGCGAGGATGCGTGGACGCTGTTCGGCTTCAGCTCGGCCACCGAGCGCGACTCATTCCGCTCACTGACGTCCGTCCAGGGCGTCGGCGGCCGCCTCGCGCTCGCCATATTGTCGGCGCTGTCGCCCGATGAGCTCGCCCGTGCCGTTAGCCAGGATGATAAGACGATGATCGGCCGGGCCAATGGCGTCGGTCCCAAGCTTGCAGCGCGAATCGCCAATGAGCTTCAGGGCAAATTGGGAGCGGTCGGGGTTGGAGGGATCACCTCCGCGCCCCGCGGGGGAACTGCCGCGGATGCACTCTCGGCGCTCGGCAACCTCGGCTTCAAGCCGGCGGACGCGAGCGCCGCAGTCAACGCCGCGCAAGATGAGCTTGGCGCCGATGCCGGTCTCGACGCGCTCGTTCGATTGGCGCTGAGAAAGGCCGCGAAATGACGGCTCGAACCGCCTCCTGCCGCTGCGGATGGCCATCGTCGGCGGCACCATCGACCATTTGGAGTAGCCCGCGATGCTAGGACAATTCGCCACCGAGACAGCGCACACGGTCAGGTCGGTCATCGAGCTGATCGGCATCTCCATAATAGCGGCAGGGGCGGTCATCACATTGCTCATCTTCCTCTACCAGCTGACCAGGCGAGAGGACCCCAGGCAGGCTCTCGCCAACCTTCGCTCCGACCTCGGCCGGGCGATTCTCCTCGGCCTCGAGTTCCTCGTCGCCGCCGACATCATCAATACGGTGGCGATCGAGCCGACCCTCGACAGCGTCATCACGCTCGGCGCGATCGTGCTGATCCGGACTTTGCTCAGCTTCAGCCTGGAAGTGGAAATCGAGGGGCGGTGGCCGTGGCAGCGCGGAGCCCGCAAGCGCCAGGAATCGTGAAACTCCTGTCCTACAACGGCGCGATTGTGCATCATCGCCGAATGCTGGAATCGACGACCGCCGCGGGATCGACAGTCGTGACCCGGACTCTCGCGCGTGTGGGGCGGGAGCGCGCGCGTTGCTGTGTGACCATTGGGACGTTTCGCGCCTGACATGGCGACCGACCCGGCCCGAATCACGACGCCCGAGCGCACTTCCGAGGATTCGGACACGGCGCTTCGTCCCAAGACCCTCGACGAATTCATCGGTCAGAAGGCGGCGAGGGAGAATCTGCGCATATTCGTCACAGCGGCGAAAAGCCGCGGCGAAGCGCTCGACCATGTGCTCCTCCATGGCCCTCCCGGCCTCGGCAAGACGACTCTCGCCGCCATTCTCGCCCGCGAAATGGGGGTCGGCTTTCGGGCCACGTCCGGCCCGGTAATCGCCAAGTCGGGAGATCTTGCGGCGCTCCTCACCAATTTGGAGGACGGCGACGTCCTGTTCATCGACGAGATTCACCGGCTCGCTCCGGCGGTCGAGGAAGTCCTTTATCCGGCCATGGAGGACCGAGCGCTCGACCTGATGATCGGCGAAGGTCCATCGGCGCGCTCGGTCCGGATCGACCTTCCGCGCTTCACCCTCGTTGGCGCAACCACCCGGCAGGGCCTTCTGACCACGCCGCTTCGCGACCGGTTCGGAATCCCCGTGAGGCTCAACTTCTATTCGGTCGAGGAGCTGGAGCAGGTGGTTCGGCGAGCCGCCCGGCTGATGGGAGCGGCCATAAGCGACGACGGTGCGCACGAAATTGCCCGCCGGTCACGCGGCACTCCGCGGATCGCCGGCCGGTTGCTGAGGCGGGTCCGCGACTTCGCTCATGCGGCGGGCGAGGAGTCCATCGGCGCGAAAGCGGCGGACGTGGCGCTGTCACGGCTGGAGATCGATGCTCTCGGGCTCGACCAGATGGATCGCCGCTATCTGACGATGATCGCCGACATCTATCGCGGCGGGCCGGTCGGGGTCGAAACTCTCGCGGCCGGTCTGTCCGAACCTCGCGACACCGTCGAGGACGTGATCGAGCCCTTTCTCATTCAGCTCGGCCTAATCGCTCGAACCGCAAGAGGACGATGCCTTAACGGCCGCGGCTGGACTCACCTCGGGCTGCCTGCTCCCAAGGACAGCCAGAACGGCCTTTTCGACGTGGAGAATGAACCCAAGTGATTTCCGCAATGATTCTCGGCGCCGTCGCAGCAATTGCCCAACCCCAACCCGCAAAGCCGCCGCTCGCAGCAGTCGATTATGGCGTCGAGCGCAACTGGCTGTGCCTGCCGGGGCGCAACGATATTTGCTCGACCCCGCTTGCGACGACGGCGCTGAACGTCAACGGCTACGGCTCGACGGGGCCAAGCGGGGTCGCCAAAAACCCGCCGGCCGACTGCTTCTACGTCTATCCGACCATCTCCGGCGACAGGGGGCTGAACAGCGATCTCGACGCCAGGGAGGAGATTGGCGCGGTGCAGTCGCAGTTTGCTCGCTTTGCATCCGTGTGCCGGACGTTCGTCCCAATCTACCGGCAGATGACACTGTCCGCCATCGCCGCCGCAGCGGCGGGCAGCGATCTCAAAACGCAGGGAGAGATTGCGTATTCCGACGTCGCCGCTGCGTGGCGCTTCTATCTTGCGAAGCATAACAAGGGACGCCCGTTCGTGCTCGTCGGCCACAGCCAGGGCGCGATCATGCTCCAGGAGCTTATCAAGCGCGAGATCGAAGGAAAGCCGGTCGCTGGCCGAATGATCCGGGCGTACATCCCCGGCTTCAACGTGCTGGTGCCGCAGGGCAAGCGCGTCGGCGGGACGTTCAAATCGACCCCACTATGTGCGTCCAAGAGCGAGACCGGCTGCGTGATGAGCTGGGTCAGCTTCCGCGAGAATAACGCGCCCCCCGAACGCGCAATGTTCGGCTGGGCTCCGGCGCCCGGGCTGACCGTCGCCTGCACCAACCCCGCCAAACCCGGCTCGGCGGCCTGGGAAACTCTCGACAGCTACTGGAACGCTCGCTCAAGTTACCCGGTCGCGGGCGGGCCGGTCAGATGGTCGAGCGAAGGCGCTTCACCTACGCTTTATGTTCGGACCGAGGGACTGGTCGCAGCGCGCTGCATCAACAACGGACGGCGCGGCTATCTCGCCGTTCGGACCATCCAGTCGCCTGGAGGAAAGCGCACCAACCGGATCGGCGGCGAAGTCGGGATGCTGGGCCTGTTCCTCCCGGGCTGGGGAATGCACCTTGCCGACATGTCGGTCGCACAGGGCGATCTGATCCGCCAGGTCGAACAGCTGACGGCGAAGCGTTGAGCCGCGACTTCGACCAGCCCTATCGCGGCGGCTTTGTCGGTAGGGAGCATCGCTTCGCACTGACCGTCTATTTCGAGGACACCGACACCGCCGGCATCGTCTATTACGCCAATTATCTGAAGTTCATGGAGCGCGCCCGGTCGGACATGATCCGCGCCGCGGGAGTCGACCAGGTCGCCGAGCTTCGTTCGAGCGGGAGCGCCTATGCGGTCGCCGACGTCGCCATCAAATATCTGCGGCCGGCGCGGCTGGGCGACGATCTCGTTGTGGTCAGCACAGTCGAGGCGGTACGTGGCGTTTCGATTCTAATTCAGCAGCGAGTCATGCGCGGTGCTGAACTATTGACCGATGCCACAGTCACTGCCGCTTTCCTCACCGCCGACGGGCGTCCACAGCGCCAGCCCCGCGAGTGGGTCGAGCGCTTCAAGAGCATAGCCCAAGGTTGATGATCCCACTTTCCCGTTCCGCACCGAACCACCTCCTTGTCGCGCTTTGCGCGGCGCTGTTCGCCGCGACACCGGCGGCCGCCCAGCAGCGGCCTGCTCCCAACCCTTCCGAAGGCGACGCGGCCGTGATTGCGGTTCCGACGCTTGCGACCGACAAGGTTGTGGAGACCGATGCGGGGAGCACCTGGGCGCTCGCCAACCAGATTGCCGACCTCATCTCGGCCGACCTCAGGACCACCAACAGGTTCATCGTCGCCGACGTGAAGAACGTCCGAATCCCGTCCTACCCCGAAGTCACCGCGCCCGCTTTTCCCGTCTGGCGCTCGGCCGGGACCAAGCTGCTGCTGTCGGGTTTCGTCAATGCCCGCTCCGACGGCCGGCTGACGATCGGCTGCTACGTTTATGACGTCCAGACGGGCCGAGAGCTCGCCCGGCAGGGCTTTGCCGTGGCGCCGTCGGAATGGCGGCGGGCGGCCCACCGCTGCGCCGACGCGGCTTACACTAAAGTGACCGGTGACCGGCCGCTGTTCGACAGCCGGATCGCCTATGTCGCGCAAAGCGGCCGCGATGAATCTCCGACAAAGCGCATCGCGGTGATGGATTTCGACGGCGGCAATCACAGCTTCCTGACCGAGGGCGATTCCACCGTCATCACTCCGCGCTGGTCGCCGCAAATGGACCGGATCGCATATTCGAGCTTTTCCGGCGGCACTCTGCACGTGCGCCTTGTCGACGTGGCCACCGGCCGCGACGGAGCGCTTCTTCAGCCCGGATCGATGAGCTTCGCGCCCGCCTTCTCCCCTGACGGCGAGCGAATAGCCTTCTCGATGCCGGTCAACGGCAACACTGACATCTACATGACGCCCATAGGCGGCGCCTATCCGCAGCGGCTGACGAGCGCACCGTCGGTCGATACCAGCCCGGGCTATTCGCCGGACGGACGCCAGATCGCCTTTTCGAGCGACCGCTCCGGGGCCCCACAGCTTTACGTGATGGATTCGGACGGCTCCAACCAGCGGCGGATCAGCTTCGGACAGGGCGAATATGGTTCCCCTGTCTGGAGCCCGGACGGAGAGCGGATCGCCTTCACCAACGTTCAGGGCACTATGACGAGGGTCGGCGTCATGAACGCTAACGGCTCCGATGAGCGCATCCTTTCCGCCGGCCCATCCGACGAGCAGCCGACCTGGAGCCCGGACAGCCGCCGAATCCTGTTCCAGCGCGTCGATCCCGCGGCGTCGCGAACGGCGCTTGCGATCGTTGCCGCTACCGGCGGCGAAGTCCGCCCCGTACCGACGCCAATGGCCGCGACCGATCCGGTCTGGGCCGGCAGGCAGGAATAATGGCGATGAAGCTCAACTTCCCCGCTTTGACCGCAGTCCTGTTCGCCGCGACTGCCAGCGCCGCCAGCGCCCAGATGCAGATGCCGCGGCTTCCGGTGATCTTTTCGCTCGGCCAGGGGCAGCCCGGGCCGCCGCCGGGAGCGCCGATGCAGGCCCCGCCCGACGTGCTTCAGCGAATGCTGTTTGCAGCATCAGGGTCCGACAGCATCTATTTTTCTCCGCGGGGCTATACGATCAACGCCAATGCGGTCGCGACACTAAGCGCCCAGGCTCGCTGGCTGGTCGCCAACCCGATGGTGCAGGTCAGGCTCGAAGGGCACGGCGACCCACGCGACACGCGCGATTATGCGCTTGCGATCGGCAACCGGCGGGCCAGCGCGGTTCGCGACTTCCTGGTTCTCCAGGGAGTGGCGCCCAACCGGATCACGGTCGTTAGCTGGGGGAAGGAGCGCCCCGGATCGGTGAGGGTCGGCCCGTCGGTCGTCGCCGCCGGCCCAAGGGTTGTCACCAAAGTTCAATAAGGTCAGGCGGCGTAGCGCTGCTGACTCGTTCCGAGCCATGCGCGCGCCTGGCGCTGCGCCTCGGCGATTTCGCGCGCAGTCATTTCCAGCGAGATTTCAGCGCGGCACTCCTGGCCGCGGGTGCAGCCGGAAACCGCTGCGAGGTTGAACCATTTGTGCGCCTCGACGAGATCCACGGCGAGCCCACCGCGCCCGGTCGAATAAGTAATTCCGAGTTCCATTAGAGCATCGACATCGCCGCCCTCGGCGTCGGCAATGCGGCTCTGGATCAGGAACTCCTGTGCTTTTTCACTGATGGCCATGACTGAATACTCCCCCTGTTTCCCGTTGCAGGCACTTTCGGCGGCCTTTCCCGAAGAAATGGTTAACGGAGGAGTGACCTCATTGCCGCACCTCGACCGCAAGATTGTCGATCAGGCGGGTCGAACCGATCTTCGCCGCGGCGATCAGGCGCATCCGCCCGGCCGCAGTCCGGAGCGGCTCCAGAGTCTCGGCATCCACCAAGGCCACATAATCGATTGGAGCGAAACCGGCGTCGTTCAGCACCCGCCTCGCCGCTGTCAGCGCCGGATCGACCGGCTTGCCGTCGGCGATAGCCTCGGCGGTTTCGCGGAGCACTTTGGGCAGGGCAACAGCGCGCGCTCGCTCGTCCTGGGAGAGAAAAGCGTTGCGCGACGACAGAGCGAGGCCGTCGCAGTCCCGAACCGTCGGAACTCCGAGGATCTCGACTCCAAGATTGAGATCGACCGCGAGGCGCCTGATGACCGCCAGTTGCTGGAAATCCTTTTCGCCGAACAGCGCCACATCAGGCCGAACCGTGTTGAGGAGCTTGGTGACGACGGTCGCGACTCCATCAAAATGGCCGGGCCGGGCTTCGCCCTCCCAATGCTTGCCCAGGTCCTTCACGGAAACCGTCGTCGAGAAGCCGGCGGGATAGATCTGCTCCGGCGTCGGGATCCACAGCAAGTCGCACCCGGCCTGCTTCAGAGCGGCCGAATCCTCCTTCTCCCGCCGCGGATAGCGCTCGAGGTCTTCGCCTTGGCCAAATTGCAGCGGATTGATGAAGATCGTCGCGACGACATGATCGGCCTGGCGCTTCGCTTCTTGCACCAGCGACAAGTGACCGGCGTGAAGAGCGCCCATCGTCGGGACCAGCGCGATCCGTTTGCCGCCGGCGCGAAGCGCGACAAGTGCGCTTGCGAGCTGCGATTGGTCAGACAATGTTTGCACCGCGGATTCGCCTCCGGTAAGCTGTCCAGGTGGGCCGCGCTTCACATGCGCGGGGGGTCAAGTTCAAGGGGGCCGAAAATGGGCCAGCCGCACTTCATAGTCTTCGCCAACGAAAAGGGCGGCACCGGCAAATCGACGACGGCCGTCCACACCGCGATCGCTCTCGCGGCGATGGGGAACCGCGTAGCCGCGCTCGACCTCGACACCCGGCAGCGGACGATGACCCGCTATCTGGAAAATCGCGACTCGACGATGAGGCGACTGGAAAAGAGCCTGCCCCAGGCGGTCTACCATGTGCTTGAAGCCGACGAAGCCCTAGCCGACGTGGTGGCGAAGCTGGCCCAGAATGCGGATGTCGTCGTCATCGACACTCCCGGCCGCGACGACCCGGTCGCTCGCGAGGCAATTCTGATGGCCGACACATTGGTCACGCCGATGAACGACAGCTTCGTCGATCTCGACCTGATCGGCCAGGTCCACCCCGAAAATTTCAAGGTGACGAAGCCAAGCTTCTACGCCGAGCTCATCTGGAACAGCCGAACGCAGCGGGCAAAAGCGACCGGCAAAAGCGTCGACTGGGTGGTTCTTCGCAACCGCCTTCAGCACGTCGAATCGCACAATCTGCGCCGGGTCGGGGCGGCTCTCGACGAACTCGCCCGCAGGGTCGGCTTCCGGGTCATCCCGGGCCTCGGCGAGCGGGTCATTTACCGCGAGCTGTTCCCCAAGGGACTGACCCTGCTGGACTTCGAGCAGCTCGGCGAGGTCGGTATCAGCCATATCACCGCCCGCCAGGAGCTCCGCGAGATGGTGTCCGGCCTCGGAATCCCCGATGCAAACGACGAGGAGCAAAGGGTCGCCTGATCGTCACTGCGAGCGTTGCTTCGTCGCTGCGCCCCTAGCAATATCGCTTGAACCAACCCGGCCATTAGTGTGTTCGCTCTTTCAATGACCCATCAGTTCAACCCCACCATCCTCCGCGAATATGACATTCGCGGAATCGTCGGAGACACGCTGACCGAGGCCGACGCTTATGCGCTTGGCCGCGGCTATGCGGCGCTTGCGTGCGAGGAAGGCGCGTGCCGGATCGCCGTCGGGCGCGACGGCCGGAGCCATTCGGTTATGCTCGAAGCGGCGCTGGTCCGCGGCCTCAACGAAGGCGGCGTCGACGTGATGACAGTCGGCGAAGGGCCGAGCCCGATGCTTTACTTCGCCACTTATTATCTCGACGTCGATGGCGGAATCCAGGTCACCGGGAGCCATAATCCCGCCGACTATAATGGGTTCAAGATGCTGCTCAAAAGCCGATCGGTATTCGGTGAGGAAATCCAGGACCTCGGGCGCCGTTGTGCCGAGGGAAATTGGAGCGAAGGCACCGGCACCATCGAAGAAATCGACGTCAGCGCCGCCTACATCGACCGACTGGTGGAGGATTTTGCCGGCGGCGACTTCCGGGTCGGCTGGGACGCCGGCAATGGCGCCGCGGGCCCCATCCTCGACCGTCTCGTCGATCGCCTCCCGGGGCAGCATTTCACCATCTTCACCGACATCGACGGAAGCTTCCCCAACCATCATCCCGACCCGACCGTCGAAGCCAATCTCGAAGACCTCAAGCGCCTCGTCGCCGACAAGAACCTGGACTTCGGCATAGCCTTCGACGGTGACGGCGACCGGATCGGCGCAGTCGACGGCAAGGGCCGGGTCATCTGGGGCGACCAGCTGATGATGATCCTTGCCGAGCAGGTGCTCCGCGAGATCCCTGGCGCCACGATTATTGCCGACGTCAAGGCGAGCCAGATCCTGTTCGACCGGATCGCCGAGCTTGGTGGCAAGCCGTTGATGTGGAAGACGGGCCACAGCCTCATCAAGTCGAAGATGAAGGAAACCGGCGCGCCGCTGGCGGGCGAGATGAGCGGCCACATCTTCTTCAAGCACCGCTGGTACGGGTTCGACGATGCCCTTTACGCCGCCGTTCGCCTGATCGAGGCGGTAAGCCAGTCGGGCAAAAGCCTGACCGAGATCATGGACGCCATGCCGCAGTCCGTCGCCACGCCCGAAATGCGCTTCCCGGTTGAGGAAAGCCGCAAGTTCGCAATCGTCGACGAAGTGCTCGAGCGGCTCGCAGACGAAGGCGCGGCGGTTGATCCGACCGACGGGGCGAGGGTCAACAGTTCCGACGGCTGGTGGCTCTTGCGCGCCTCGAACACGCAGGACGTGCTCGTCGGACGCGCCGAAGCACGGGATGAAGCAGCGCTCGAGCGCCTTCTGGCGCAGCTCGATGCCCAGCTTGCCAAATCTGGCGTGAAGCGGACCGAAGGCGCTCACTAAAGGTAGCGAGCGCTCGACCTAAAGCGCCTGGCCCGCAGCCCAGCCGCTCGCCCAGGCCCATTGGAAA
>JACDCV010000057.1 GCA_013817375.1 Sphingomonas sp.
GGATGGCTGATCGACAAGTGGTTCGGGACATTGCCAATATTCATGTTGCTGTTCCTGTTCGTCGGATTCGGCGTCGGGATCAGGAACGTGATCCGGATTTCCAAGACGTCTTCGGGCCCCGGCCCGGGCGCAAGCTGAGGTAGCGAGCCGAAGTGGCCACCGAAGAAGGCAAGATCGACCCGATGCACCAGTTCACGGTGGAGCCGCTGGTTCCGCTGCAGATTGGCGGGTTCGACATCAGCTTCACCAACAGCGCCGCCTGGATGCTGGCCGCGCTCGTCGTGATCTTCGGCTTCATGGCGATGGGAATGAAGCGTCAGCTGGTGCCGGGCCGGTGGCAGATGGCGGTCGAGGGGCTAACCGGCTTCATCGACGACATGGTCAGCGTGAACATCGGGCCTCAAGGCAAGAAGTACACGCCCTTCATCTTCTCATTGTTCACCTTCATCCTGGTGTCGAACCTGCTTGGCCTGATGCCGTTCGCGATCATTCCGGGCTGGCACCCGTTCACTCCGACGAGCCATTTCAGCGTTACCGGCGCGCTCGCGATCATGAGTTTCTCGATCGTGCTCGTCGTCGGCTTCTGGAAGCACGGGCTGAAGTTCTTCTCGCTGTTCGTGCCCCACGGAACGCCCATCGTGATGATGCCGCTGATCTTCCTCATCGAATTCATCAGCTTCATCGTCCGGCCGTTCAGCCTCGGCCTTCGACTGTTCGTGGCGATGATTGCCGGGCACATCCTGATGGAAGTGTTCGGAAGCTTCATCGTTAGCGCTGGCGGCACTTTCGCGTCCGCTCCGGCAACGGGCGGCGGGGTGATGGGCCTTTTGGTCACCATCATCAGCTTCCTGTTCATCGTCGGCGTCGGCGCTCTCGAGCTGCTGGTTGCTGCGATCCAGGCCTATGTCTTCGCGCTGTTGACGACTTTGTACCTCAATGACGCCGAGAATCTTCACTAGTTCAATTCACCAGTTTTCACAGGGAGTTATCAAATGGACTTCGCATCCGCACAGGTTATCGGCGCTGGTCTTGCAGCGATTGGCGTCGGCGCCGCCGCAATTGGCGTCGGCAATGTCTTCGGCTCGTTCCTCGAGAGCGCGCTTCGCAACCCGGCGGCCGCCGACGGCCAGCAGGGCCGCCTGTTCATCGGTTTCGCCGCGGCGGAGCTTCTGGGCCTCATCGCATTCGCAGTTGCGATGATCATTCTCTACGCGCGCTAAACAAAGCGAAGGGCTGAACCCCTGCCGGAGCAAAAATGCCTCAGATTACGCAACTTCCGGATATCTTCTGGTCCCAGCTGTTCTGGCTGCTGCTGATCTTCGGCACGATCTTCTTCGTCATCGGACGGGGAATGGTGCCGAAAATCCGCGGCGTCGTCGAAGATCGCGACCGGAAGATTTCGGACGACCTCGAGCAAGCGCAAAAGGCGCGTGACGAGGCCGAGCAGACCGAAACCGACTATCGGCAGCGGATCGAGGCCAGCCGTGCCGAGGCGATGAAGCTCGCATATGCGGCAAAGCAGGCGGGGGCATCGGAGGCGGAGGAGCGAACGCGCGCCATCGACGACGACGTCGGCAAGAAGATGGCCAAAGCGGAAGCGAAAATCCGGTCCTCGGTCGACAAAGCAATGGCGGAGATCGACTCGGTTGCGGTCGAAGCTACGCAAGACCTCGTTGCCAAGCTGACCGGCCGGACGGTGTCCACGGCAGAGGCGCAAAAGGCTGTGAAGGCGGTTACCAATGGTTGAGCCGCATCTTGTCACCGAAGGCGCCGAAACTGCCGGTGAGCACGCGCTGCCGGCGCTTCTTGGGCTGACCCCGCCGATGTGGATTGCACTGGCGATGATCTGCGTCCTCGCCATTCTGGTCTGGAAGAAGGTCCCCGCCGCCATCGGCAAGGCGCTGGACAAGAAGATCGCGGCCATAAGCGATCAGCTCGACGAGGCCAAAGCGCTCCGCCGGGAAGCGGAAGCGCTGAAGGGCGAATATGCCGCCAAGGCCGCTGCCGCCCAAAGCGATGCAGCGGCGATGGTCGAGCGTGCGCGTCATGAGGCCGACGGCCTCATCGCCAAGGCTCGCGAGGACGCGGACGCAATGGTCGAACGGCGCACGCGAATGGCTGAAGAGAAAATCTCTCAGGAAGAGCGAGCGGCGGTTCAGCAGGTTCGCGCGGCAGCAGCGAATGCCGCGGCCCGAGCCGCCGCCCGGCTGATTGCCGAACAGGTCGATGCGGACACGGACTCGGTGCTGATCGACAAGGCGATCGGCGAACTCGGGCGCCGCTAGGCGCTAGCCCTGCCGGTGCTGGCCGCCGGGCTGGCTGACTCCGTCCAGCGCTACGTGAGCGCTCTCGCCCTTGGTTTCGCGGCTTAGGTCGCCGAGGCTGACAATTCCGCAAAGCCGCTCATTCTCGTCGATCACCGGAAGGCGGCGCACCTGCGCCTGGCTCATCTTCACCGCAACCTCCTCAACATCCTCGTCGAGGCGGACGCAGACGATGTCGTCGGTCATCAGGTCGCGAACCGGCGTGTCGGGGCCGTAACCCTTGGCAACGCCGCGAACGGCGATGTCACGATCGGTGATCATCCCGATCAGGCGGTCGCCATCACTGACCGGCATCGAGCCTGCATCCTCGCTGAGCATGAAGCTTGCGGCCTGTTGAGCGGTCATGTCGGGGCGAACGGTCCGAACGTCGCGAGTCATCACATCGCTGATTTTCATGCTTCGTCTCCTTTGGTGGAATATCAAGGCAAACGAAGCGCCTGGACCCGCCGTTCCCTGGCCTAGGGGACGTTCTCGGTCAGCAGGTCATAGGTGGCGACGAGTTCGTCCTTCTGGTTGAAGACCTCGACCGCCCAGCGCACCTGGCCGGTCTCTTCGGACTTGATCGACTTGGCCCTGACCGAAAGCTCCACCCGCATCGCATCGCCGGGGTAGAGCGGGGTGAGGAAGCGCAAATTCTCGAGGCCGGTATTGGCGAGAACGGGTCCCGGGTCGGGATCGACGAACAGGCCCGCAGCGAAGCTCAGGATCAAATATCCGTGGGCAACCCGACCCTCGAAGATCGGCGACGCCTTGGCCGCTTCCTCGTCCATGTGAGCGTAGAATTTGTCGCCGGTAAAATTGGCGAAATGCTCGATGTCCTCGACGCTTACCGCGCGGCTGCCGGTGACCCAGGTGTCGCCGATGGAAAGCTCGCTCATGCGTTGCCGGAACGGGTGAGTGCCGATGACATGCTTGGGCGCGCCCGGCACATATTGGCCGGTGATCGCGGCGATCATCGCCGGCGACGACTGGAGGGCGGTGCGCTGCATATAATGTTTGACGCCGCGCACCCCGCCCATCTCCTCGCTTCCTCCGGCGCGGCCGGGGCCGCCGTGGACCAGCACCGGAAGCGGCGAACCGTGGCCGGTGGATTCCTTGGCATTGTCGCGGTCGATCACCAGCATTCGTCCGTGATAGGATGCAGTGCCGCAGACGAAGTCGCGGGCCGCATCGGGCGAATGGGCGAAAAGCGACAGCACAAGGCTGCCCCGGCCGCGATTGGCGAGCGCGATGGCGTCGTCGAGGTCACGATAGGGCATGATCGTCGCCACCGGGCCGAACGGCTCGACATCGTGAACCGCCTCGCTGGTCCACGGGTCGTCGGCACGAAGGAGCACCGGTGGAAGGAACGCGCCGCCCTTGACCGGCGACTGAGCCGAAGGGTCGCCGGCGACGATCCGGGCTCCCGCGGCTTGAAGCTCGGCGATCTTCTCGCGCACGTCCTTGCACTGAGCGGCGCTAACCAGAGCGCCCATGCGCGTGTCTTCTAAGCGCGGGTCGCCGACTTTGGTTTTGCCGAGTCGGTCGCGGAGGGCTTCCTCCAGCGCGTCCATGTGTTCGGCGGGCGCAAGCGCCCGGCGGATGGCGGTGCATTTCTGGCCCGCCTTCACCGTCATCTCGATCGCGACTTCGCGGACGAACAGGTCGAACTCGGGGGTGCCCGGAGCCGCATCGGGGCCGAGGATTGATGCGTTGAGGCTGTCCTGCTCGGCGATGAACTTGACGCTTTCGCGCTGCACCACGGCATGGGTTCGAAGCTTGTAGGCAGTCGTTGCCGAGCCGGTGAAGCTGACGACGTCCTGGCCCGTGAGATGGTCGAACAGGTCGCCGACTCCGCCAACGATCAGCTGGACCGAGCCTTGCGGAAGCAGCCCCGTGTCGATCATCACCCGGAACGCGGCTTCCGTCAGGTAGGAGGTCGACGACGCCGGTTTGACGATTGCGGGAACGCCGGCGATCAGGGTCGGGGCCAGCTTCTCGAGCATCCCCCACACCGGGAAGTTGAACGCATTGATATGGACTGCGGCACCCTTGAGCGGAGTGTAGATATGCTGGCCAACGAAGGTTCCGGTCTTCGACAGCGGCTCGAGCGCTCCGTCGAGAAGCATATGCGCGTCGGGAAGCTCGCGGCGGCCTTTGGACGAGAAGGAGAAGAGGGTGCCGGCGCCGCCCTCGATGTCAATCCAACCGTCCTTGCGGGTCGCTCCGGTCTGGTAGTTGAGCTCGTACAGCTTTTCCTTGTGATCCATGATCGCGATCGCCAGGCCCTTGAGCATTCGGGCGCGGTCGTGGAAGGTCATCTTGCGAAGCGCCGGACCGCCGACTTCGCGGGCGTGGCGAAGCATATCGCCAAAATCGAGACCGCCCGAGCCAAGGATCGCAACCGGAGCGCCGTCGATCGCGCTTGGAAGCTCGGAAAGGCCGCTGTCGCCTGCCACCCAGCGGTCGCGTTCGTAGTTGAGTAATTGCGTAGTTTTCATGTCTGATCCGTCACCTTGGAACTGGTTTCGGGGTCCATTGCCGAGGCCGGCTGCCCTTCACGAAAATGGATGCTGAAACAAGTTCAGCATGACGGGGATGGGGCAAGGGCGACCGGGGGCCGGCGGAACAAAAGCCGATGTTACGGGTCCGCTACAAGGATGATGAGCGGATTGACGAATGGGGGTGCCCGTCCTGGGCCACGGAGGCGCGCATGTGCGGCATAGCGGGCGAGGTACGCTTCGACGGCCAGGTCGCCGACGCGGCCGCGGTGGCGTCGATGATGCGAAGCCAGCAGCGCCGGGGCCCCGACGCCTGCGGGCAGCTGATGCGCGGCCGCGTCGGGCTCGGCCACCAGCGGCTCAAGATCATCGATTTGTCGCTCAAATCCTCGCAGCCGATGGTCGATCCCGAGCTTGGCCTGGATCTGGTTTTCAACGGCTGCATCTACAATTACCAGGAGCTTCGAAAGGAGCTTCAGGAGCGCGGCTACCGCTTCTTTTCCGACGGCGACAGCGAGGTCATCCTCAAGGCCTATCACGCCTGGGGAAAGGAGTGCGTGGAGCGGTTCAAGGGCATGTTCGCCTTTGCGATCCACGAGCGCGACAGCGGCCGCATCGTGCTTGCCCGCGACCGGTTCGGGATCAAGCCGCTCTATTACAGCCAGACGGACAAAAGGCTTCGCTTCTCCTCGACGCTGCCCGGAATTGTCGCCGCGGGCGACGTCGACACGTCGATCGACCGGACCGCACTGCATTTCTACATGAGCTGGCACGCGGTGGTGCCGCCGCCGCTGACCATCCTCAAGGGCGTTCGCAAGCTGCCGCCGGCGACGGTGCGCACTTACGACGAGCAGGGTGACTTTACCGACTGGACCTATTGGGATCCGCCGTTCGGCCCGCAGGACGGCGACGCCAGCCGGAGCGCCGGCGAGTGGCGCGAGCTTCTTCACGAAAGCCTTCGAATTGCGGTTCGCCGCCGGATGGTCGCCGACGTACCGGTGGGCGTGCTTCTGTCGGGCGGAGTCGACTCCAGCCTCATCGTCGGGCTTCTCGCGGAACTCGGGCAGACCGGCCTTTCGACCTTCTCCATCGGTTTCGAGGAGGCCCACGGAGAGAAAGGCGACGAGTTTCACTATTCCGACCTGATCGCCGAGCATTATTCGACCGACCACCATCAGATTTTCGTTCCGTCCAAGGAGCTTCTCGAGGAGCTGCCCGGAGCGATCGAGGCGATGGCCGAGCCGATGGTGTCCTATGACAATATCGGTTTCTATCTGCTGTCGCGCGAGGTCGCCAAGCACATCAAGGTGGTTCAGTCCGGGCAGGGCGCGGACGAAGTGTTCGCCGGCTATCATTGGTACCCGCCGATGCAGTCGGCCAACGATCCTGTCTCTGCTTATGCGCGCGCCTTCTTCGATCGTGACTCTGAGACATTGAACCGGCACCTCGGTCCGGACTGGCGCAACGGCGGCCAGGCTCCGCTCGACTATGTGCGCGAGCATTTCGGCAAAGCGGGTGCCGACGATGCGGTCGACAAGGCGCTGAGGCTCGACTCGACGGTGATGCTGGTCGACGACCCGGTAAAGCGGGTCGACAATATGACGATGGCGTGGGGCCTGGAAGCCCGCGTCCCGTTCCTCGACCACGATCTCGCCGAGCTCGCAGCGCGCATTCCGCCCGACCTCAAGCTGGCACAAGGCGGCAAGGGCATATTGAAGGACGTCGCGCGCGACGTGATCCCAAGCGAGGTGATCGACCGGCCCAAGGGCTATTTCCCGGTTCCGGCGCTCAAATATATCGAAGGGCCGTACCTGGACCTCGTCCGGGACGCGCTGTCGAGCAAGGCGGCCAAAGAGCGGGGCCTGTTCGCCGGCGACTATCTTGAGTCGCTGTTCGAAGACCCCAAGGCGCACATCACCCCGCTTCGCGGATCGGAATTGTGGCAGGTGGGGCTTCTGGAGCTCTGGCTCCAGAAGCACGGGGTCGGCTGATGGCCTTGCCCAATTCGACAAGGCGCCGGGGCGCGCGCGCGCCCGCGCTCTTCCCGTTCCTGCAGAACCCGAAATCGCCGCAGCCGAAACCAGACTCCCTGGTCGAAATGGGCTGGGGCCGGGTTCTGTTCGCGCAGACCTTTTCCAACCCCAAGGACCTTCTGCAGGAGCTTCGCGCCGAGGGCGCCGAGCAGCGGGACATCGCGATGTATGTGGTCGACCCGCACGTCGTGCTTGCGGCGGCACCGGCGGAGCTGTTCCTCGACCCTTCGCACACATACCGGCTCAACCTTTCGACCTACCGGCGCTCCAACCGAAAGCCGTCGGGCTTCTTCGTCCGGCGGATGGTCCCGGACACCGACGCCGATTCGGTCAACCGCCTCTATGCGCTTCACCGGATGGTGCAGGTGCGCCCGGAATTCTTCGCCGAGCAGTATCGGGCCGAATCGCGGCTGCTCACCTATTTCGTCGCCGAGGAAGAGGATACCGGCGTAGTCGTCGGGACGGTTACCGGGATCGATCATGCGGCTGCTTATGACGATCCCGAATGCGGCTCGTCATTGTGGACTCTCGCGGTCGATCCGCAGACCCCGCATCCGGGGGTCGGCGAGGCGCTGATCCGCTGGCTTGCCGAACATTACCAGACCCGCGGCGCAAGCTACATGGATCTGTCGGTGATGCATGATAACAAGGGCGCGATCCGGCTGTATGAGAAGCTCGGGTTCCATCGCGTTCCGGTCTTCACCGTGAAGCGCCGAAACGTAATCAACGAGCGGCTGTTCATCGGCGACGACCCGGCCAAGTCGATGAACCCTTATGCCAAGATCATCATCGACGAGGCGAGGCGGCGCGGTATCGACGTCGACGTGATCGACGCCGCCGGCGGCCTGTTCGAGCTTCGCTTCGGAGGCCGGCATATCCGCTGCCGCGAATCGCTGTCGGAGCTAACCAGTGCGGTCGCTTTGTCGATCTGCGACGACAAGGCGATGACCCGCCGGATCGTGGAGGCCGCCGGAGTGAAGGTGCCCGACGAGATCGAGGCGAGCGATATGGATGCCGTTGGCGAGATGCTGGAGAAGCATGGCTCGCTCGTCGTCAAACCGGCGCGCGGCGAGCAGGGACGGGGAGTCGCCGTCGACCTCGACACGATCGAGGATGTCGAAAAGGCAATTGCGGTCGCCAGGCAGAATTCAGGCCGGGTGCTCGTCGAGAGCTTCCATGCGGGCGACGACCTTCGCCTGATCGTCATCGGCTTCAAGCTCGTCGCCGCTGCAATCCGCCGCCCGGCGACGATCGTCGGCAATGGCCGTCAGACGGTGCGGGAGCTGATCGACCACCAGTCCCGGCGCCGGTCGGCATCGACGGGCGGGGAATCGGCGATCCCGCTCGACCAGGAAACGGAGCGTTGCGTTTCAAAGGCGGGCTATTCGCTGGAGGATGTGCCGCAAGAGGGCGAGGCGTTTGCGGTTCGCAAGGCGGCGAACCTTCACACCGGCGGGACCATCCACGACGTAACCTCGACCGTTCACCCGCGCCTGGTCGAGGCGGCCATCCAGGTCGCCAAGGCCATCGACATTCCGGTGGTAGGAGTGGACTTCATCGCGTCGAAACCTACTGAGCCCGACTATGTCTTCATCGAAGCGAACGAGCGGCCCGGCCTTGCCAATCACGAACCGCAGCCGACCGCGGAGCGCTTCATCGACCTTCTGTTCCCGTTGAGCATGCCGGCGACGGCGGGACGTCCGCGGAGAAAAAATGCCTCGAAAGATTGACGTCGATTACTTGCAGCGGGTCCTGAAAGACCTGCTCGAGATACCAAGTCCGACCGGCTATTCCGACGAGATTACCCGGTTCGTCAGTCACGAGCTGGATCGGCTGGAAATTCGCTATTCGGTGACCCGGAGAGGCGCGATCCTGGCGCTTTACCCGGGGCGCGAGGTCGATGGCGCCCGGGCGGTCGTCGCTCACCTCGACACGCTCGGGGCGACGGTAAAGATGATCAAGGACAACGGGCGGCTCGAGCTCGTCCCGATCGGCAGCTGGTCGGCGCGGTCGGCCGAAACCACCCGCTGCACGATCTTCACGGACACCGGCTCGTTCCGAGGCACGATCCTGCCGCTGAAGGCCTCTGGGCACACGTTCGCCGACGAGATCGACACCCAGCCGTGCGGCTGGCGCCACGTCGAAGTGCGGATCGATGCCGATTGCCACGACCGCCCAAGCACTGAGGCGCTGGGCGTCAATATCGGCGACCATGTCGCGATCGATCCGGGCACCGAGTTCCTCGACAACGGCTTCATCGTCTCGCGGCACCTCGACGACAAGGCCGGCTGCGCGGCGATGCTCGCGGCGATGAAGGCGATGGTCGATGAAAAGGCCGCGACGCCGGTCGACATCCACTTCATCTTCACGATCACCGAGGAAGTCGGCTCGGGCGCCTCGTCGGTTCTGCTCGAGGACGTCGTGTCGATGGTGTCGATCGACAATGGCGCGACCGCGCCTGGCCAGAATAGCGCGGAGACTGGGGTCACAATCGGAATGGCCGACGAAGTCGGACCGTTCGACTATCATTTGACGCGCAAGCTCATTCGCCTGTGCGAGGCGGAAGGGATCGCCTATCAGCGCGACGTCTTCCGCTATTACCGGTCCGACAGCGCGTCGGCGCTGGAAGGGGGCGCCGACGTTCGCACCGCGCTCATCACCTTCGGGATCGACGCAAGCCACAGCTACGAGAGAATCCACATACATTCGCTGAAATCGATCGCGGAGCTGGTTTGCGCTTATGCGTCCAGCCCGGTCGAGATCTCTCGTGATACCGAGGAGCTGGCCGGGCTCGAAGGGTTCACTACCCAGCCGACCGAACCCGCCCCGCGGAGCGAGGAAAACCCATTCACCGAAGAAGGTTAGACGAAGCTCGCCGGGTCGCCTGAAGCGGTTATTGCCGGCGCCCGCTTCTCCTTCCCAGTGGGAACGGCGGGCGCTGGTTCAATTTCCTCGCCCTGTGGAACCGGCACCCAGCTGCGGTCGTAGCAGCCAAGCTTGCACAGTCGGTTCCAGTCGAGAATTCGAATGCCCTTCGTGCCAAGGTCGATCACGCCCGACAGCAACAGGAAGCCAAGGACGCGCTTCACCTTTGTCAGGTTGATCTGCGCCGCTCGCGAAAGCTGAGCCCGTGTCACCGGGATCCAGGCCGAGTGATCGTCGGTGCGCCGGCCATATTGCGATCCAAGCTCGGCAAGCAGGAAAGAAATCCGGGAACGGCCGTCGCAGCGGTCGGGATCGGCCGCCATTGCCGAGGCTGCCGACGCCAGTGTCGAGCTGAGGACCACGTCGGGATCGGTCCGGCGGCCAGCGCTGAACAGGAACGGCAGCGCGGCCAGCCACGCTGGCACGGTCGGCATTTCGACCCGCTCGTTCATGAAACTCCCCTAGCGATACCAATGGCCTGCCAGAAAAACGGACTCAGCGTTGCGGAAGTTCCGGACCGCAACATCGGTGAGCAGGTTGAAATCAGCTCCCTGTGAAGGTCGGAGCGCGTTTCTCCAGGAAAGCGGCCACCCCCTCCTGATAGTCACGGGTAAAGCCGAGCCTGCGCATCTCGTCGCGCTGAAGATCCAGCTCCTGGTCTAGGCTGCGTTCCCACGTCGAGCGGATCAGCGACTTGATCGCGGCGAGCCCAAGTGGCGGCAGCGACGCGAGCTTCGCTGCAAGCTTATCCACCTCTAAATCCAGCTGATCGTCATCGGCGACCTTCCATATCAAGCCCCATTGCGCCGCTTTCTCGGCGGGGAGCGGCTCGCCGCTGAGCGCAAGGCCCATCGCCCGCGCCTGGCCGACCAGCCTTGGCAGCATCCAGCTTCCGCCGCTGTCTGGGATTAGCCCGATCGCCGAGAAGCTCTGGATGAACTTGGCCGAGCGAGCAGCGACGACGATGTCGCAGGCGAGCGCGACATTGGCGCCGGCGCCGGCCGCGACTCCGTTCACTTTGGCGATCACCGGTTGCGGCATGGACGTCAGCATGGCGATCAGCGGGTTCCAGCAGCTCTCGACGGTTGCGCCAAGATCGACCGGCTCATCCGACGATGCGACGCTTCGCTCGTTGAGGTCCTGGCCGGCACAAAAACCGCGTCCGGCGCCGGTGAGGATTACCACCCGCGCCTCGCTGGAGCGTTCCAGCGCGTCCTTCAGCTCTCCGTGCATCTGCGCGGTGAAGCTGTTGAGGCGGTCGGGCCGGTTGAGCGTTATTCGAGCAACACCGTCGCCGAGACTGAACCGGATGGTTTCGTAAACGCTCATTCCGCGTAGCTCTCGAGAAAGCCGCAGCGGCCGCACCGCCATGTGGCGACTTCATACCGTTCCTTGGATTTCTTGACCCCGGTCCAGATGCTCTTTTGCGGCTCACCCTCATGCCAAGTGCTAACGGACGCCGTTCCGGAGGTAGTGTCGATTATGAAACCCTCGTCCATGCGCCTGCCGCACTTCGGACAATCGACTTTTGCTGGCATAGTCCTCTCCCACGCTTGACCAGGCCGACGGTCGCACGCGGCCAGGGCGTTCGCAACTCGGCCGCTAGGAGCTGAACATGGACAGTGACCAACTCGCCTCGCGCGTTGCCGATGCAATGCTTTCGGCCGAGGGCACCGGGCCCGCGTGGGGAATCCTGATCGAGGAGGCGCGCGCCGGCTATTGCCGGTTGTCGATGGAGCTTCGCGACGACATGCTTAACGGCCACCATATCGCTCACGGGGGGATGGTGTTCGCTCTCGCCGACACCGCCTTTGCCTATGTGTGCAACGGCCGCAACCAGCGCTCGGTCGCGGCGCAGGCGTCGATCATATTCCTCGGCTCGGCGGAGGCTGGGGAGACATTGGTGGCGGAGGGACAGGAGACCGCAATGACCGGCCGGAGCGGCGTTACCCGCGTGTCGGTGAAAACGTCTGGAGGCCGGGCGATCGCCGAGTTCACCGGTTATTCGCGAGCGATAGGCGGAGCGGTTGTGGAGATTTGAACGTTAGGGCCGCAGCCACTACATCGGGAACCATGTACACAACCGAATTGCAAAAGAGCGCGAAGGTCCAGTCGCTGGACGATCCCAAGCTCGTGGAAGCTTTCGAGGCGCGAGTCGCGGCCGACGAATTCATCGAGCCCAAGGACTGGATGCCGGAAGCCTATCGGCGAACCCTGGTTCGGCAGATTTCGCAGCATGCGCATAGCGAAATCGT
>JACDCV010000212.1 GCA_013817375.1 Sphingomonas sp.
CGCGCTTGTGACGGTGCCGATGGGTGCCCGTGTCGTCACCCTTGTCGGCGACCCGTGCGGGATGTCCTGGCCGCTGCCGCGCAACAGTCACCTCGGCGCGATGGTCGTGGTCCGCAAGCAGGGCTTCTCCAATGACCAATGGGTGATGGAGGGGCTGAACCTGCTCGACCTGAATTATTCGGCAGCAGGCCACTTCGCCGCCGACCCGTCGCAGCGAGTCCGCCGCGAAGGCTGCGGAATCGGGCCCTTGTGGTCGGTCAACACGGCGCTTCGGGCGCTTCCCCGGCACGCGTTCGACTATGTGTGGATGGTCGATCCGCCGGCCTATGACCCGGCGCTCACCGAAGGGCTTCAACCGGTCTGGCGCGAAGGCCGGTCGATATTGTACCGGATACCCCGATGAACGCGCTTTCGATTGTCGTCCCCTGCTTCAACGAGGAAGCCTGCCTGTCCGCGCTCCACGAGCGGCTGACCGCTGCGGCTCGGAGCAGCGTCGGCGACGATTATGAAATCCTTCTGGTGAATGATGGATCGAGTGACGAAACCTGGCCTTTGATGCGGAAGCTCGCTGCTGCCGACCCGAACCTCGTCGCGGTCAATCTGTCGCGCAATCACGGGCACCAGCTGGCGCTGACAGCGGGCCTCGATCTGTGCCGGGGCGAAATTGTCCTGATCATCGACGCCGACCTTCAGGACCCGCCCGAGCTGCTCGCCGACATGCTCGAGACAATGCGCCGCGAACAGGCCGACGTCGTCTATGGAGTGCGCCGCAGCCGGTCGGGCGAGACCGCCTTCAAGCGGGCCACGGCGCATGGCTTCTACCGGATGCTGGCGAACGCGACCGACGTCGACATCCCGCTCGACGCCGGTGATTTCCGGCTGATCAGCCGCCGTGCCCTCAACGTTCTTCTGGCAATGCCCGAGCAGTCGCGCTTCATCCGCGGGATGGTCGCCTGGATCGGATTCAAGCAGGTGCCGATCCTTTACGATCGCGATGTTCGCTTTGCCGGCGAGACCAAATATCCGTTCCGCAAGATGCTCCGCTTCGCCTTCGACGCGCTAACCGGCTTCTCGTCGGCGCCGCTGAAGCTTGCCAGCCTGGCGGGCCTTGCATTGTCGATCGGGTCGGTGCTGATCGTCCTTTACATTCTCTACGGCTGGACGGCTGGCCACAGCATCCCCGGCTGGACTTCGCTGATGCTGGTAGTGGTCGTGCTCGGCGCAGTGCAGATGTTCGTCCTCGCTTTGATGGGCGAATATATCGGCCGGCTATACAGTGAATCGAAGGGCCGGCCGCTCTACATCGTCCAGGACATCGAAGGCGCCAGCCGGCAAAGCGGAACGCTTGGTCAGCTCGCGGATGCGACCGCGAACAGCGACAATCCCGGAGGCAGCGGCACTTTGCCGATCACACGGCCCTCGGCCGCAAAGCAGCGCTCGAACAAATAGTTCACCGGTTTTGGCGGAAGCTTGTCGTCGCCGCCTCCGCCCCCGGTCAGCTTCGAGGCGAGCCGGGCTCCGACAGCGAGCGGGAATAGCAGGCTGTTGAAATAGCCGGCAGAGACGAGGTGGAGCGGCGAACCCTCGATCAGCCTGGCCAGCTGCCGCTTCGAATAGCGCCGCTTGTGATGGTTCAGCTCGTCATGTTTCGACCACATCCACTGATGCGCGGGCACGGTCACCAGAAGCTTGCCGCCGGGTTTGAGGCAGGAGGCCAGCGCTTCGATTGTCGCCTGGTCGTCGTCGATATGCTCGACCACATCCAATGCGGCCACAAGGTCGTAAGCGCCGCGCTCGACCCCGGGCAGCTCCGGAAGCGGCGCTTGCGACACCGGCCGGCCCGTTCTTTTTTCGGCGATCGCCCGTGCCTCACCGTCGATCTCGACACCATCGACCTCACCAAAGCGGCCGAGCATCGGCAAATTGTGGCCGGTGCCGCAGCCGACTTCCAGAATCCGTGAATTTGCCGGCGGCTTCACCACCCGCTCGATCAGCGCCTGGAGCACCTTGCGGCGCGCGCGGTACCACCAGTGAAGCTGGTCGAGCTCCGCCATCCGCTCATAGATGACCCGCTCCATCAGCGGAAAACCCACTGGCGGTTGAGGACGAAGGTGACGAGCGGAGTGACGAACAGCATCGGCACGATCGGCGCCGCGCGGCCAAGCTCGAGGTGCGAAAAGAGCAGCCAGACCCAGAAGCTGTTGAGCGCGTAGCTGATCAGCGAAACAATCAGGAATCGCACCTTGGTCGCCTTGGTCCGCTCGCCGCCATGATCCTTGAAGCTCCAGCTGCTGTGAAGCACATAGCCGGTCGCCATCGCTGTCAAATAAGCGAGCACGTTGCCGAGCTGGGGGTGCCATTCCAGCCCGACCGCGACCAGCGCATAGACCCCGACCCCGAGCGCGGTGACGAACGCTCCGGTGATGACGAAGCGGACGAGCTGGCCAAGGACGGCCCGGCGGTCGGAATCGAGGCTGTGGATCACTGGCCTTTCGCTGACAGTGGCGCTTCTTGTTCTTTAATTTCGAGCGGCTACAGCGCGAAACATGCTGGAGCGCAAGGACGACCTGCCGGTGGAGCGAATCCTTGAGTCGCTCGAGCGGCACTGGAAGCCGATCACTGTCCTTGCCTGGCTGCTGTTCTGTGTGTGGTTCGTCTACACCCGCTGGTCGAGCATCCACACATTCGCGCTTGGCGACACCGACGACAATATGCGGATGATGCAGGTGCGGGCGCTGCTTCAGGGCCAGGACTGGTTCGACCTTCGCCAGTATCGGCTGAACCCGCCGTTCGGCGCGAACATGCACTGGGGGCGGCTGGTCGACCTCCCGATTGCCGGGCTGATCCTGTTGTTCAGGCCGCTGGTCGGCGG
>JACDCV010000213.1 GCA_013817375.1 Sphingomonas sp.
GATAATCGGACACCGCCTTGGTCAGCGCGGCATCGAAAGCCGTGCCGTCGGCCAGGCCGAGGCGCTTGCGAAGGAGCGGGATTCGCTCGTCCTTTGACCCCGCCTTGAGAACCACGGACCCGGCCGGAACCTGCACCTGCGGAAGCGCGCCCCAGCGCTGCTGGTATTTCATCAGGCCGCGGCGAAGCTCGGTATAGGCCGGATTGACCGAGGTGAAGAGGTCGATCGGAGCGCCCGACCACTCCTGGAAGTCCATGCTGTCGAGAAGGCCGCTTCGGCGGGTCACTTCGGGAGCGATTTCCGGATCGATGTAGATTAGGTCGATACCCTGATCGATGCTGGCCGGAAGCTCGACAGGCTCCATCGGCTTGCTCTCCGGCAGCCTCGCCTCGGCAAAGCGCGGCTCCGGCTCCGGTTGCCACTGCTGCACCGGCGCTGGCTGCCACTGTTGAACCGGCGGTGGCGGCGGCATCGGCTGCCAATGCTGCACCGGCGGCGGCGGATAATATTGTACGGGAGGCGGATAATATTGAGCGTGTCCCGCAACGGAGGCGGCTGCAATTGCCAAGACTGCGGTCGAAGCTTTCAAGATGATCCCCATGGCCAGGGTTGTAGCGGCCAAACATGAATGGCTCCAGTATCGAGCCGGGCCAAAATGCTCGTTTGTTCTTGATTTGTTCTGCATCTGCGATAGGCTGAGTCCCATGCCGGTCGAGTCGATCAGGGGCCGTGGGGCAACCCGCAATGCAACGCCGACGCGCTTCAACCTGAAGGCGCGGGTGGATGAAGGCGACTGGCTGGACCTTGTGGAGGCACTCGATGGCAGGCCGAAGCGCCGAACGACCGTCACCATCGAGCGGCCCAGGACCATACTCACCCGCAACAGCTCGCCGGACATTGGCTTCGACCGATCGGTGAACCCGTACCGCGGCTGCGAGCATGGCTGCATCTATTGTTTCGCAAGGCCGACCCATGCCTATCACGATCTGTCGCCCGGCGTGGATTTCGAATCGCGCCTGTTCGTGAAGCCCGACGCTGCGGCGCTTCTCCACCAGGCGCTCTCCAGGCCCGGTTATTCCTGCGCTCCGATCGCTCTTGGCACCAACACCGATCCGTATCAGCCCATCGAGGACCGCTGGAAAGTCACGCGCTCGATCATCGAGCTGCTTCTGGAGTGCAAGCATCCGTTCACGATCACCACCAAGTCGGACCGGGTCTTGCGAGACCTCGACATATTGAAGCCGGCGGCTGCGCTTGGCCTTGCAGCCGTGGCGCTGTCGGTGACTTCGCTCGACCCCAAGCTTGGCCGGATCCTCGAGCCAAGGGCGCCGTCCGGACGCAAGCGGATCGAGGCGATCCGACGGCTCAATGGCGAGGGCGTGCCATGCCATGTGGCGATCGCCCCGGTCATCCCGCAGATTACCGACCATGAGCTGGAGTCGATCGTCGAAGCGGCGGTCGCGGCGGGGGCACGCGGCGGGTTCTTTCTTCCCGTCAGGCTTCCGAACGAAGTCGCGCCATTGTTCAGGGACTGGCTGCACGAGCATTTTCCCGACCGTGCAGGGAAGGTGATGGCGGTGATCCGGTCGATGCGCGGCGGGCGCGACAACGACCCCGGCTTCTTCAGCCGGATGCGCGGGCAGGGGCCCTGGGCAGAGCTCCTGAGGACCCGGTTCGAGATTGCAGCGAAGAAATATGGGCTCAGGCAGTCAAAGTTCCCGCTCCGGAGCGACCTGTTCGAGGCGCCGCAAGGCGACCAGTTCCGGCTGCTGTGATTTTTTGCCCGAATGGAGGTGGCCGGGGGCAAGTCCCTTCGCTAGGCGACCTGACATGAACCCTTCGCTCCTGCTCGCTTTCGCCGCAATGGTTGCAACGCCGCTTTCCGCCCAGACCGTAAGCACGCGGGTCGCCGAGCTTCGCGATGCGGCGCTTCAGGACAATTATGCGTGGGACATTACCGAAGGGCTGACCACCGAGGTGGGGCCCAGGCTCGCGGGGACTCAAGCGGAAGCGCGGGCGCGCGACTGGGCGGTGGCGAAGCTTCGGTCGCTGGGCTTTTCGAACGTTCGCGTGGAGACGTTCGACATTCCAGTGTGGGTTCGTGGCGTCGAACAGGCGTGGATCACCGCGCCGTTCCCGCAGCCGCTGGTGGTCACCGCGCTTGGCAATAGCGGGGCGACCCCGGCCAGCGGGATCGAGGCCGAGCTCGTCGGTTTTGACACGATCGATGAGCTAATTGCGGCGCCGGACGAGGCGGTTCGCGGCAAAATCGTCTTCGTCAGCCACGCAATGGCGCGAACCCAGGACGGCTCCGGCTACGGCTATTTCGGACGGCCGCGGCGGGAGGGCCCGAGCGTGGCCAGCCGAAAGGGTGCTGCGGCCATCGTGATCCGGTCGATCGGGACCGATTACAACCGCAACCCGCACACTGGCGTGATGAATTTCGACAAAGGCGTGGCCCCGATCCCCGCCGGCGCTCTTTCGATCCCGGATGCCGAGCAGGTGCAGCGGATACTCAAGCGCGGGCAGCCGGTGCGGATGCGCCTGCTGCTGACTCCGCGGCAGACCGGCACTCACCAGTCGGGGAATGTCATCGCCGAAGTTCCCGGCCGCGATCCGTCGGCTCCGCCAGTGCTGGTCGCCTGCCATCTCGACAGCTGGGACGTCGGCACCGGCGCGCTCGACGACGCCGCGGGCTGCGGGATCGTCGCTGCCGCCGCCAAGAGGATCATGGACGCCGGGCGGCCGCTCCGGCCGATCCGGATCGTCTGGTTCGGGGCCGAGGAGGTGGGACTGTTCGGCGGGCTCGATTACCGCACCAGGCACGGCAAGACGCCCCACCATGCGATCGCGGAGAGCGATTTTGGGG
>JACDCV010000058.1 GCA_013817375.1 Sphingomonas sp.
GCTTGCTGATCAGCCGCGGCGGCGCTTTGCCCTGGAGGTCGGCAAGGTAGAGATTGTTGTCGGCGCTGGTCCGCTCCTTGACCAGGGCCACGTAGCGTCCGTTGGGCGAAATCTCGCCGATGGTGAAGCCGTCATTGGTGAAGATGCGGCGCCGGGCATAGCTCGCCGCGTCATACGCATAGACGTCGAACATCTCCGGATTGCGCTCGTTCGTCGTCAGCCAGAAGGTCTTGCCGTCGCTGCTCCAGCCGAGGAAGTCGGCCTTGACCTTGTCGCCGGGCGTCAGGTCCCGGACCGTGCCGTCCGGATTGCGAACGTAGATGTGGTTGAGCTCGTCTCCGCCCTTGTCCGAAGTGAACAGGATTCGGTCGTCGGCCGGGAAAAAGCTCCGTGCGAATGTTGCATTGTCCGCCGAGCTGGTCGCGGGCACAGCAGCGCCGCCGCTGACGGGAAGAACCTGGGCATTGAAAACGCCCGACTTGTCGCTGCTGATGAGTAGCGACCGGCCGTCAGCCGAGAAGGCGAGCCCGGCCGGAGCGGCCATTGCGTAGCTGGTGGTCGCGAAGAAGGTTTCCGCGGAGTAGCGCGGGCGCTCGGCGGGCGCGGCTGGCACCTGCGCTGGTATAGCGACTGCGAGCGGTGCGGTCGGAACGCTGCCGGAATTTGTCGCGCAAGCTCCGAGCGGGAGCAATGTGCCCATTGCCATGATTTTCGCTTTCGATCCGAGATTTGCCAAATTGATTCCCCCGCTACTGTCCTATATGTGTAGGACAGCAGGGACGGCGTGGCGAGTCCTCGCTTGAGCTTTTTTAAGCGGGGACTCCGAACAGGTCGTGCTCGTCGCTTTCCTCGATGATCACTGCGGCGATGTCGCCCTGTTTGAGCGCGCCGGCATCGCGAAGGTGAACCTCGCCGTCGATCTCGGGTGCATCGGCTTTCGACCGGCCGGTAGCGCCCCCGGTCTCCGGATCGACCGCGTCGATGATGACGTCGATGGTGCGCCCGACCTTCGCGGCTAGCTTGTCGGCCGAAATCCGCGCCGACAGCGCCATTATCCGTTCGTAGCGCTCCTGCTTTACCTCCTCGAAGACCTGGTCGGGAAGCGCATTGGCAGCAGCGCCTTCGACCGGTTCGAACTTGAATGCTCCAACCCGGTCGAGCTGGGCTTCCTCCAGCCAGCGAAGGAGATAGTCGAAGTCCGCTTCCGTCTCGCCGGGAAAGCCGACGACGAAGGAGGAGCGGATGGCAATGTCGGGGACCAGCTCTCGCCATTCCTTGAGCCGTTTCAGCACCTTGGCCTCGTTGGCCGGGCGCTTCATCGCCCGAAGCACCTTCGGGCTCGCGTGCTGGAAGGGGATGTCGAGGTAAGGGAGTAAAAGTCCCTCGGCCATTAGCGGGATCACATTGTCGACGTGCGGATAGGGGTAGACATAGTGGAGCCTCACCCAGGCGCCGAGAGTCCCCATTTCGCGTACCAGGTCGGTCATATGCGCTCGAACCTCGCCGCCCTTCCACGGCCAGGCGGCGTGCTTGAGGTCGAGCCCGTAGGCCGAGGTGTCCTGGCTGATGACCAGAAGCTCCCTGGTGCCGGCGGCGATCAGTTTCTCGGCTTCGCGGAGGATTGCGTCGGGACGGCGGCTGACGAGGTCGCCGCGAAGTTGCGGGATGATGCAAAAGGCGCAGCGGTGATTGCAGCCTTCGGAAATCTTCACATAGCTGTAGTGGCGCGGAGTGAGCTTCAGCCCGGATTCCGGCACCAGATCGGCATAAGGAGACGCAGATAGCGGCGCCGCTTCATGGACCGCGGCGATTACCGCTTCATATTGATGAGCGCCGGTGATCGCGAGAACTTGCGGAAAGCGCTCGCGAATGAGCTGCGCTTCCTTGCCCATGCAGCCGGTGACGACCACCCGCCCGTTCTCGGCAATCGCCTCGCCGATCGCTTCGAGGCTCTCTGCCTTGGCTGAATCGAGGAAGCCGCAGGTGTTGACCAGAACCACGTCGGCGCCGGCGTAATCGGCGGACATGTCGTAGCCGTTCGAGCGCAGCTTGGTCATGATCCGCTCGCTGTCGACCAAATTTTTGGGACAGCCGAGCGAAACCAGGCCCACGCGGGGGGCACGAGGAAGAGTGACGGTTTTCATCGGAAGGGCCGCGCCCTTAGCGGACATCTTGCGCAAAAGCGAGGCTGCTGAACGGCTTGTGCCAGGGGTGCCGGCACGTTTCACGAGCTTGTCCATTGTGCAGTGCAGCGGCTAAGGCCCGCCCAAGCGAGAGCGCCAGGAGTATTCGATGCGTGTTGCGATGATCGGCACCGGCTATGTCGGGCTCGTTTCCGGCGCCTGTTTTGCCGATTTCGGCCACGAAGTCTGCTGCATCGACAAGGATGCTTCGAAGATCGATGCGCTGAACGAAGGGCGGATGCCGATCTGGGAGCCTGGCCTCGAGGGCCTGGTCAAGACCAATGTCGAGCGCGGCCGGCTCGCCTTCACAACCGACCTCGGACAAGGCGTCGAGGGCGCCGAGGCCGTGTTCATCGCGGTTGGAACCCCGGCTCGGCGCGGCGATGGCCATGCCGACCTCAGTTTTGTGTTCGCAGCGGTTCGCGAGCTTGCGCGCGCTCTCAAGGGCCCGGTGGTGGTGGTCACCAAATCGACCGTTCCAGTCGGGACCGGCGACGAGATCGCCAGGATCCTTGCCGAAGAGAAGGCTCCGCAAGGCACGGCCGTCGCTTCCAACCCCGAATTCTTGCGCGAAGGCGCCGCCATCGCCGACTTCAAGCATCCCGACCGGATCGTGGTCGGGGCCGAGGACGAGCGGGCCCGCGAGGTGCTTCGGGAAATCTACCGGCCGTTGTTCCTCAACAAGGCGCCGATCCTGTTCACCGGCCGGCGCACCGCCGAGCTCACGAAATATGCCGCCAACGCCTTCCTTGCGGTCAAGATCAGCTTCATCAACGAGATCGCCAATCTGTGCGAAGCGGTCGGCGCCGACGTCCAGGAAGTGGCGAGGGGAATTGGCCTCGACAACCGCATCGGACCCAAGTTCCTTCACCCGGGCCCCGGCTATGGAGGAAGCTGCTTTCCAAAGGACACTCTGGCGCTTCTGCAGACCGCCGAGGCGGCCGGCGTGGAGCAACGGATCGTCAGGACCGTCGTCGAGGTCAACGACGACCGCAAGAACAGCATGTCCAGCAGGGTCTCCGAGGCATTGGGCGGAAGCGTCGCGGGCAAGCGCGTCGGAATATTGGGACTTTCGTTCAAGCCGAACACCGACGACATGCGCGATGCCCCGGTTCTGCCGCTGGTGCGATCCTTGATCGAGGAAGGCGCAAGCGTGATTGCGTTCGACCCGGCAGCGATGAAGCATGCGCAGCCGCTGCTTCCGGGCCTGGAATTCGCCAGGACGGCGCTGGACGTCGCCGACGGTGCCGACGCTCTGGTCGTCGTCACCGAGTGGGACGAGTTTCGCGGGCTCGACCTCGACAAGCTTGCAAGCCGGATGAGGGGCCGCGCCCTCATCGACCTTCGCAACGTCTATGATCCGGAAGACGCGGAGCGCGCCGGTTTCGATTATCGCGGGATCGGCCGCGCCGGCCAGCGGCCGGTGCCGCTGCGCGCCGCGGCCCAATAGGCATGGCCGGCGAACCGACCGCCTTGCCCGGACCCGGCAAGCGGGGGCGTCGGGGTAAGTGACCGAGCAAAGCGCAGTTTCCGGCCGCGACCGCAGCCGGGGCCTTCTTTCGAGAAGGCGGTTCCAGTTCGCCGGAGCATTGCTTGTCGGAGCGATTTTCCCCTGGTCGCTCCGGGGCAGCCTGCTTCCCGGAGTGCTGCTGGAGCCGGCAGGATCGAATGCACTGATCGCCAACGTGCTTGCGGTCGTGATCGCTTTCTGGATGCGGCTGTCGGTGGAAACCTATCCCGGCATTCGCCGAAGCTATGTGATCCTTCCCTCGGCGCTGACCGGGCATGGGATCGTTCTTGCCTGGTTCCTCCTGACCCGCTTCCCTTATGACCGGCTGGCGCTCGCGCTTGGCTTCCTTCTTCACGTTCTGTGGCTGTACGTCCTCTACATCTACGCCGAACGGCAGGTGAGCCGGCGGATCGCGGTCGTCCCGTTCGGCGGGGTCGAGCCGCTGTTCCGGATCAAGAGCGTGCTCTGGTCGCGAATGAAGCGCCCGCGGCTTGCCGACACCGAAGGGTGCGACGCCATCGTTGCCGATTTTGCGGCCGACCTTCCCGACGAATGGGAGGCTTTCCTTGCCGACGCCGCGCTCGCCGGGCGGATCGTCTATCAGCACAAGCAGCTCGCCGAATCGCTCACCGGCCGGGTCGAGCTGGAGCATCTGTCGGAGAACAGCTTCGGATCTTTGCTCCCGGTGCGGGGCTATTTCCACCTCAAGACCCTGATCGACTTCGTCTTTGCCGTCCTGATCCTTCCGCTCGTGCTTCCGCTGATGGCGATAGTCGCAGTGATCATCCGGCTCGACAGCGATGGGCCGGCATTGTTCCGGCAGAAAAGGGTCGGTCATGCTGGCCGTGACATCATCGTCTACAAATTCCGGACGATGCGGACGGTGGCGATCGAAGATGCCCGAGAATCGGCGATGACCCGCGAGGACGACGTCCGGATTACCAAGGCGGGCCGGGTGCTCCGAACGCTCCGGATCGACGAACTTCCGCAGATCTTCAACATCCTCAAATGGGAGATGAGCTGGATCGGCCCGAGGCCGGAGGCCGAAGTGCTTTCGGGCTGGGCGCAGGTCAATCAGGACCATGTGGCGCAAGTCGGCGAGGTCCACGAGAAGCTCCAGTACGACTTCTACTACATCAAATATTTCTCGCCCTGGCTCGATACGTTGATCCTGCTGCGGACGATCAAGACGATGCTGACGGGGTTCGGGTCGCGGTAGGTTCCAGCTCCTCGCGCAGCATTTCGAACCAGGCATCGCGAAGCGTCTCGTCCTCGGCCCGGGCGGCGGCGAAGTCGGCGGCCTCCTCGGCCTCCAGGATCGCGACCTCTTCCGGAGTACAGGCGCGCTCATATCCCTCCTCGCCCGCATAAGCGCCGCTTTCGTGGCCGGTGAAGCCAGGCGGCGGCGGGAAGTTGGTCAACCATCCGTGATGGTCTTTCCAGCAGCGGTCGGAGAGGTCGAGGCCTTCGTTCTCGTCGTCCTGACTGAGTGAAACAGGGGGTCCTTCCACTTCCTCCACTTCGTTGGATTTGAGCAGCGCAAGCGCCTTGCAAACTGCGGCTTCGTCTCCGGTTCTGAGGGCGTCCACGGCGAGCTCCCAATCGACCGGCCGGGAACAGGGTGAAGGCGCTCCCGGTGAGCGAACGCCGCGCGAACTGGTCGACAGGCCGGTCTCGGCGAGCCGGTCGAGGCGGCGGAGGATGGCGAGGCCGAGGCGGTTGTCGATGACGTGGCGCTCGCCGACCAGCTCCCCGTCGCGCCAGATCTGCTCGACATTTCCCTCCATCGACCGGGCCAGCAAAGTGTCGGCGAGCCGTTCGCGGGCGATGGTCAGCGCCGCGTCCCAGGCGGCGGCGAAGACAGGGTTGCGGCGGCGCAGCGCATAGGCGCCGGAAATGCCCATGCGGGCCTGGTCGCAGGCTTCAGCCACGACGGCGGTGTCGGCCAGCGCCTCGCAGAAGATCGCCATTTTCTCGCCGGTCCAGCCGTCGTGGCGGGTGGCGGGGAGGGATGGGGTGGTGGCGGGTTGTGGTTCGGAGAGTTGGTTTTCCATGAACCAGGTTGGAACATAGATTGGGAGGTGTAGGAAAGAGTTTGTTGCAGTGCGCCCTTGCGTCTGCCACCCTCACCTTTGCTCGGGTGGCTATTTATGAGGGGGGAAGATGGCTAATCCGACCAATCAAGAACTAATCAGCATCTGGTCCAAGGCTGTGGATACGCAGATGCACTTCAATGAGATGTCGGTGAGATCGCGCCAACTTGGTTTGACGTTCGTCACTGCTGCGTTGGCCCTAGCAGTGGTGTTGATCACTCAGCAGAATGAGTTTGCCCTCACCTTCGTAACGGGTTGGGGCAGTTTTAAACTTCACCTTGCGGTTTTGTTGATTGCTGCCGCTGCGGCCGGCCTGTTGGCGGTGAGGAGACTCGATCTATCCGTTTATCACCGGATGCTCATAGGCGCCGTGGAATTTGGCGAAGATTTCGAAGAGCAATACATGAAGAAGCATGTCTTCATCCTTGATAAGGGCATGACGCAAACCATCTCACTCTACAGCAGGTACAGCGATGCCGGCTACAACGAACAAGGCGGCAAACGAGCGTATCACGGAAGCGAACGATACTCAGCCGGGGAAAAGCTCAAAGGCTTCTACAACGGGGTTTTAATTTCTCTGATTGGGGCTGCGATCTTCGTGCTGATCGTGACGAACCTCGCGGAACCGTCGAATTCGAATCCAATAACCACGTCCGGTTCCACTGAACAGGTTCAGAATGCCGCGTAGCGTGCTGATCTGCGATTTCGACAACACCCTTTACGATTGGGTTGGTTACTTCGTCCCCTCGTTTTACGAGATGGTCGATGTAGCAGCCGAAATCCTTGGCTGTGACCGGGATACTCTGCTCTCGGATTTCCGGCGAGTTCACCAGGCTCATGGTGATTCCGAACATCCGTTTTCTCTTCTCGAAACTGAGACCGTTCTACGGGCATTTCCGAACAAAGATCGAGCTTACGTTGCTGAGGCCTTGGACGAAGCGTTTCACGCCTTCAACCGCGCACGAAAGAAACACCTTCGCTTGTATGACGGGGTCCTCGCGACTCTTAAGGTATTAGATGGCTGCGGCATACGAATAATAGGCCACACTGAAGCGCGACCGCTTGCCGTGCGTGATAGGCTGAACCGCCTGGGTCTAAGTGAATTCTTTCCGAGAGTTTACTGTCGCGAGAGGGCGCTAGTGCACCAAGCGGTCCGCAAAGAAGAAAGGACCGAAGGCCCCGAGTTGATTGAGCTTTCGCATCATCAGCAGAAACCCTCCCCCACCGTCCTGCTAGAAATCTGCGAGCGGGAAGGAATTGCTGCCGAGAGCGCGGTGTACGTCGGAGACAGCCTTTTCAAAGACATATCGATGGCCAATGCAGCGCGAGTCTTCGCAGTTTGGGTTAAATTCGGAGCCAACGTGGACCCTAAATTTTACGCGAACTTGGTAGCGATTTCGCATTGGTCAGATGATGATGTGGAGCATGCGCGCAAGTTTGCTCACTCGGAGCGTCCAGCCCATCCTGATTTCATCTTAGAGAGCAGTTTTGCCGAGATCCAACGCGTTTTTGAAGATTCGATTGGCGTCGTGCAACTAGCGTCTCGGACTGCCTGAGCTGCCTGATGCAAGGCGGGAGTGCGGCGATTTCTGCTTAACAGCGAGTTACGAAAGCCCATGTCACAAGACGGTACCAGCCCCGCACCCGCGATTGTTGCGGGTCTTATTTTTGTTCTAGCAGTCACCGGCGTAATTTACCTCTTGGCCTCCTCATCCAAGGAGGTGATGCTCGCCGTGCTTACGGCCGCCATATCGGTCGCAAGTTTACTCTACACGCAGAACAAAATCTCGAAGCGAGAGGTTGCCGCAAGGCAGTTCGCGCAAAAGGCAAAAGCCTACGAGAGCATCATTTCGACGATTGGGGAATTGTTCAAAACGACTAAGGGCTGGGCCAAAAAGACCGACGAGGAGGAGCTAGCCAAAGAGCTGTTCGATATTCAATCACAGCTGATGGTATGGGCGGGGCCAGACGTTCTGAAGGCTTGGAATGAGCTCAAGACGGATAAACCCGCCCCTCAAACTTTCGCTGTAGTGGAGAGGCTCCTCCGTGCGCTCAGGGGGGAACTCGGCCACACCAATGACAACGAGCTAGGTCCGTGGGGGCTGATGAAGGTGTATCTACGTCACGAAGATCACGACCAGCTCCCAAACATGCCTGACTAATCGGCCGATCTGCGGAGCTCGCCGTCTCTTCGACATAAGCTGTGCTTGCTCTGCGCCGCTTAGCTTATGCTCGGCGGCCGCTACGCATCGATGTCCTGCTCGTCGACCGCGGCGGCGCTGTTCTGGATAAACTCGAACCTCTTCGCCGGATCCCGCCCCATCAGGCGCTCGACGATGTCGCGGGCCGGCTGCTGGTCCTCATATTGCGCCGGCAGGGTGATCTTCAGCAATGAGCGCGTGGCCGGGTCCATGGTGGTCTGCTTGAGCTGGTCGGGATTCATTTCGCCGAGGCCCTTGAAGCGGCTGACGTCCACGTTTTTGCCCTTGAACTCACTTGCTTCAAGCTCGGCGCGGTGGGCGTCGTCGCGGGCGTAGAGGGTCTTGGCGCCTGAGGTCAGGCGGTAGAGGGGGGGCTGGGCCAGGAACAAATGGCCGCGGCGCACCAGCTCCGGCATTTCCTGGAAGAAGAAGGTCATCAGCAAGGTTGCGATATGGGCGCCGTCGACGTCGGCGTCGGTCATGATGATGATCCGCTCGTAGCGGAGCGCGTGCTCGAGGAAGGTGTCGCGGGTGCCGCAGCCCAATGCCAGCTGGAGGTCGGCGACTTCGCTGTTGGCGCGGATTTTCTCCTGAGTGGCGGCGGCGACGTTGAGGATCTTGCCGCGGATGGGGAGGATCGCCTGGGTCTTGCGGTTGCGCGCCTGCTTGGCCGAGCCGCCGGCGCTGTCGCCCTCGACGATGAACAATTCGGTGCCGGCCGGATCGTCGTTGGCGCAATCGGTAAGCTTGCCGGGGAGGCGCAGCTTGCGGGCGCTGGTCGCCGTCTTGCGTTGAACCTCGCGCTCGGCGCGGCGCTTCAGCCGTTCTTCCGTTCGCTCGACGATCGAGCCGAGGAGGGCGCGGCCACGCTCCATATTGTGGCTGAGATAATGGTCGAAATGGTCGCGGACGGCGGCCTCGACGAAGCGCGCGGCCTCAAGGCTGGTCAGGCGGTCCTTGGTCTGGCTCTGGAAATGCGGGTTGCGGATGAAGACGCTCAGCATCAGCTCGATGCCGTTGAAGACATCGTCGGCGGTGATGTTCTTGGCCTTCTTGTCGCCGATGAGCTCGCCGAAGCCGCGGATGCCTTTGGTCAGCGCGGCGCGAAGCCCGGCCTCGTGAGTGCCGCCGTCGGGCGTCGGGATGGTGTTGCAATAATAGCTTTGGGCGCCGTCGGAATAAAGCGGCCAGGCGACCGCCCATTCGGCGCTGCCCTGTCCGTCCTGGAAATTCTGACGGCCGGCGAAAGGCTCGGCAGTGACGCACGGGCGGTCGCCGAGCTGTTCGCGAAGGTGGTCGGAAAGGCCGCCGGGGAATTGGAAGACGGCAGCCTCGGGGACCGTGTCGCCGGCGAGGCTGGGATCGCAGTGCCAGCGGATTTCGACGCCTGCGAAGAGATAGGCCTTGGAGCGGGCGAGCTTGTATAGGCGCTCGGGGCTGAACTTCGCGTCGGCGCCGAAGATTTCGAGGTCGGGGGTGAAGGCGACGGTGGTTCCGCGGCGGTTGGGGGTGGGGCCGACCTGCTCAAGCTTCGAGGTCGCGAGGCCCTTGGCGAAGGCCTGGCGGTAGAGCATCTTGTCGCGGGCGACTTCGACGATGGTCTCGGTGGACAAAGCGTTGACGACGCTGACCCCGACTCCGTGCAGGCCGCCAGAAGTGGAATAGGCCTTGCCCTCGAATTTCCCGCCGGAATGGAGCGTGGTCATGATGACCTCGAGCGCCGACTTGCCGGGAAATCTGGGATGCTCCTCGACCGGAATTCCGCGGCCGTTGTCGGAGACGGTCAGGCGGTTGCCTGGCTCCAGAGTGACCTCGATGCGGCTGGCGTGGCCAGCGACGGCCTCGTCCATCGCATTGTCGATGACTTCGGCGGCGAGGTGGTGGAGGGCGCGGGCGTCGGTGCCGCCGATGTACATGCCGGGGCGGCGACGGACCGGCTCAAGCCCCTCGAGCACCTCGATCGACGAGGCGTCATAGTCGCTCGAAGAGTCGGGCTTTGCGGATGAGGAGAAGAGGTCGGCCATGGCCTTTAGCTATACGGCGCGGATTCCACTGGTGCCAAGGCGGCGGGGCTCGGCTTATCCACAGCTAACGGCGGCGCGAGCGTCCTTCGAGAAGGGCGTCTAGGCCGTAGCGGCCCGATCCGCGAAGCCCGAAATAGAGGCCGAGGAAGATCAGGATCGCGGCGGGCCAGATGGCCGGGACCGGGTCGGTCCAGTGAACCATCCACACGGCGACGATGAAGTTGAACGCGGTGATGAGGCCGAACCAGCGGGTGAATAGGCCGAGGATAAAGGCGATCCCGGCGGCGAACTGGGCATAGACGGAAAGCGGCGCCATCAGCTTCGGGTAGACGAAGTTGAACTGGGCAAGGAACGCCTCGAACTCGGCCATTCGCTCGGCGGAGAAGATGTTGTCGTGGCTCTGGTAGATGAGGAAGGCGCCGGTGACGACGCGAAGCAGGAGCAGGCCGAAATCGGCGTAGCGGGCATTGCCCGTCAGGAACAGAAGGTCGGTTTTTCGCGCCATTTGTTCTTCCCCCCGAAGCGTGGCGGCAGCTTAAGCAGGGCGAGTGGGCCTGCAAGGGGTGTTCGACGAGCGGTCGTCGAAATGTTGCCGTTCAAGCGGCGCGCGAAGGGCGAGCCCGAGGACGGTAACGCTTTCCTGCGCCTGACGTGTGGGGGTCAGCGGGCGGGGGTGCGCTTGACCCGCGGCTGAACTGGGCCGCCGGCATATTCGACAGTCATCGCCTTGGCCGTCTTGCCGCTTGCGTCGAACAGCATCCGCATGGCCGGGGTGGATTCCACGGCAAAGCGGTGGCCGCCGAGCGGGATCAAGGCGAACGATGGCCGGCCAGGTCGCGACGATGTCGTTTCGGAATGCCGCCCCGGCAGTATTTTCGCCAAAGTCTTCCCGACAGCGGCAGCGACCGGCCAGGGTCCGGTGAGAGTCACCCTTTAGTGACGAGCACCTTGAGGTAGGTTGCGCGCACCTCGGTTCCCGGGCTGCCGCGGTTGTGCGATTCGAACAGGTCGGTGAGTTCAGACTGAAGCTGGTCTGCGCGGCCGTCTTTTTCGGCGGCGGCGAAGGCGTTCATCGTCGGGCCGTAATAATCGCGGAAGATGTTGAGGAGGCCGGACGGCGGCAAGTCGCTCCGGAACGCCCATTGCGCCCGTTCGAAGCGGATATTGTCCCCTGATATCCCCGCGGCGGTGAAGCGCTGTCGGACAATGTCCTCGTCGCCCCAGGTCATCGGGCTGACGAAACCCTCCGGCGGGGGCGGCGTGTAGGCTGCGCTGATCTTGAGGATCTGCGCGACCAGGGTCGGGTCGCCGGGAATCCAGTTGCCCATCACGATCCGACCGCCGGGGCGGGCTACCCGAACAATTTCTTTGGCGACGGCATCGGGACGCGGGGCGAACATCGCTCCGAACACGCTGACGACGAGGTCGAAACGATCGGACTCGATCCCCTCCAAGTTGGACGCATCGCCTTCGCGGAACGTGAGATTGTCGAGGCCGGCGGCCTTGGCCCGGGCGTTGCCGGCGGCGACCAGATTGGCGGCGATGTCGACCCCAAGCACCTCGGCGCCGCGCCGGGCTTGCGGAAGCGCGGTGGTGCCGTCGCCGCAGCCGAGGTCGAGGACCTTCATGCCGGGCTCGATTCCGAGGGTCTCGACGAACTCCTCGCCGCTCTGCCGCATCGTCTCGGCAATTCGGGTGAAGTCGCCCTTTTCCCAAAGCGCCTTGTTGGGGTTTGTCACTTCCATGTTTGATCCTCCGCTCGGCTGCCAATTTCCAGCGGCGGACCATGGAACGCGC
>JACDCV010000214.1 GCA_013817375.1 Sphingomonas sp.
TAGAGAATTTTTCGCGGGCTTCGGCTTTTGCCGTTGGTTCGCAGGCTCTTTCGCATCGGTAGGGACATGGAAACGCAGAACATCCGGATTCGTCTGAAGGCGTTCGATCATCGAGTGCTCGATCAGGCCACCGGCGACATCGCCGATACGGCTCGCCGAACGGGTGCGCTTATCCGCGGTCCCATTCCTTTGCCGACGCGAATTGAGAAATTTACCGTCAACCGCTCGCCGCACGTCGACAAGAAGTCGCGCGAGCAGTTCGAGGTGAGGACGTACAAAAGGCTGCTCGACATCGTGCAGCCGACCCCGCAGACGGTCGATGCTTTGATGAAGCTCGACCTGGCCGCGGGCGTCGACGTCGAAATCAAGCTCGCTTAGTCGAGCTTGCCTATAGCCCCCATCAAGCGGGGGTTGGCCGTTAGCGGCCGCACATAGGTGGATACCGCGGAGTTTTACGCTCCGGCTGCGTCCCCGCCGTCCCGATCAACGGGACATTAGCCCAGGCGGGGCATGCGGAAATTTTAACGGGCTGCAAGGGTTCCCACCAAAGTAGTACTTTGGTGGGGTCCTCAAGCCCTCGGAACGTCCGAGGGCCTCTGTTTGGGAGCAACTGGTCGTGCGCACCGGCGTGATCGCGAAAAAGGTCGGAATGACCCGCCTGTTCCAGGCGGACGGTCGGCACGTGCCGGTTACCGTCCTGCAGCTGGACGAGGTGCAGGTCATTGGCCGCCGCGAAAAGGACAGTGACGGTTATACTGCGGTGCAGCTTGGCGCCGGCAAAGCGAAGGCGAAGAACGTCGCCAAGCCGCAGCGCGCAGCTTTTGGAAAGGCCGAGGTCGAGCCGAAGGCGAAAATTGTCGAGTTCCGGGTCGATGACGATGCTTTGCTTGAGGTCGGATCGACGATCAGCGCCGAGCATTTCGTCGCCGGTCAGATGGTCGATGTTTGCGGCGTGACTCAGGGCAAGGGCTTTGCCGGAGCGATGAAGCGCTGGAACTTCAAGGGTCTGCGCGCGACTCACGGCGTTTCCGTATCGCACCGCAGCCACGGCTCGACCGGCCAGCGCCAGGACCCGGGCAAGGTTTTCAAGAACAAGAAGATGGCCGGCCACATGGGCGCGCGCAATCGCACCCAGCAGAACCTCGAGGTGGTCCGCACCGATCTGGTTCGCGGGCTGATCTTCGTCCGCGGCTCGGTCCCCGGCCACAAGGGCAGCTGGCTGACGATCCGCGACGCAATCAAGATCGACCGGCACGAGAGCGCGCCCTACCCGGCGGGTCTTCTCGAACAGGCGAAAGCCGAGCAGGCCGCTGAGGATCATGCTCCTGCGGGGCTGGTCGACGAGGGTGCGGTTCACGAGATGCCGGCGCTCCCGGGCGATGACGAGGTTGCGGCGATCGCGGCCGAGCAGGAAGCCGGCGCGGCGGCCGACACCAACGAAACGACGGACTCTCCGGCCGGCGAGGCAAAGGCGCAAGGCGATGCCGGCGGCGACGAGAGCAAGGAAGGCGAACGATGAAGGTCAAGGTCCAGAGCCTCGACGCCGGCAAAAGCGGCGACATCGAGCTCAACGACGAGATTTTCGGAGTCGAGCCGCGGCCCGACATCCTTCACCGGGTGGTGACATGGCAGCTCACCAACCGCCGTGCCCCGGCGCGTGCGGCGCGCGAGCGCAGCGAGGTCAACCGGACCGGCAAGAAGTGGGGTCGCCAGAAGGGCGGCGGAACGGCTCGCCATGGCGATCGCCGGGCACCGATCTTCGTCGGCGGCGGCAAGGCCCATGGCCCGCGTGCACGCATTTTCGTGTCGAACCTCAACAAGAAGGTTCGGGCGCTCGGCCTGAAGATGGCGCTGTCGTCCAAGGCACAGAGCGGCCAGCTGATCGTGGTCGACAATCTCGACCTGGCGGAGGGCAAGACCAAGGAGCTCAAGAGCAAGCTTGGAAGCCTCGGCCTTGGCAAGTCGGCGCTGGTGATCGACGGTGACGCGCTCAACGTCGGCTTCGCCCGCGCTTCGTCGAACCTTGGCGAACTGGACCTGATGCCGGCCGTCGGAGCCAATGTTTACGACATCATGCGCCACGAGACGCTGGTCCTGACCCGCGCCGCGGTCGAGAAGCTGGAGGCCCGGTTCAATGGCTAAGAAGCAGGAAACCCGGATCGAAGCGCGTCACTACGACGTCGTTCTGGCGCCGCACATCACCGAGAAGTCGACGATGCTGTCGGAGCATAATGCAGTTGTGTTCAGGGTCGCAACACACGCTTCGAAGCCGGCGATCAAGGAAGCGGTCGAGGCTTTGTTCAACGTCACCGTGATGGGCGTCAACACGATCGTGACCAAGGGCAAGAGCAAGCGCTGGAAGGGCAAGCCGTACCAGCGCTCGGATTTCAAGAAGGCGATCGTGACTCTGGCCGAAGGCCAGACCATCGACGTGACGAGCGGGATCTAAGCGATGGCACTCAAGCAATATAAGCCGACCAGCCCCGCCCGCCGCGGACTCGTCCTCGTCGACAAGTCGTCGCTGTGGAAGGGCAAGCCCGTCAAGGCGCTGACCGAAGGCAAGCGCAAGACCGGCGGCCGCAACAACAAGGGCCACGTGACGTCGCGCGGGATCGCCGGCGGCCACAAGCAGAAGTATCGTTTCATCGACTTCAAGCGCCGGACCTGGGACGTTGCCGCGACTGTCGAGCGGATCGAATATGATCCCAACCGCTCGGCGTTCATCGCGCTCATCACTTATGAGGGCGGCGAGCAGGCCTACATCATCGCTCCCCAGCGTCTTGCTCCGGGCGACCAGGTGATCGCCGGCC
>JACDCV010000215.1 GCA_013817375.1 Sphingomonas sp.
CACCCCCTCGCCAACTTCAGGGTTGGTGAGGCGAACCGCCTCGTCGGGGTTGCGGCGGATCTGCTTGCCGACATTCTGGCCGCGCACCCCGCCCCGGCTTCGGTGGGTAAGGACGATTGCCCCGATCATCGCCACCAAAAGCACGAGTCCCGCGAGCTCGAACGGGAACAGATAGCGGGTGTACAGAAGCTCACCCAGAGCAACGATGTTGGGGGTCGTGGTCTCCGCGGGAGCGGTCCCGCTTATCCCCGGCCCCGCCTTCCAGGCGCTGAGAGCGACGATGATTTCGGCCAGGAGCACCAGCGCGACAATGATCCCGAACGGGAGGTTCGCGGTGAAGCCGGAGCGAAGCTGGCCGAAATCCACGTTGAGCATCATCACGACGAACAGGAACAGCACCGCGACCGCGCCGACGTAGACGATGACGAGCAGCAGCGCGATGAACTCGGCCCCCAGAAGGAGCATCAGGCCGGCCGCGTTGAAGAACGCGAGGATCAGCCACAGCACCGAATGAACCGGATTGCGCGCAAAGATCACCGCCACCGCGGAAGCGATGGTGATCGTCGCGAACAGATAGAAGGCGATGAGTGCGATCAAGTGGGGTCCCTGTTGCCGGCGCGCTTATCTATAGGGTGCATCGGCGGCAAGGTTGGCGGCAATCGCCTGTTCCCACCTGTCGCCGTTGGCGAGGAGCTTGGTCTTGTCGTAGAGCAATTCCTCCCGCGTTTCGGTTGCGAATTCGAGGTTCGGCCCCTCGACGATCGCATCGACCGGGCAGGCTTCCTCGCACAGCCCGCAATAGATGCATTTGACCATGTCGATGTCGTAGCGGGTGGTGCGGCGGCTGCCGTCCTCGCGCGGCTCCGCCTCGATGGTGATCGCAAGCGCCGGGCATATTGCCTCGCACAATTTGCAGGCAATGCAGCGCTCTTCCCCGTTCGGGTAACGGCGGAGCGCATGCTCGCCGCGAAAGCGCGGGCTCTGCGGCGCCTTTTCGTACGGGTAATTGATCGTCGCCTTCGGCTTGAAGAAATATTTCAAGGTCAGCCAATGGGCCTTCACCAGCTCCCAAAGCGTGAACGACTTGATCCAGTGCGCGATCATGCGCCGGCTCCATAACGGGTCAGCATCAGCCACCCGGAAACGAGGACTACGAACAGCAACGACAGTGGGAGGAAAATCTTCCAGCCGAGCCTCATCAGTTGGTCGTAGCGATATCGCGGCACGGTGGCCCGGACCCAGCTGAACACGAAGAAGAAGAACAGGATCTTGGCGAACAGCCAGAAAATTCCCGGAATATCGAACCAGGGGATGAGGTCGATGTTGAGCGGCGGAAGCCAGCCGCCCCAGAACAGCAAGGCGTTCAGCGCGCACATCAGGATGACATTGCCATATTCGCCGAGCCAGAAGAGCGCGAAGCTCATCGACGAATATTCGGTCTGGAAACCCGCGACGAGCTCGCTTTCCGCCTCGGTCAGATCGAATGGCGTGCGGAAAGTCTCGGCCATCGAGCTGATCAAGAACACCACCGCCATCGGGAACAGCAAGGGGTTGAATCCAAAGCCGTTGAGAAGCCCGAAAATATGCCCCTGCTGGGCGAGGACGATCGCGCTCAGATTGAACGTCCCCGCCCACAGGACGACGCTGATCAGGACGAAGCCCAAAGAGACTTCGTAGCTGACCATCTGAGCGGCTGCCCGAAGCGCCGAGTAGAACGGATATTTGGAATTGGACGCCCAGCCGGCGACGATCACTCCATAAACTCCAAGCGACGAGGCGGCGAGCACGTAGAGAAGCCCGACGTTGATGTCGGCGAGCACCACCCCCGCATCGAACGGGATCACCGCCCAGACGATCAGGGCGACCGTGAAGCTGATGATCGGAGCGACCAGGAACAGACCCTTGTTGGCCGCCGATGGGACGATCGTTTCCTTGAGGAAAACCTTGAGCCCGTCGGCAAAGCTCTGCAGCAGGCCGAACGGCCCGACCACGTTGGGACCGCGGCGAAGGGCAATCGCCGCCCAGATCTTGCGGTCGGCATAAATGATCATCGCCACCGCAAGCATCAGCGGGAAGGCGATGACGAGGATGCCCACCATGGTCGCCAGGAACCACGACCATTCGTAGGTGAACCAGTTCTGGAACCAGGCGGTCATGGGATCCTCCCCGCTAGCGGGGAGGTGGCGCGCGAAGCGCGACGGAGGGGGGGTGGAGCGTGGCACGCCGCCCCCTCCACCATCCTCCGGATGGTCCCCCTCCCCGTCCCGGGGAGGATGTCAACACGCACCCTCACTCCGCCGCCTCCAGTGTCTCGAACTCGCCGTGAAGGACTTCGCGCGAGCAGACGTGCATCGTCGGGCTCGAACGGGTGATGGCGTTGGTCAGGTAGAAATCGCTCACCGGGTAGCGGACCGGTCCCGACGCCTTCGTGTCGAGCTTCGGCGGCGCCCAGTCGAGCTTCAGCAGTCCCTCCGTGCCGAGCTTCGGATGATCGGCGATCATCGCCGAGCGAAGCTGGTCGAACGTATCGAAGGCAAGCGGCGCTCCGAGAAGGTCCGAGACCGCTCGCAGGATCGTCCAGTCCTCACGCGCAAGGCCCGGCGGGAAAGTGGCCTTCTCGCTGCGCTGCACACGCCCTTCGAGGTTCACATAAGTGCCGTGCTTTTCGGCATAGCTTGCGCCCGGCAGAACGAGGTCCGCCATCCGCGCCCCGGCATCGCCATGGTGGCCAACATAGATTTTGAAGGCGCCAGCGAAGCGTTCAGGGGCCAGCTC
>JACDCV010000059.1 GCA_013817375.1 Sphingomonas sp.
ATCCAGCGCTGAGGATGTAGCCAAGGATCGCGCTTCCACCGAAGCCGAGGATCGGGGTCGGGTAGCTGCCGACCAGGGAGGCGGCCATCGCCGCCGCCCACAGCGCGGCGAACGAGGCCGCGGGCGACCTGCTGTTGCGCGCCGCCGAAACGGCGGCCGGCGCGAGCGCGAGCGCCGCTCCGAGCAGGAGCAGTGCGGTTGCTGCCGGCCCTCCAGCGAAAGCTTGGGCGGCGATTGCTTCGACGAACGGGACCGGCGGGAGCGCCGGAGTTACCAGCCAGGCGAGGGCGAATGCTGCCGCTGCCGATGCGCAGGCGAGTGCTAGCGGAAGGTCCCGGCGGGCGAGAACCAGCGGCGCCGCAGTTCCGGCCAGCAGCATCGTGGCCGCAGCGGGATCGGGCTGAAGCGCGACGCCGACGGCAGCCACCGCAGCCGCAGCCGCCCGGACCGGAGAGGGCCGCGATGCCAGCGCGATGGCGATCACCGGCACCGCGATAATTGCCGGCTGAACTGTCACCCCGGCGATTACGATCCAGCGCGCGACCGTCCCGGCTGCCTCGCCGAACAAAGCCGTGGCCGGGACGACCGTAGCCAGCAGCACGAGAGCCCAGTCGCCGACGGCCCCAGGAACGCTCGCCCTGCGCAGGACCCCGAACAGCGCCAGGCCGGCGAGTCCGATCAGCAAGGCGGCGAAGTTCATCAGCGGCATCCGCGACGGAGCACCGAGAGCGACGAGCAAGGCGCAACCGGTGATCACCGCGGCGGTCGCGAGGAGCAGTCGGGCTAGGTCCGGCACGCGTGTGACATCAGGCATTCGGTGTCTCCTTTCGCGGAGCGCAGCAGTTGCAAAGGCCACCATATCCACCACTCATGGCGAATCAAATCCGCGGTTCCATCGCTCATCGCGACCGGCTCTTCAGGGCAGATCAGGCCTTCGGTGACCGTCTCCAACTGCATGCGCGTCCCTCCCCGGGAAGCTCAGGTCATTGGCCCGCCGACGCCGGTCACCTGGCCGGAAGCAGCTCCAGCGCGGCGGTTACCATCGCCCGAGTGCCGAGCGTGATCGATGGTTCGGGATCGATCTTGAAGAATGGCGAATGGTGCGAGGGCACGGGCGGGCCGCCGGCCTTGGCCGAGTCGAAGGCCGCCTGCGGAGTTCCGCCGACCATGAAATAGAGGCCTTTCACGCCCGTGCTCGGATCGACGAAGGCGGGGAAATCCTCGGCGCCCATGTCGGTCTGGACGTAGGGGATGATCACCTCGGTCCCAAAATCGCGTCGGAAGGCCGCTCCGATGCTCTGCGAGAGGCCGGCATCGTTGATCGTCGGCGGCGCCTGTTCGTCGGAGACGATGACCGTCGGCAGCTTGTCTTCCGGAAGTCCGTTCATCCGGCCGACGTTGGTTGCGATACGCTTGATACCGGCGATGAGCTGGTCGCGAACCGCCCGGTCGTTGGACCGCACGGTGAGTTGCAGCCGGGCTTCATCGGAAATGATGTTGTGTTTCATTCCGGAATTGAACGCGCCGACCGTGACTACTCCAGGCGACAGCGGAGCAAGCTCCCTGCTGACCAATGTCTGCAGCACCATGACGATCTCGGAACCCATGACGATCGGGTCCTTTCCGCGGTGGGGAGACGCGCCGTGAGCGCCGACGCCGTGAACGATGATGTCGACCGTATCCGCCGACGAATAGATGAGCCCTGGCTGGACGATCATCTTGCCGGTTGGCGTGTCGGCATCGACGTGGAAGGCGAGCGCATAATCGGGCTTCGGGAAGCGGGTGTAGAGCCCGTCCTTCATCATCTTCCGCGCACCGCCGATCCGTTCCTCGGCAGGCTGGACCACGAACACTATGGTGCCTTTCCACTGGTCCTTCATTGCAGCGAGACGGCGCGCGGCGCCGACAAGTGCGGTGATGTGCGTGTCATGACCGCAGGCGTGCATCACCGGATAGACCTGGCCGTCATGACCCTTCTGGCTGACCGTCGATGCATAACTGAGGCCGGAATCTTCCTTGACCGGAAGGCCGTCCATGTCGGCGCGCAGCAGGACGGTCGGGCCGGCGCCGTTGCGCATCACTCCGACGACTCCGGTGCCGCCGACTCCGGTGGTCACTTGCGCGCCGGCTTTCTGCAATTCCGCGGCCATTCGCTTTGCGGTTTCCGTCTCCACATAGGAAAGCTCGGGATTGCGGTGGAAATGAAGGAACAGCGGCGAGAGGTAGCTGTCGTAATCCGCTTTGACGGCCGCCGTAAGCGCTTCATTTGCGGCCGCCGGAGTCGCGAAAATTGCTGACGCCAGGGCCAGCATGACCAGCTTTTTCATCGTCCGTCCCCCAGCTCCACCCGCGTTGCGCAGGCCCAGGCGCTCCACCATATGTGCGAGCAATGGCAATTCAAATCAGAAAGACTCTGGCCGAACCTGATACCGGCGCGGCGTTCGTGCCGCACAAGCCTGCGCGCCCGGAAAAGGCCGAAGGCGGCCGCAAGTTCGTCCTCAGTTCCGATTACGAGCCCGCCGGCGACCAGCCGGCAGCGATCAAGGAGCTCACCGAAGCCGCGCTCCAGGGCGAGACCAGCCAGGTGCTTCTGGGCGTTACCGGGTCGGGCAAGACCTTCACCATGGCCAAGGTCATCGAGATATTGCAGCGGCCGGCGCTGGTGATCGCGCCCAACAAGATTTTGGCGGCTCAGCTCTATGGGGAGCTCAGGAGCTTCTTTCCCGACAATGCGGTCGAATATTTCGTCAGCTATTACGATTATTACCAGCCCGAGGCCTATGTGCCGCGAAGCGACACCTATATCGAGAAAGAGTCGAGCGTGAACGAGGCGATCGACCGGATGCGCCACTCGGCCACCCGATCGCTTCTGGAGCGCGACGACGTGATCATCGTCGCGTCTGTTTCCTGCCTTTACGGGATCGGCTCGGTCGAGACCTATTCGGCGATGACGTTCAGCCTCAAGAAGGGCTCGTCGGTCGATCAGCGCGAGGTGATCCGGAAGCTCGTCGCGCTCCAGTATCGCCGCAACGACCAAGCTTTCGCGCGCGGCAATTTCCGGGTGCGCGGCGACAATCTGGAGATTTTCCCGTCGCATTATGAGGACACCGCCTGGCGAGTGTCCTTTTTTGGCGACGAGATCGAGGAAATCGTCGAGTTCGACCCGCTCACCGGCAAGAAGGCTGCGAGCCTGGAAAGCGTCAAGGTCTACGCAAACTCCCACTATGTGACGCCCGGACCGACGCTCAAGCAGGCGATGGGCGCGATCCGCCATGAATTGACCGAGCGGCTCAAGGAGATGGAGGCCGAAGGCAAATTGCTGGAGCATCAGCGGCTCGAGCAGCGAACCAATTTCGACCTGGAGATGATCGCGGCGACGGGCAGCTGCGCGGGGATCGAGAATTATTCGCGCTTCCTGACCGGGCGTCTGCCTGGCGAGCCGCCGCCGACCCTGTTCGAATATCTGCCCGACAATGCGCTTTTGTTCGTCGACGAGAGCCACCAGACGGTGCCGCAGATCGGGGCGATGGCCAAGGGCGATCACCGGCGCAAGATCACGCTCGCCGAATATGGCTTCCGGCTTCCGAGCTGCATCGACAACAGGCCGCTGCGCTTCAACGAGTGGGAGGCGATGCGGCCGCAGACAATGTTCCTGTCGGCGACCCCGGGTGCGTGGGAAATGAACGAGACCGGCGGCGTGTTTTCCGAGCAGGTGATCCGCCCGACCGGGCTCATCGACCCGCCGGTCGAGATCAAGCCGGTCGAGGACCAGGTCGACGACCTGATCCAGGAAGCCAAGGAGACGGCGCGAAAGGGCTATCGGACGCTGGTGACGACCCTGACCAAGCGCATGGCCGAGGACCTTACCGAATATCTCCACGAGGCGGGCTTGCGAGTCCGCTACATGCACTCGGACGTCGAGACCCTGGAGCGGATCGAGCTGATCCGCGAGCTCAGGCTGGGCGTCTATGACGTGCTAGTCGGGATCAACCTGCTTCGCGAAGGGCTCGACATCCCCGAATGCGGACTGGTCGCGATCCTCGATGCCGACAAGGAAGGCTTCCTTCGCTCCGAGACCTCGCTGATCCAGACCATCGGCCGCGCCGCCCGCAACGTCGATGGACGGGTGATCCTCTATGCCGACACGATCACCGGCTCGATCGAACGAGCGCTCGCCGAGACCGACCGCCGGCGCGAAAAACAGGTCGCGTACAATCTGGAGCACGGGATCACTCCGGAAAGCATCAAGCGCCAGATCAGCGACGTGATGGCGCACCTCGCCAACCGCGACGGCGTGGTGATCGACACCGGCGACGACGAGCGGCCGCACCTCGTCGGGCACAACCTCAAGGCCTATATCGGCGACCTCGAGCAAAGGATGCGCAAGGCCGCCTCCGACCTCGAGTTCGAGGAGGCCGGGCGGCTTCGCGACGAGATCCGAAGGCTTGAGGAAGACGAGCTTGGGATTCCCGGCCCGGACCGTGTTGCGCCGCGGCCGATGGGCAATTCCACCGAAGGCAAGCCCGGCACCCGCAAGGGCCGCTTCGGGAAGCAGGGCAGGACCCGGTTCGGCGGCAGCCGGCGCTAGGCAGACACCGCTCGCAACCAAAGCGCGACTGTGGCATTGGCCGCTTATGCGCATTTCCTTTTTGATCGCTGCACTCGCCATTGGCGCCTGCGCGAGAGTCGAACCGGTGGACGTTGACGAGGACGAGGTCCTCAATTCGCTGGAAACTCCAATCGAGTCTGCGGCCAGCAACGATTCGGCAAGCATCGGCGCGACGGACAGCCAATGGTCCGCCCGCTCCGACCAGGCGGGCCCCTGGGCAGGCTATGGAGTGCCGTTCAGCGAGGCGGCGTTTTCCGCGCGCTGTGAAGCCGGGCAATTGATCCTGAGCACCACGGAAATGCCGCCTACGGGTCCCGGCAGGACGACAATGAGCGTGTCCGGGCAGCGAATCGACGAGAATTTGAACGCTGTCGCGAGGGAGGAGGGTCTTCCCAACACCGAAGCGTCGGTCAACGCCAATTCCCAGTGGCTGGACAGGCTGGCCTCCGCATCCGGAAACCTGTCGATCCAGGTCGGCGGCAGCGCGCCGATCACGGTTCCGATCGGCGAGCCGCTGACATCGCTTGTCCGCGATTGCAGGAGCCGGAGCACTCAAGTCCCCGCGTCTGAATCCGAGGCCGCGCCTGCGACGGCGCCTTCGACCGGGTCCTAGCGGAGCACGCCTTTCTTCGCGTTCCTCCACGAATAGAAGAGCAGGAACAGGCCGATGGCGATGACTGCAAAAGGCATTAGCAAGTGAAGCGCGCCCTCCGCTCCTGCGAGCGGCGGAGCGCCGGCGATCTGGTAGCCGATGCCGAGAAGGATTCCGACGAAGGACAGGATGAAGGCCCAGACCGCCCAGCGGCTCCGGGCAAGTAGCAGGACGGAGCCGAGCAGCCCCATCCAAACTCCGAGGCCCCAGCCGAACTGGGCCCAGATCGGGAAGGCTTCGATCCAGGCGATCATGGCTTGTGCGTCCACGCCCGGCATCTGCGACAGATAGTCCATGTCGCGAGTGCGGGTCATCACATAGTCGAACGCTCCGATCGCGTTCCACACCAGCGCAAGGGCGCCGACGATCCAAAGATGGATGGGTGTCCGCCGTTCATCGGCACTGATTGCCATAGTCTATCCCCCTCGAAAGGCCGCGCCCCCGCGCCGCCCGTCGATGAGGCTCCGGAACCGCCGCGAGAGTCAAGCCTGTGCTGTTCCCTCAACGCCCAATCGCCCTGGACGCGTGAAATCGACGGTCCGCAAGGATGAAAGTCGAACAAAAGCAGAAGTCTAGCGTTGTCTAGATAAGTGCCCCTCCCGGGGGGTGGCGCCTTTCCGGCGCGAGGTGAGTGAAAGAAATGTTTTCCAGGTTCCTGATTGCCGCGTCGGCGCTTGCGCTCGCGGCGCCCTTGTCAGCCTTCCCGCTTCAGGGTGACGAGCCGACCCTTGTTCCAACCAATGTCGAGCAGGGCGTCGACTTCGTCTATGTCGACCCGCAGCTTCGGGCGCTCGGCCGTCAGCCCAGGCAGAACGACAATTGGATGCTTCGCACCGTCGGATATGACTGGGGCGACAGCCGCCAGCAGTCGGCGCCCAACCCGATCTTCCTGCAGCTTCGCCAGGGCCTCGACCAGTATCGGGAGTTCTGGGGGCGCCTTCCGCGAATCCATATCCCGGAAGGTTCGGTTCTGAAGCCGGGTTCGCAAGGCGAGCGTCTCGACATGCTTCGTATCCGCCTCGGTATGGAGCCGGGCGCCGGATATGACGAGGAGTTGACCGAACGCGTGGCCGACTATCAGCGGGTCCATGGCATCGGATCTGCCGACGGGGTTGCAGGCACTTCGACCCTGGCGTCACTCAACCGGGGCCCGGAATATTATGAGCGTCTGATCATGCTCAACCTGGAACGGGCGCGAAGGCTTCCGTCCGCGGGAGAGTTCCAGCGCTATGTCGTGGTCGATTCCGGCTCCGCGGAAGTCTTCCTATTCGAGCAGGATCGCGTCGCCGACCGAATGAAGGCAATCGTCGGTTCGCCCAGGAACAAGACGCCGATGATGGCGGTGGTGATGCAGAGCGCCAAGGTAAACCCGTATTGGAACGTCCCGCCCGACATGATCCGTAGCTTCACCGCAGCCAAGGTGCTCAGCCAAGGCGTCTCCTACCTCGACAATTACAATTATACGGTATTGTCCGACTGGAGCCGCGACGCCGAAATCCTCGACCCGGCGACCATCGACTGGAAGGCCGTTGCCGCCGGCGGAAGCAAGATCCGGGTCCGGCAGCGGCCGGGACCGTGGAACAGCATGGGCGAGGTCAAGTTCGAGACCCCGAACCAATATGGCATCTACCTTCACGACACTCCGGGCAAGCAAGCTTTCGCCAAGGCCGATCGCTGGGTCAGCAACGGCTGTGTGCGCCTCGAGGACGCCAGCCGCTTCGCCTCCTGGGTGATGGGCGGGCTCCCGCAATCCTCGACGCCGGAACAGGTGATTGACCTGCCGCGGCCGGTGCCGGTCTACATGACCTATCTTACCGCAGTGCCGGGACCGAACGGCGTGCAGTTCCGCGCCGACCCTTACGGATTCGACCAAAGCGCCATGCAGCGCCTGTTCGGCGGTTCCCGGGAGATGGCCTCGGCGTTCTAAGCGCTGTCCAATCTTCCTTTGGGCGCTCGGTTGATTAGCCGGAATCGGAAAAACAGCTTTCCTACAATAGAACCTATGTGGTTCATAACTCCCGACTCGAAAGTCTGGGAGAGTGAGCGATGCATGTTGGCGAACTGATCGACGCATTGATCGACCGGGAGGGCGGCTATGTGAACCACCCGAGCGACCGCGGCGGGCCGACCAATTACGGGATCACCGAAGCCGTCGCTCGCGCTCACGGCTATGCAGGGGGGATGCGAAGCCTTCCACGCGAGGAGGCGGCCGCAATCTATCGGCGGCTGTACTGGTTGAGGCCGCGCTTCGACCAGGTGGCAAAGCGATCCCAAGCCGTTGCGGCCGAGCTGTTCGACACCGGCGTCAACATGGGGCCGGCGGTCGCGGCGACATTCCTCCAGCGGGCGCTTTCCGCACTCAATCGCGATCGCAAGGATTATCCGGACCTGGTGCCGGACGGGCGCATCGGGGCGGCCACCCTCACCGCACTCGACAGCTTCTTCGCAGTCCGCGGCAAGATCGCCGCGGAGACCGTCCTCGTCAGAGCGCTCGATGCTCTGCAGGGAGAGCGCTACATTCGCCTGGCCGAGCGCCGGCCGGCCAACGAAGCATTCCTCTATGGCTGGCTTGTGAGCCGCACAGGTTCCGAAGGTTCAGTACTATGAACCAGATTTTCCCGCCACCAACGACCTTCGCCGAAGGCCAGCGGCTGATCTACGGCTGGCTCGCGGGCGCTGCCGGGATATTCTGCGGGCTCATGGCAGTAGCGATGATCGCATTGTTGATGTGGGGCGGCTGGAGCGCGTCCGAAGAGCATACGATCGTCGTCATCTTCGGCTTCACCCTAAGCGGCTTCATCGCCGCGATGAGCGCCGTGATCATCGGCCTTCTCGTCGGCGGCCCGGTCGGGCGCTTCAAAGGAAGCGCCGGCCGCGAGGGTGTCAGCCTGGAAGCGGAGCACAGGCAATGATCCCGCTGGCGTCGAACCTGGCGCTGAAGCTTGTCGCGGGGTTGTGCGCGCTGCTGGCGCTCGCATTGCTCGTCAACGACCGCAACCGCTGGAAAGCGACGGCGAGCCTGAGGCAGCAGCAGGTCGCCGCCGAGGCAGCTGCCCATGCGGCAACCGTCGCAAATTACCGTGCGGCGTCCGACCGGGCGCGCGAGGCCGACGCCGCCAACGCCGCGCGGGTGAAGGCCGAGCAGGGGGCAATCAGTGAAAGGACCGAAAATGATTATGAAAGCCGCATTGCCGCTGCTCGCGCTCACCATGAGCGCCTGCAGCGCCAGGCCCGATCCACGGCCGATTCCGGCACTGGCGGAGCAGCGCCAGTGCCCGGCCTTCCCGCTTCCCCCCGAGCAGCTGCTCAAGGCTCCGGCCAAGGTCGACTTCCTCACCCCGAAGCCTTGATTGCCACCGAGCAGGCGATTCAGCTCGACGAATTGATCAAATGGGTGCGCGCTCAGGCGGGGGTGACGGTAAGCGGCGGGCAGTAGCACCTGTCGAGGCAGGACAAGGGGAGCGCGCTTGCGGTTGGGTGCGCGGCTCCCCAAATCGCTGGAGTGCCAGGCGATTCCCCCAAAAGATCAGGACGTTCACGCTCCTCCGCAGCGCTGAAATGGGCGTTTGCGGTGCCGCTGCTGGCGATGACCGCATGCTCTCCCGCCCGGCTGCTGACCAATTTCGATCGCCTCACCTCTGGCGGCGACGCCCGACAGGCGGCGCAGGCGGTGCCTTATGGTTCCGAGCCGCGGCAGACGCTCGACGTCTGGGCGCCGCGCAAGCAGAGCGACGATCCGTTACCGGTGGTCATCTTCTTCTACGGCGGCGGCTGGAACGAAGGAGCCGCGGCCGATTACGGGTTTGCCGGGGCGGCTTATGCGGGGAACGGCTTCATCGCCGTCGTGCCCGATTATCGGCTGGTGCCGTCGGTCCGATTTCCGGCTTTCGTCGAGGACGGAGCGCTCGCGGTTCGCTGGGTGCGCGACAATATCGCGGATTATGGCGGCGACCCGGAGCGGATCACAATCGCCGGCCATTCGGCGGGAGCCTATATTGGCGCGATGCTGACCCTCGACCAAAGCTATTTGCGCGACGCCGGGGTCGATCCGGATATTGTGCGAGCGGCGGCGTTGCTGTCGGGCCCGTACGATTTCTATCCGTTCACCGAAATGCGCGGGCGCGATGCATTCGGCGCATGGCCCGAACCGCGCGAGACCCAGCCGGTGACCTTCGCTCGCGCCGATGCTCCGCCGATGCTTCTGATCCACGGAACCGCCGACCAAGTGGTGATGCCGAGCAACAGCAGGAAGCTGGCCGCGCAGCTGCAGCAGGTCGGAGCGCCGGTCACTCTTCGCCTCTACGAAGGCGTCAATCACATCGATCCGGTGACGTCGCTGGCGTCCACGTTCCGCGGACGCACTCCGGCGCTTCAGGAGAGCACCAGCTTCCTGCTCGACCATTCGCGGCCCGAGCGGCAGCAACGCCGAGCAGCCCGCTAGCGCTTGCAAGCCGACGCACTGCATCCCAAATCCTGGCATTGAAGGAGCGGCATTTGGAAAGTTGGCACGGCACCACGATCCTCGGGGTCAAGAAGGACAAAAGGACGGTGATTGCCGGCGACGGGCAGGTCAGCCTCGGCAATACGGTGATCAAGCCCAACGCCAAGAAGGTCCGGCGGCTGGGCGCGGATGGTGCGGTGATCGGCGGCTTTGCCGGAGCGACCGCGGACGCCTTCACTCTGTTCGAGCGGCTCGAGAAGAAGCTCGAGCAATATAACGGGCAGCTGATGCGCGCCTCGGTCGAGCTTGCAAAGGACTGGCGGACCGACAAATATCTTCGCAACCTCGAAGCGATGATGATCGTCGCCGACAAGGATGTGATGCTGATCCTGACCGGCAATGGCGACGTTCTGGAGCCCGAGGGCGGGATCGCGGCCATCGGCTCGGGCGGCAATTACGCGCTGGCAGCGGCGCGCGCGCTCGCCGAATATGAGGCTGACCCCGAAGTGCTTGCCCGGCGAGCGATGGGGATTGCCGCCGAAGTCTGCGTGTTCACGAACGACCGGCTGACCGTCGAGACGGTTGAAGCCTGACGCCGTACGCGGCTAAGTCCGCGACGATGCTCACCACCATGAACCGCCGGGCTTTTATGGCCACGGGGTCGGCAGCTTTGCTCTCGGGCTGTGCGACGACGGTATCGCGACGGTCGCCCGGCTCCGCCTGTACCCCGCTGGCTCCGGTCAAGGTCGAGCACAATCGAATCATTCGCTCCGTTGCGGGACTTCGGCCGTATCGCGCGTCGGGTTTCGTGGTCCGCCGCGAGGATCTTGGAGGCAAGGCGCTGGTCCACAATTATGGCCACGGCGGCGCCGGAATCACGCTGAGCTGGGGAAGCTCGCGGCTCGCGACCAGGCTGGGACTCCAAGGCCATTCCGGGCCGGTCGCGGTGATAGGTGCCGGGGTCATGGGCCTGACGACTGCGCGGCTGGCGCAGGAGGCCGGGTACCAGGTCACCATCTACACGGCCGCCTTGCCGCCGGACACGACCTCCAACATTGCCGGCGGGCAAATCTCGCCGTTCGGCCACTTTAGCGAGCGCGCGGTCACTCCCGAATGGCGGCGGCAGTTCCTGGCGGCGATGGACTATAGCTGGAGCCGGTTCCAGATCATGGTCGGGGACGAATATGGAATCCGCTGGCTGCCGACCTACAACCAGACCGACGGCGGCGGTCCCGATCCCACCAATCCGCTCGAGAAATACCATCCGGGCGGGCGGATGCTGACGCGCGGCGAACATCCGTTCGATCTGGACGACATCGGCATTTACAACACGATGTACGTCGAGACCGGTCGCTTCCTTCGGCAGATGGTCCGCGACATCGAGACAGCCGGAGGGCGGATCCAGTTGCGCAGCTTCGCCAATCCCGCGGACATCGCCAGCCTTCCCGAAAATTTGGTGTTCAATTGCACCGGACTTGGCTCTCGCGAACTGTTCGGAGACGAAGAGCTGATCCCCATCCGCGGCCAGCTTGCGATCCTGCTCCCGCAGCCGGAAGTCCGCTATGCGTTCACCGGCGAGGACGGATATATGTTCCCGCGCCCCGACGGGATCCTGCTTGGCGGGACATTCGAGCGCAATATGTGGTCGACCGTTCCGGAGCCTGGCGCGATCGCCGGCATCGTCGACAGCCACCGGCGCCTGTTCTCCGGCTTGCGCTGCGAGGCTTGAAGCACCGGCCCCGCGCTACAATCTAGCCTGGCATGAACTATCAGACGCCTGGCTCCAG
>JACDCV010000216.1:0-1983 GCA_013817375.1 Sphingomonas sp.
GTGCTGACCGACAGGTTGGGCCGGTCGTAGAACCAGTCGAGGCCATAGGTCATGCGCGACGAATCTTCCCATCGGTCATAGCCGGGGAAGCGGTTGAGAGCGAACAGATTGCTGTCTTCAAGATCGACCGAGCGCGAATCCTCGTTGGGGAAATCCATATTCGGGGTCGGCGGGGTGGCGACCAGCTGCACCCGCGGGACCACGCGCTGGATCCCGCCGAACAAGGGGCCGATCAGTGGCCATTGGAGGTCCGCTGCGAGCGCCGCGATCCCCCGCGAATGCCAACCATCGGTCCCGCGGTAGATCGCAACATCCGTCTTTTGGGCCTCGTCGGTATGATAGACGTCCCCGCGGGCAAAAGCGGTCAGGGTCAGCTGCTGTCCCATCGGTGTCAGCCGCCTCCAGTCCCAGCGCGCGCTGGCGAACGCCCGCTGCGTATCCTGGCCATCGATCCGAAGGATGGCGAGACTGTTGGCCTGGAGCTGGACCTTCCCGCCGAGCACCGGCGGCTGGAGGTTCAAACGTGCATCGATCGCCGGAAGCGCGATCGGGATCGCTTTCTGCAAATCATCTATGCGGAGCCCCTGGAACGCCCATCCGGCAATCGACACATAGCTGTCGGGCGTGATCCGCTCGGCATTGATGAAATTGCGCAGCCGGTCGTCGCGAGTGATGTCGTAGCGGCGGGTTACCGTCTTGTCGGTCGCTGCGCGCAAGAAGCCGGTGACGCTCCACAGCGGGTCGAGCTGATACTTGCCATTGGCTTCGAAATAGCCGCGCAGCTGCCGGTGCGTATCATTGCTTGGAGTAAGGTCGGCATTCTCGACCTGGCTGTAGGCAAGGAAGCCGCCGGCCTGGAAGGCGCCGAGGCTGTTCAGCTCCCGGTAGCGCGCCTCCATCGCCGGCAAGGTGCCGGTGTAGACGTGCGGGGTCAGCGTAAGATCGCGGTTGGGCGCTATCCGCCAATAATAAGGCACGGCGACTTCAAAGCCGTTGTTCCTCGATATCTTCAGTTCCGGCACCAGCCAGCCGGTCGCTCCGCCGCCATCGGTTCCGACGCTGAAGACCGGGAGCAACGGCAAAGTGATTCCGAACAGCTGCAGCCGGCCGCCCTGGAACCGCACCCGGCCGTTTGCGGGATCGTCGATCACCCGGGCGGCGGTAATCATCCAGCTCGGCCGCTCGGGGCAGCCTTTCTCGTTGGTGACGGGGCAGGGCGAGTAAACGGCGTTCTCGAGCGTGTAGACGCCGTCCGCGCGGGTCCCTCGCTCGGCGGCAATCCGGCCACCGCTTTCAAGGACGACGAGAAGGTTGTCGACCGTCCCGTCGCGAAGAGTGTCGCTAAGGACGACGCTGTCGCCGACCAGCCGGTCGCCCCGGGGATCGACGAGCACGACATTGCCCTGCGCCCGGACTTCGCCGGTCCGGCGGTTCCAGCTGATCTGGTCGGCGGCGAGATAATTGCCGTCGTTCGCCATCCGCACCCGCCCCGAGGCAGTGAGGATGTCGTTGCCGCTGTCGTAGATGATTTGATCGGCGCTGAACTCGACGCTGTCGCCCGGGTCGAGGGGCCCCGGTGTTTCCGTCGCGGCAATCGCCGACGGGTCGCGTACCTGCAGCTCCTGCGCCGCGGCCGCGGAAGCAGGTACGGCCAGCAGCGGCAGCGCCGTCCACCAGATCAGCCGATTACGCAACCGCTCGCCTTTTTGCCCGTGTCCCGCTTCGAGACCCGCCTATCGCAGCTTGTCCACCGCCCGACAATCGCATTGTCGGAAAGTCGGCCCGCCGCCCGAACAGCTCGCCGCCGGCGTCTTTGCCAAGCTCGACTGCTCGCCCTAAAGCCCCCGGCAAGCCTCATCAGCAGATTTTTTCAAGGACTCAACAACATGCAGATTGAATTTGCCGCTTCACGGCCAAATGGAGATTTTGTGCTCGTCATTCCGTCTGCCGGAGGCACTCGGCCCGGCGCCGGCGCGCTTGGCG
>JACDCV010000216.1:1993-2757 GCA_013817375.1 Sphingomonas sp.
CGCTTGGCGACAAGGACAGGATCGAAGCCGCCCTCAAGCGGCAGCGGTTCGAAGGCGAAGCCAAAAGCGCTGCCGAGCTGTTCATCGACGATGATGGCGCTGGCCGCCGGGTGCTGGTCGTCGGCACCGGCAAGGACTCTTCGCCTTCGGATGCCGCCGAGAAGCTTGGCGGAACCGCCGTGTCGCGCCTTCTGACGTCCGGTGAGACCCATGCGGTGATCGATCTGACCGGCCTCGATTATGACCCGGACTCGGCCGCTCGGGTCGCCCTTGCGGCCACTCTGCGCTCCTGGCGCTACGATCGCTACCGGACCAAGCTGAAGGACAAGCAGAAGCCGACCTTGAAGAAGATCACGATCGTCGGGGGCGGCGAGGGCGCGGCGGATCGCTGGACAAGCCGCTGGCAGCCCGTCGCAGAGGGCGTCGACCTGACGCGCGGCCTGGTCACGGAGCCGGCCAATATCATCTACCCCGAAAGCTTCGTCGAGCGTTGCCGCGAGCTGACCAAATATGGGATCGAGATCGAAGTCCTCGACGGCGAGGCGATGAAGAAACTCGGGATGGGCGCTCTCCTCGGTGTTTCCCAGGGCTCGGTCCGCGACGCCCGGCTTCTCGTCCTGCGCTGGAACGGCGGCAAGGAAGGTGAGGCGCCGGTCGCGTTCGTCGGCAAGGGCGTGACCTTCGACACTGGCGGAATCTCGATCAAGCCGGCCCAGGGCATGGAAGCGATGAAATGGGACATGGGCGGCGCCGGCGCGGTTGCG
>JACDCV010000060.1 GCA_013817375.1 Sphingomonas sp.
GATCTCACCTTGTCCCAGATCAGCGCCGCGACCACTGCGGCGAGGACGAGCAGGGTCAGTATCTGATCGAAGGTCATTCGCTCAACCTGCTCCTTACTTTCTTGTGCCTAGCCCGACCATCCAAGGTCGCACAACGGCTGTTCTGTGTTATGGGTGCTAAGGATGCACAGATTATCGCTTATCGGGCTGCTTGCAGCCGCCGCAGCAACCGCGTCTTGCCAGGCGGAGCAGCCGGAGCCGGCAGCGGACGCCAACGCCTCCGAGCCCGCCGTCAACCTTCCAAGCGTTCCGCGCCCGCAACCTGCGATCGATCGGCCATCTTTGCTTGCCGCAGTCGCCGAGGCGGCGAGCGCGGCTTCTGCCGGAGGGGGTATTCCGGAGGGCGTGCGAGCACTGGACGGACAACAATTCGAGGTTCGGATCAGGTTCGGATGCCGCGGCCCGGCGACGGAGCTTAGCGAGCGCTGGCTCGGCTGGTCCTTCGATCCCGAAGACCGAAGGATCAGGGTCCGGGCGATGCCGACCATCTCGGCCGACGAACCATTGATCACGCGCATGGGCGGGGATGATTTCGACGCGGTGGAAGGTTTCTGGATCCCGCGGCCATGGCTGCTCCAGTCGGTCTGTCCGGCGGCAGCGGCCGTGGCCCGGCCGGCCGGGGCGCAGCAGCCGGGCCAGAAACCGCCGGCTCAGGGGCAGGCATCGACGGTTCGGCGGCAGCAGCAGCCGCAGCAGCCTCAGCGACAGAGCGCGGCGACTGGCCAGGGAGCGCAAATCCCGCCGGAGGACTCGCGCGGCGAGCCGGTGCCAACCGCGCCGCGGATAGGCATTGCGCAATTCTTCACCGAAAACGACCCGCGGTACCGGCAACGCGGAACGCGCGCTTATGAGGCAAACCACACGCTCGCCGAAGGCAAAGCGATCAGCTCGCAAGGATACAACCTTGTCCTGGCCGGCCGGCTTCGGGCGCCTGCCGGGCGAGGCGTGATCCAGTGCGTCGCGCGCGGCGCCGACACTCCGCCCGAGTGCATCATTTCGGCCGAGTTCCTGCGGGTGTGGATCGAGCAGCCCGACACTCGCGAAGTCATCGCCGAATGGAGCGGCGGCGGCTGACGACGTGCCGCTGTACGCGATAGACGGTGCCGAGCCTCGGCTCTCCAAGGGCGCGTGGGCGGCGCCTTCGGCCGATTTGATCGGGGACGTTCGCCTGAGCCCTCGCGCCAGCATCTGGTTCGGGGCGGTCGTCCGGGCCGACAACACGCCGATCCTGATCGGCGAGGAAAGCAACGTCCAGGATGGCGCGGTCGGGCACTCCGACCCCGGAGCGCCGCTGACCATCGGAGCGCGAGTAACGATCGGCCACCAGGCGATCGTCCACGGCTGCACGATCGCCGACAATTGCCTGATCGGGATGGGGGCGCGGATCCTGAACGGCGCGGTAATTGGTCCGGAATGCCTGGTGGGTGCCGGCGCGCTGGTCACCGAAGGCAAGATATTCGACGGAGGAGGTTTGATCGTTGGAACCCCCGCGCGGGTGGTTCGCCCTCTCACCGATGCGGAGAAAGAGGCGATCCGCGTCTCGGCTGCTCATTATGCTGAGAAGGCGATGCGCTACGCAGTCTCGCTACGCTTGGTCACGCCCGGCTCAACCACTCCCTAGACGCGGTTGGCAGCGGCGTTAAAGCTGGCCACCGTCGATGTGGCAGCTGTTTCAATTTCCCCTGTGCCCTTTCTCGCGCAAGGTCCGCCTGGTCCTGGCCGAGAAGGGAATCGCGCACGAGCTGGTCCGGGAGAATCCGTGGGACCGCCGCGACGAGTTCGTCGACCTTAATCCGGCGGGCGAAACCCCGGTGATGGTCGATGCCGAGGCGGGGGTCACGCTGATCGGAAGCCAGCCGATCGTCGAATATCTCGACGAGACGGTGGACCGGATGCCGATGATCCACGGCAATGCCGCTCTCCGCGCCGAAATCCGCCGGCTGGCGCAATGGTTCGACGAGAAACTCTACCGCGAAGTGGTCGAGCCGCTGATGAACGAGCGGATGAGGAAGCGGCTGGTAAGCCAGGAATCGCCGGACACGCGCGTCCTTCGCGAAGCGATGCGGGTCGGCAACGGGCATCTCGATTATGTCGATTATCTGCTCGACCATCGCCGCTGGCTGGCCGGGCCGGGCTTGAGCCTCGCCGACTTCACCGCCGCCGCGCACCTTAGCGTCATCGACTATCTGGGAGCGCTCGACTGGCGCGGGCATCAGCAGACCAGGGACTGGTATGCGGTGATGAAGTCGCGTCCCTCGTTCCGGCCGCTGCTGGGCGAGCGGATGGAGGTGATCGTTCCGCCCCAGCATTACGACAAGGTCGATTTTTGAGCGCCATTTGTTGACGCGTCGGAGTGCTTCGCTAGGCTCCTGACGACCCTTCGAGGGAGGAACAGTCGAATGCATGTCCCGAGCCTGTTTTCGACAGCGATCCCCCAGTGAGCAGCTTCCCGGCCGGCAAGGTGAGCGAGCTCAGCCATGAGAGCCGCTTCCTGTCATTGTGCCGAATGGGCTTTATCGGCCGCGGCCTGCTCTACATCCTGATCGGCGTGCTCGTGCTCGGCACCGGGCGAACCGAGGATCTTACGGGGGCGCTCCAATATCTGAACGAGGGCTCCGGGCGCCTGCTGCTGATGGGTATCACTGCGGGGCTTACCGCTTATGGTCTGTGGCGGCTGGCGGACGCGGCATTCGGAATCGAGCATCCGGGATCGGACAATTCGGCGCTTCGCAAGCGGGTGGCCGCGGGCGTCATCGGCTTCATCTATCTGTATCTTTCCTACAAGGCGCTCCGAATCCTCCTCGCCGGGAGCCCCGGGGACGGCGGTGCGCAGCAGCAGGCGGACACGGTGCTCGACCTTCCGGGCGGCGGACTGATCCTCGGTATCGCCGCTTTGATTCTCATCGGTGCCGGGCTGAACCAGCTGTGGATAGCAGCCAAATGCCCGTTCCTGCGCACGCTCGACCAGGTCGTGGCAGTGCCGCTGGTCAAATGGCTGGGCCGGATCGGCCATGCAGCGCGCGGAGTGATTTTCATCCTCGTCGGACTGCTGATCGCCCAGGCCGCGCTCGACGGCCGATCGACCGAGGCGGGCGGCATGGAACAGGCACTCGACCTGCTTTCGGGGCCAATGCTCTATGCTGTTGCCGCGGGCCTCATCCTGTTTGGAGTCTTCAGCGTCATCCAGGGCCTGTTCCGCGATATCAAGGAACCGCCGATCGACGAGATGAAGCAGGACGTTCGCGACACGATTGGCGGCTAGAGGCTGACCTCCGCGACCTTGTCATCAATCTTCTCCTCGGGCTTGCGGCCGAGAAGCTTGTTGAGCGCGGGGCGAACGAAGCCCTCGACGTCGCTCAGCCAGATTTTCGCATCGTCGACCTCGAACCTCAGCAACACCAGTTTCGGGTCGTCCTTGCCGTCATACCATTGCGCGATGACGGGATTCCACAGGCGGTCGATAGCGGTCCGGTCGTTGTCGACGCAAAGCGTGCCGCGAAGGCTTGCGAACAGATCGTGGCCCTTGGCGGAATAAGCGGCGATCGCGCGGCCCGACTGGCCGAGCGCCCGCGGCAGATCATGGTCGTTAGCGGTGAAAAACCATAGCCGTCCTGCCGAGCAATCCTGTTCCTCGAAATTGGCGGTCATCGGCTGGGTCGCTCCGTCGCGCTCGCCTTCGATGCCGAGCATCATGAAGGGGCTGCCGTCGAGCTCTCTCCAGAATTTGTCCTCAATCTCGCGGTCGTCTGCCATTTTGTGTCTCCCGTGCTGGTTCTCAAAAAGAACGGGCCCGGCGGGCTGCCGTTCCATATGGCGCAAGGTCGCGCTGGACAGCGAAGCTGTTGGAACATAGAGAGAACAAATGCCCCAGCTCGACCTTCAGGCAAAGCTCGCCATCCTGGCCGACGCGGCAAAATATGACGCGTCCTGCTCATCGTCGGGAACATCCAAACGCGACAGCCGGGGCGGGAAAGGCGTCGGCTCCAGCGAAGGCATGGGCATCTGCCACGCTTATGCGCCCGACGGACGCTGCATCTCGCTTCTCAAGATATTGCTGACCAACAGCTGCATCTTCGATTGTGCCTATTGCATCAACCGCAAGAGCTCGAACGTCCGGCGCGCGCGGTTCACGGCGCAGGAGGTCGTCCGGCTCACTCTGTCCTTCTACAAGCGCAATTACATCGAGGGGCTGTTTCTCTCGTCGGGCATAATCCGATCGTCCAACTATACGATGGAGCAGATCGTCGAGGTCGCCCGGAGCCTTCGCGAAGACCATGACTTTCGCGGCTACATCCACCTGAAGACGATCCCGGATGCGGACCCGGAGCTGGTTCGCCAGGCGGGCCTCCACGCGGACCGCGTGTCGATCAACGTCGAGCTTCCCACCGATGCTGGCTTATCGAAGCTGGCCCCGGAAAAGAGCGCTCGCGGGATCGAGTCGGCGATAAGAGAGATGAAGAGCTCCATCGTCGAAGCAGGCGATTCCGCTCGCCGGTTCAAGTCGGCGCCGCGCTTCGCGCCGGCCGGGCAGTCGACCCAGATGATCGTCGGCGCCGACGCGGCGAGCGACAGCGACATCGTCCAGCGGTCGTCGATGCTTTACGACCGCTATTCGCTTCGCCGGGTCTATTATTCCGCCTTCTCGCCGATCCCCGACGCAAGCGCGGTGCTTCCGCTCAAGCGGCCGCCGCTGATGCGCGAGCACCGGCTTTACCAGTCCGACTGGCTGATGCGCTTCTACGGCTTCAAGCCGGCCGAAGTGGTTGCGGCAGCGGACCCGGCCGGAATGCTTGACCTCGACATCGATCCGAAGCTCGCCTGGGCGCTGAAGTTTCGCGAAAGCTTTCCGGTGGATGTCAACCGAGCGCCCAGGGAGCAGCTCTGGCGCGTCCCCGGCCTCGGCACCAAGGCGGTAGAGCGGATCATCGCCTCGCGAAGGCATCGCAGGCTTCGGCTCGAGGACATTGCCCGCCTCACCGTGTCGGTGACGAAAATGCGGCCGTTCATCGTCACTGCCGACTGGCGGCCGACGATGCTGATCGACCGTGACGATCTTCGGACTCTCGTTGCCCCAAAACAGCAGCAGCTGGAACTGTTCGCCGCATAGATGCTTCGCAAAGGGCCGATGATCGACGCTCACCGAGTGACTCTTGCCGCGCCGGACGATTTCGACGGCTGGCGCGATGCCGCGCGCGACCTCGCCGAAGCCGGAGTGCCGCCGGGCGCGATCCTGTGGCAGGTGACGGGTGGCGATGCCGAACTGTTCGGGAGCGAAAGCGAGCAGCCGCGAGCGGCGAGCTTCCCGGTCCCGCGCGCTTTCGTCGAGCTCGCCAAAAGCGCGATCTGCCATTCAAATCCGGAGCGCTTTGCATTGCTCTACGCCTTGCTCTGGCGGCTCCGAACCGATCGCCACGCTATGGGCGACAGCGCCGATCCGCTCATTCACCGGCTCGAGCGGCTGGCCAAGGAGGTTCGCCGCGACATTCACAAGATGCACGCCTTCGTCCGGTTCCGGGAGCTGGATGAGGAAGAGGGCACGCGATTCGTCGCCTTCTTCGAACCGGAGCATCACATCGTCCGCGCCGCGAGCGGCTTCTTCGCCCGCCGCTTCACCAACATGCGCTGGTCGATCCTGACACCGGAGCTGTCGATTCACTGGGACGGCGAGACGCTGACCGAGGGGCCCGGTGCGGTTCGGGCGGATGCACCCTCCGGCGACCCGGTCGAAGCGACCTGGCGGACGTATTATTCGTCGATCTTCAACCCTGCGCGCCTGAAAGTCGGGGCGATGCTGAAGGAGATGCCCAAGAAATACTGGCGCAACATGCCCGAGACCTCGCTCGTTCAGCCGCTGATCGCCACCGCTCGTGGCCGGGAGTTGGAGATGATCGCGCGATCGGCGCGGAAGGAAGGGCTGGAAAATGAGATCGAGGCGGAGCGAAGCGTCGAGCCGCCCAGCAATTTGCGCGCGGCGTGGGAGGCGCTGCTAAAGGAAGCCCGCGGCTGCACCCGCTGCCATCTCTACACATGCGGCACCCAGACGGTGTTCGGCGAAGGGCCTCTGGACGCGAAGATCCTGTTCGTTGGGGAGCAGCCGGGCGACCAGGAGGATCTCGCCGGCCGTCCGTTCGTGGGGCCGGCCGGGCAGCTGTTCGACGAAGCTCTGCAAAAGGCCGGAATTGATCGTTCGCAGACCTACGTCACCAATGCAGTGAAGCATTTCAAATTCGTTCAGCGCGGCAAAAGGCGGATTCACAGCAAGCCCGATGCCGGCGAGATCGACGCTTGCCGCTGGTGGCTCGAGCATGAGCGGGAGCTGATCCGGCCACCGTTGACCGTCGCCCTCGGCGTAACCGCGGCGCGGTCACTGATCGGCAAGGCCGTCACCATCGGCAAGGTGCGCGGCGCCCCGCTTGCGCTGGCCGACGGCTCCGAATGCTGGGTGACCGTCCACCCCAGTTTCCTGCTCCGGATACCGGAGGAGGACCGCCGCCAGGCCGAGCGCAAGCGCTTCGTCGACGACCTCAAGCGTATCCGCGAGCGGTCGGAGAAGCTCGCTACCTAAAAGCCGAAGCGCAACGTCGCCTTGGCGGTCCGCGGACCGCCCGGACCGATGTTGTTGTCGTTATGAGCGGTCGGATAATGTTCGGCACCGAACAGGTTTTCGACGTTGAGCTGAAGCTCGACTCCGCGAGTCAGCTCATAGAATGCCGCCGCGTCGATCCGGGCGAAGGCGGGCAGCCGCACCTGGTTGCTGATCGACGCATAGGATTTGCTCCGGGCAATGACGCCGAGGCCAAGGCCGAGCCTGTCGTTCACATCGTAGCGGTTCCAAAGCGAGAAGCTGTGCCTGGGCACCAAGGGCACTTCGCGTCCCTCCGGCGCGGCCGCGGTGGTCTCTGTGATCTGGGCCTTTTGAAGTGCATATCCGGCCGCGATCTGCCAGCGGTGACTGATGCTCCGTTCAAGCCCCAATTCCAGTCCGCGGCTGCGCTGGGCGCCGGTTAGAACGACCAGAGTCGGATCGAGCGGGTCGGCGGCGCGTGTATTGCTGCGGTCGAGCTGGTAGATCGCAGCCGTCGCAAGAAGGCCCTCGACCGGTTCCCACTTGGCGCCAATCTCGTAATTGTCGAACTGCTCCGGCTTCAGCGCTTCGCTGTTGAGGTCGAGGCCGCTGAACTGGTCGCCCGACTGCGGCAAATAGGATCGAGCGTAGCTGGCGTAAAAGGCGAGGTTGGTCTGGGGCTTGAACAGAAGGCCAAGCCGCGGCGAGATCAGCTCATCGGTCCGGTTGAACTCCGCCCCGGCGCCGCGGAAATCGTCGACGTTGAGCTTGAAGCTGTCGAAGCGGATTCCGGCCAATAGCTCGAACACCGGCGAGAAGCGGATCTGGTCCTGGACGTAAAATGCCGCGACGGTCGCCCGGGTGCGGTTGTTGGCGTCGCTCGCCACGGGCGAGAAAATCACGTCCACATCGACGGTCGGGTCGCTCAGCGGAACGCGGTTGCCGCCGACGATCGTCCCGCTGATCCGCTCGTTGCGCGACTTCTGCCGCCCGACCTCGAAGCCGAACACTATAGTCTGATCGACGCCGCCAAGCTGGGTGTTCCAGATGAGGTCCGTCTGGTTGAAGATGTTCGTCCGGTCGTTGAGGCTGTTGTAGGCGCCGAGCCGGACGCCCGCTTCCGGGTTGCTCCCGTCGGGTGGAAGAACGGCGCTGTTCGGGTAAACATTCTGGTAGAATTTGTCATAGTCGCCGAGCAGCGTTCGGTTGCGCAGCGTCAGGCCCTCGCCGAGCTCGTGCTGGACCGCGACATTAGCGACGTTGACGTTGGCTTTGGCGAAGCTCAGCTCGGGATCGCCGAAGAAGGTGCGGTCGAAACCTTCGAGCGGCTCGCCGTCCAGCGACGGTATTCCGCGGTCGGTCGTTCGGCGGTCCTGGAAATGCTCGACGCCAAGATCGACTCGCGTGCCCCCGCCGACAAGAAAGCCGATCGTGGGGTTGATGCCGTAGCGTTCAAGGCCGACGTGGCGGCGGAAGCTTTCGCCTTTTTCGTACAGGCCATTCACTCGAATACCGGCTGCCGAAGCGAGCGGCTGATCGAGGTCCGCGGTCATGCGGTAGCCGCCATAGCTGTCTGCGGAAATTGCAACCTCGCGGAACTGCGACAGCGAGCTGCGCTTGATCACACGGTTGATTATGCCGCCGCCGCCGCCGCGACCGAAGATCATTGCGTTGGGGCCGCGAAGCACCTCGACCCGCTCGACATTGTAGAGGTCGCGGAAATATTGAACGTCGTCGCGAATGCCGTCGACGAAGAAATCCGCCGTGGTGTTGTTCCCGCGAAGCGTGAACTGGTCGCGATTGGCCTCGCCGGTTCCGGGCGTGGCTCCGGGCACGAAATAGAGGAGGTCGGCGATCGAGCGCAGCTGCTGGTCCTCGATCTGTTTCTCGGAGATCACGCTCATCGACTGGGGGACATTCTTGATGTCCGTATGAGTCTTTGTCGCGGTGCTGGTCGCCTTGGCGCCATATTCCGGCCGGTCGCCATCGACGACGATCGGCTCCTGGCTGTCCGACAGATTGGCGCTGTCAGAAGTGGCTTCAGCGACGGTTGCCGAGCCCGTGTCGGCAAGAGCGGGAGAAGCGCTCGCCATCAGGATTGCGGCTAGCGAATAGGTGTGCAGATTCATGACATCCCCTTGGTCCGGGGAAGCATCTATCGTTAGTGAAAATCATTCGCAATAGCAAAAGCAGTCCATGACGCTCACTCGGCCGCCAATAAAGTCTCCGCGCTGCTCAGATCGACCGACACGAGACGGCTGATGCCCTTTTCTATCATCGTCACGCCGTAGAGGCGGTGCATCCGGCTCATGGTCACCGCATTGTGGGTGACGATCAAATAGCGAGTGTCGGTTTCGCGGGTCATCCGGTCGAGAAGGTCGCAGAACCGCTCGACGTTGGCGTCGTCGAGCGGAGCATCGACCTCGTCGAGAACGCATATCGGCGCCGGGTTCGTCAGGAACAGAGCGAAGATGAGGGCGATCGCGGTCAGGGCCTGCTCGCCGCCGGACAGCAGAGTGAGTGTCGACAAGCGTTTTCCCGGCGGCTGCGCCATGATCTCCAGCCCGGCTTCGAGCGGGTCGTCGCTTTCGACCAGCTGCAAATGCGCCTGGCCACCTTCGAAAAGTGTCGTGAACAGGCTGCGAAAATGCGTGTCTACCTGTTCGAAGGCGGCGAGCAGCCGCACTCTTCCTTCGCGGTTGAGGCTCCCTATCGAGCCGCGCAGCCGGTGGATCGCCTGGCTGAGATCGTCGGCCTCCGCCGCTCCGCGCGAGCGCTCCTCGTCGATTTCGGCAAGCTCCTGCTCGGCGACCAAATTCACCGGCCCGATCCGGTCGCGGTCGGCGGTGAGCTTTTCGAGAACCGAGGATTCCGCTTCGGGATCCGCGACCTCGGCCGGGTCGAAGCTCATCTTTTCCGGAAGCCTCTGCGGAAGGCATTCGAACCGCTCCAGGCAGACCTGCGCATATTCGGCCCGCCGAGTCTCCTGAGCTTCCGATCGCGCCTCAGCGCCGGCCCGGCGCTCGCGGGCAGAGGCTGACGATTCCGAAGTCACAGCGACCGCCGCGACTGCTTGCCCGAGAGCCTGCTCGGCTTCCCGCTCGGCTGAAGCAGCCTCGGACACCGCCGCGTCGCTTCCCGAGCTTTCCTTCTCGAGAGAGGCGACCTCTACGTCCAGCGGTTCCGGCTCGCGCTGGAGCTCCTGCCTCTCTTCGCGTTGCTGCACCTGCCGCTGGCGCGCCTGAGCGAGCCGGCCTTCCGCGTCGCTTTGGCGGCGGCGCCACTCCGCCTGCTCACGCGCCGCAGCGGCGTGCCGCTCGCGAGCGGCGGACGTCTCGCGACCGCGCGTTGCAGCCTCGGCGCGCTTGTCGGCGACGGCCTTGCCGGCTTGTGCCGCGGCCTGCCGGGCAGCCTCGACCTGCGCCTCCAGGTCGGAAGGGTCGGCGAGAGCGCCGAGAGCCGTTTCCGCAGCGCCGACTGCCTCGGCAGCCGCGCGAATGACCGGATCGAGGTCGCTTTGCCTTTGTTCGAGTGATTCGCGCTGGGCCTGGATCCGCTCGATCGCCGCCGCGGCGCTGTCGCTTGAGCGCTCGGCATCGCGGATCTCGCGTTCGGCGGCAGTCGCCTCGGCACGAGCTGAATCGGCCTGCTGGCGAAGGCTGTCGAGCCGCTCGGCGGAATCCTTTCGGGCAGTTTCGCACTTGACCAGTGTAGCTTCGAGCCCGGGGAGCTGCCGGGCGAGCTCGGCGAGGCGGTTGGCGCGGATCAGCCGCTCGGCGGCCGCGGCACCCGAGCCTTCGGCGACGAATCCATCCCAGCGCCGCATCCGCCCGTCACGGGTGACAAGCCGCTGCCCAACCTCAAGTGGCTGGCCGCGATCCTCGTCGGCCACGCCTATTTGGCGGAGGCGGCGACCAAGTTCGGCGGGAGCCTCGACAAAATCAGCGAGGCACTCCAGCCCTTGCGCAAGCCGGGGATCGCCGGCTGCGGGTTCGCTCCCCTGCCATCGGCGCGCGCCTTCCGATCCGATCCCGGCGTCCGCGTCATCGCCGAGCGCAGCCGCAAGCGCCTGCTCATAACCCGGCTCAGCACGCAGCTTCGCAACCGCTGAACCGCCACCCTGCTGAAGCGCCCGGGCCATGGCGTCATGCTCGGCACGCGCTGCCGAGAGCGCCGCCCGGGCCTTCGCAAGCTCGCTTTCCGCCGAGTCCCGCAAATCGGCTGCGGCCGAGCGGCCGTCTTCGGCCTCGGCGAGCCGCTGTTCTGCACTGAGCCGGCTTTTTTCGGCGGTCCGTGCCCGGGCGAGCGCTTCATCGCGCGCCCGCTGATTGTCCGAACCGTCGGAGAGGTCGTGGAGCTGCTGCTTGAGCTTGTCGCGTTCGCCTCCAACCCTGGCCGCATGGGCACGCGCCGATTCCAGCGCCGCTTCCCCAACCCGCCGCTCGGCCCGCATTGCTGCCTGGCGAGCGAGCAATTCCGCAAGCGCCGCTTCGGCGTTCCTCGACGCCGCTTCCATTTCGCTCAGCTCAGTTGCGATCCGCGCCGCCTCGCCCTCGCTATCGGCCAGGCGCCGCTCGATCGCGGCCCGCTCCTCGTCGAGCTGTGCAAATGCCCGTCCCGAATCATCCTTCAACGCAAGTTCGCGGTCGATGTCCGAGGACGTCGCACTGTCGAGCCGGTCGAGCTCGGCAAGGCGCCTGGTGACGGTGTCGCGGCGGGCCCTCGCGGTCGCCAGCTGGTGAGCGATTTCGCTC
>JACDCV010000061.1 GCA_013817375.1 Sphingomonas sp.
GTCCAGGTCCGCCGGGTCCGCCACTATCTCCGCTGGGGGCGTCCCGGTGAGGCGGACCAGATCATCAGCGAATGGATCGGCCGGCCGGAAGCCTTCATGTTCTGGCCCTATGCGTCGGTAGCGTGGCGGATGATGAGCGACCCCCGGTGGGAATGGCTGGAAGGCGACGATCGGTTCGTCGGCATCTACGACATCGCCGACCGGCTTCCGCCGCTCGATATGCTCGCCGACACGCTTCGGCGCCTCCACACCCTGAGCGGACAGCCGCTGGAGCAGTCGCTTCGCGGCGGCACGCAAACGGATGGCGACATCTTCACCCATATCGATCCCGTTCTCGTCCAGCTTCGCGAAGCGATCCGGGAGACCGTCGCCGAGCATGTTTCGAACTTCCCGCCTCATGTGGACGGGCACCCGCTGCTTGGACCGCCGCGCCAGCCGATACGCTTTTCCGGAGGGTGGTCGGTTCGCCTTCAAAGTCAGGGCTACCATGCCAACCACGTCCATCCTTTGGGCTGGATCAGCTCGGCGCTGTACATCGTGTTGCCGGATGACCTTGGACAAAGCGAGGCGGGCTACCTCGCTCTCGGAGAGGCGAAGGCGCCCACGTTTCAGGTCGATTTGCCCGCGTTCCGGACGATCGAACCAAAGCCGGGCCGGCTCGTGCTGTTCCCATCCTACATGTGGCACGGGACGCGCCCGTTCGGTGGAGGCGAGCGGATGTCGGTCGCATTCGACGTCGCGGTGCCCCCGAGCTGAGCGCGTGGCCGCTGCAGCGCTCGCTACAAAGGCAAAGCGCCAGGCGGGCTGGATTTATTTGCTTATCCCGGCTATGGTCGGCGCTTAGCAACGAGGTGGAAAATGGTGAAACTTGCAGGCCTCACGTGCGCTTTGGCGCTGATTGCAACACCGGCGTTGGCGCAGGCCCCGGCATCCGCATCCGCCGTTAGTGACTCGACTCGCAACGCCAACGAGCGGCTGATCTGCCAGAAGGAAGAGGTTATCGGCTCGCGCCTCGCGGCCAAGAAGATCTGCCTGACAGCGAAGGAATGGAAAGAGCGTGCTGACGGCGGTCGCGAAGAGACCGAGCGTGTGCAGATGGGAACGAAGCTCGCTCCCTCCAACTGATTGTCTCAGCTACCTGGCTGGCTCGCCAAGCGCTCGCTCCAGCTGTTTCGAATAATTTCGCCAACGTCCGCTGGATCGGGCGTGGAGCGGCTCGCGCACCTGCCAAACGCTTGCTGTCTTCACCGCCCCTTGGCGCAGGTGAAAGTCGAGCATTTGGTCTTCCCAGCCTAATCCCAGGAATGCGAGCAGTCTCTTGGTGCGAGGCTTCGGCTCGGAAACGAGCGCGTCGTATCCGACGTCGAGAATATCGTCCGCATACAGCGTCTTCCAATGCGCCATCAGCCGCTCATACTGACCGTACCAATGGGCTGCGTCCGCAAGGTTGAGCGCGTAGGACATCTGCGGGTCGAGGTGGAGGAAGTAGAGCGACAGCAGATTGTCGAGCCGGTTTCGGTGCGTATGGATGATCTTCGCGTTCGGGAAGATCGTCTTGATAAGCCCGATGTGAAGGAAGTTGTCGGGCCTTTTGTCGGTGATGAGACAATCGCCGGAAGCGAACGGAGCAATCCCGTCCAGATAGAAGCACCGCCATGCCGACAGTGCCGCCTCGCCGGCGTCCGCGGCTCCTTGCGGATAGTCGGCGATTCGGGCGGCAATTGCCGGTATAAGGTCCAGCTCACCGCCTGATTTCACGCCGCTGTGGCTGCCGAGAATCTGTTCGACCAGCGTCGATCCGGACCGGAACATACCGCATACGAAGACTGGCGCGGCTGCATCGTCCGGCCTGCTCGAAGGCTCCACGAATTCCGCGATCAGCCGATCGACAAACTGTTCGTGCGCCGCTTGGTCGTAGCCTGCGAAGCGCGGGCCAAAACTTTCCCGGCTTGCGCGATTGGCGCCTTCATAGGTGGCGAACGCCTGTTCGAACTCGCCCCGCGCGTCGAGCAATCGGCCAAGCGCGAATCCAAGGCCGGCGCGTTCGGCTGGGCCTTCGCCCGACGACAGCGCCCGCCCAAGCCGCTCGACCAGCTCGGCCCCGGTTTGCGCCTGCGCGTCCACCACTCCCGCAAGGCGGCTGAGCGCCAGTCCGTGCGCGGGCGCGATATCCAGGGCTCCCCGATAGGCAGTCTCGGCGTCTTTGCGATTCCCGAGGTCCTCGTGAAGATTGCCGAGGTTGAGGAGGGCAGGGAGGTAGCGGGGATTGAGAGCAATGGCGGCCCGCAGCTCGGCCTCCGCCTCGTCGGGCCTGGCGAGATGGTCGGAAAGGATCACCGCTTGGTTGAGGTGAACCTCCTCCGGCTCGCTGACGCCCCGGTCGAGCGCTTGGCGGTACGCGGCCAGCGAAGCGTCGTAGCGCCTGGCCTGACGCAGCAGCCAGCCAAGATTGTACCAGCTGTCGGGCAGGTCCGGCTCGCGCTCCAGAAGCTGCTCATAGGCATCAATCGCCTCATCGACCCGGCCTGCCAGGCGAAGCGCCGAAGCGCGCTCCAGCAATTGCGTGGCCTGTGAGTCCATCGCGCTTGCGTAGCTTCGCCAGGGAAGCGCTGTCGAGCCTTACTCGGCGGCTTCGCTCACCGCGTCGCGTTGCGGAGTCAGAACCAGCGCTCCGTCGCCTTCATCGGCGCGGACGGTATCGCCGTCCTTGACCTTGCCGGACAGGATTGCGTCGGCGAGCGGGTCCTGCAGATATTTCTGAACCGCGCGCTTGAGCGGCCTCGCGCCGTAGACAGGATCGTAGCCGACCCGGCCCAGCCACTCGCGCGCTGCAGGCGTGAGTTCGAGCGTGATCTTGCGGTCATCGAGCAGTTTCTTGAGCCGTGCCACCTGGATATCGACGATCGGCCCCATGTGAACCGCGGCGAGCCGGTGGAACAGGATCACCTCGTCGAGCCGGTTGAGAAATTCGGGCCGGAAATGGGCGCGGACCACCTCCATCACCTGCGGCTCGACCTTGCCGACATCGTCGTCCTCACCGAGCCCGGCAAGATATTGCGAGCCCAGGTTGGAGGTCAGGATGATGAGCGTGTTGGTGAAATCGACGGTTCGTCCCTGGCCGTCGGTCAGCCGGCCGTCGTCCAGCACTTGAAGGAGTATGTTGAACACGTCGGCGTGCGCTTTCTCGACTTCGTCGAACAGCACCACCTGATAGGGCCGCCGCCGGACCGCCTCGGTCAGCACTCCGCCTTCCTCATAGCCGACATAGCCCGGAGGAGCGCCGATCAGCCGCGCGACCGCATGCTTCTCCATGAACTCGGACATGTCGATCCGGACCATCGCGCTGTCGTCGTCGAACAGGAAGCCGGCGAGCGCCTTGGTCAGCTCGGTCTTGCCGACCCCGGTGGGGCCGAGGAACAGGAACGAGCCCAATGGCCGGTTCGGGTCCTGGAGGCCGGCGCGGGCGCGGCGGACGGCGGCGGCAACGGCTTTCACCGCATCTTCCTGGCCAATCACTCGCGCGCCGATAATGCTTTCCATCTGCATCAGCTTCTCGCGCTCGCCTTCCAGCATCCGCTCCACCGGAATCCCGGTCCAGCGGGCAACGACCGCAGCGATGTCCTGGTCGGTTACCTCCTCGCGAAGCATCGCGCCTTTGGTCTCGCTTGCAGCCTCGTCGAGCTGCTTCTCCAGCTGCGGGATTCGCCCGTATTGAAGCTCGCCGGCCCTGGCGAGGTCGCCGCCGCGCTGCGCCTGCTCCAGCTCCAACCGCGCTGCGTCAAGCTGCTCCTTGATCTTCGCTTCGCCGGCGATTTTCTCCTTTTCCGCCTGCCAGCGCTGGGTCAGCTCGGACGATTGCTGCTCCAGGTTCGCGAGTTCCTTCTCGAGCTTTTCGAGCCGGTCCTTGCTGGCCTGGTCGCTCTCCTTCTTGAGCGCCTCGCGCTCGATCTTGAGCTGCATGATCCGCCGGTCGAGATTCTCGATCTCCTCGGGCTTCGACTCAACCTCCATGCGGATTCGGCTCGCCGCCTCGTCCATCAGGTCGATTGCCTTGTCGGGCAGGAAGCGGTCGGAAATATAGCGATTGGAAAGCGTCGCGGCGGCGACGATTGCCGCATCCGTGATCCGAACGCCGTGGTGAAGCTCGTACTTCTCCTTCAGCCCGCGAAGGATCGAGATGGTGTCGGGCACCGTCGGCTCGCCGATGACCACCGGCTGGAAGCGGCGCTCGAGCGCCGCGTCCTTTTCGACATGCTTTCGATATTCGTCGAGGGTGGTCGCGCCGATCACGTGGAGCTCGCCACGCGACAGCGCCGGCTTGAGCAGATTGCCGGCGTCCATCGCCCCTTCGGTCTTCCCGGCGCCAACGATCATGTGCATCTCGTCGATGAACAGGATGATGTCGCCCTGGGCCTCTTTGACCTCGTCGATCACGCCTTTCAGGCGCTCCTCGAACTCGCCGCGATATTTCGCTCCGGCAATCAGCGAGCCCATGTCGAGCGACAGCAGCCGCCGGTCCTTGAGGCCGTCGGGAACGTCGCCGTTGGTGATCCGGATCGCCAGCCCTTCCGCGATCGCGGTCTTGCCGACCCCGGGCTCGCCGATCAGCACCGGATTATTCTTGGTCCGGCGGGCAAGCACCTGGATGGTCCGGCGGATTTCCTCGTCGCGGCCAATGACCGGATCGAGCTTGCCGTCCCTGGCGGCCTGCGTGAGGTCGCGGGTGTAGCGCTTGAGCGCGTCGTAGCGGTCCTCCGAGGCCTGCGTATCAGCGGTCCGTCCGCCTCGGAGCTTCTCGATAGCGAAATTGAGAGCCTGCGGCTTGAGGCCGGCACGCTCCAGTGCCGACGCCACCTCGGTGCCCTTGGCAAGGCTCATCGCCAGAAGAATTCGCTCGACCGTCACATATTGGTCGCCCGCCTTCTTGGCGACCTGCTCGGCCTGGTCGAGGATCCGGATCGCGTCGCCGTCGATCCCCGGCGCCGAGGTTGCGCCGCTGCCGGTTACCGCCGGAACCTTGGCGACCAGTGCATCGACTTCGCGGCGTGCCGCCTTGGCATCGCCGCCCGCCGCCTCGATCAGCCCCGCGGCCATCCCCTGCTCGTCGTCGAGCAGCGCCTTCAAAAGGTGCGCGGGCGCGATCCGCTGGTGGTGCTCGCGAACCGCGATTGTCTGTGCCGCCTGGAGAAAGCCGCGGGCGCGGTCGGTGAGTTTCTCGAAATCCATAATGTCCCCCTTGGGTCGGGCAGCGATATGGTGTTGCTTTGGGGCAACACAAGCTTATTGCGGCGCAAAATCCCGCGGCGCTTCGGGTGGCGTTTGAGCCTCCGGCAGGGGCCGTGGCGCGGATCTGCAGGCAGCGGCCTCGGGCGCATTGCCGGCGCCCCAATTGCGAAAGCTGCGCGAATCAATGTGGAATCGAAGCCAGGGGTAGAAGCCGAGGCCGACCCCATAATAGCTGCCGCTTTGCGCATGCACGGCGCACAGGTTGCGGATCAACGCCTCGCGGGTCGTCGGCCAAAGCGGGACCATGTCCACCGCCTGCACGTAGCGGTGGGCGCTTTCCCTCGCGCCTCCGGCACAGATGTTGAGATTGGGGTTGCGATAGACCGAGATCGGCTCGACCGGCCCCACGACGGGGATCACCCGGTCGCGGACGAAGCGCAACGTCTGGACGATGTTCGGCCACTGGGTCGCCGGCGGGATCTCGAACGGCGCCGCTCCGCACTTCTGCCAGTCGCTCGCGGTTCTCAAAAGCTGCCAGGTCGGAACGACTCCGCCGACTCCATAGGTCACCAGATAGGCGTTGAAGGCGCTGACCCCGGCGGGATGCCAGGGCGCCGCCAGATACCAGTTGCGATAGCCGGGCTCGTCTTGCCCGATGGTCACATAAGGGGCGGTCGGGTTCCAGAGGCCCGGATTTGGCTGAACCGGCGGCGGGTACGGCTGAGCGGCAGCGCCCGAGGCGCTGGCGAGCAGGAGAAGGGGGGCGAGTAAGCGCATCGGCATAGCATAAAGAGCGAAGGGCGCTTGAAAAGCGCTTCGCCGCCAGTCACAGCTTGAAAATGAGCCAGCCCATCGACGTCGACCTCCCCCACAAGCTCGGCAAGGAGGAAGCGAAGCGCCGGATCGGCGGCAACATTCACAAGCTTCACGAGCATATTCCCGGCGGCGCCAACGTCACGTCGCGCTGGGAAGGCGATATGATGAAGCTGAGCGTCGGTGCGATGAACCAGACGATCGACGCCGATTTGACTGTCTTCGACGACAAGATCCACTGCCATTTCAGGCTCCCAGGCCTGTTGGGAATGTTCGCCCAGCCGATCGCGGCAATGCTGAAAGCCAGAGGCGGCGACTTGCTGCTCGAGGACAAGCGCGACTGATGCGCCACTTCGCCATCGTCGGTTCGGGGCCGGGGGGCTTCTATACGGCGGAGGCGCTCAACAAGGCCTATGGCGACCAGGCGCGCGTCGACATCATCGACCGCTATCCGGTGCCCTACGGGCTGGTCCGCTTCGGAGTGGCCCCCGACCACCAGTCGCTCAAGGCGGTGGCGAAGCGCTACGACAAGACCGTCGAAAGCCCCGGAGTCGATTTTATCGGCAATGTCTGTGTCGGCAGCGATGTGTCGGTCGCCGAGCTCCTCACATTCTATGACGCTGTCGTGCTCGCTATTGGCGCGCCTAACGATCGCAAGCTCGGCATCCCCGGCGAGGACCTGCCGGGCGTCGTCGGATCGGCCGCCTTTGTCGGCTGGTACAACGGCCATCCCGAATTCGCCGACCTCGGGCCGCTCCTCGACGGCAGCCAGGCCGCGGTAATCGGCAACGGCAATGTCGCTTTGGATTGCGCCCGGATCCTGTCCAAGACCCGCGACGAGTTTACCGGCTCCGACATCGTCGGGCACGCGCTCGATGCGCTCGACCGCTCGTCGATCGAGACCGTCACGATCCTTGGCCGGCGCGGGCCGTTGCAGATATCGATGACTCCCAAGGAGCTTGGAGAGCTCGGGCACCTGGAGGCCGCGACTCCGGTCGTCGAGACTTCGGACTTTCCGCCAGTCGCCGCGGACGATGCGCTGGAGCCTGGACAGCGCAAATCGGTGACCATCCTCCGCACCTTCGCCGGCACCGGCCCCGACGGGGCGAAGCAAAAGCGGATCGTCTTCGACTTCTTCGCCAAGCCGCTCAGGATCGAAGGCGACGGCAGGGCCGAGCGGATCATCGTCGAGCGAACCCAGCTCGACGACAGCGGCCGGGCGACCGGCACAGACGAAGTCTATTCGGTGCCGGCATCTTTGGTGGTGACCTCTATCGGCTATTCGACGCCACCGCTTGAGGGCATCCCCTATGACGATCGCGGCGGCAAATTCCTCAACGAAGATGGCAGGATCGGCGACGGCCTTTATTGCGTCGGCTGGGCCAGGCGAGGCCCGAGCGGAACCATCGGCACCAACCGGCCCGACGGTTATGAGGTCGCCGCCCGGATCGAAGCGGCAATGCCGCCGGGAAGCTCGAGCGACCGCAGCGGCGCCCAAGGTCTCAAAGCGCTGCTCCAGTCGCGCGATGTCATGCCGACCGATTATGACGATTGGCGAAAGATCGAGGCGACCGAGACCGGACGCGCCCGAGCCGGCTCCCCGCGCGAGAAGTTCGTCCGCGTACAGGAATGGCTGCAGGCGCTCGGCCGCTGATGGGCAATCATCGGTTGCGCTCGCCGTTACCCGCTTCTATCTAGCCGCGGCCTTGGCTCTCGCCGCGACACGCTGTCGTTCAAGCGGGTTCCGGTCGGGGAGTAGCTCAGCCTGGTAGAGCACTGTCTTCGGGAGGCAGGGGCCGGAGGTTCGAATCCTCTCTCCCCGACCAATTTCTCGCCGTTCCGCCGCTAAGTGTCTGAAATCCGTCGCTTAGCGGCGGAGGCGGTTAATTGGTCGAGAATCTTTTGGGGCTTTTGTGCCCATTTTTGTGCCCATTTTTGTGCCGGCGTAGGTTCGGGCGCGACCTGGTAGGCGGCAGTCATCGTGGCCGCTAATATCTACCTGCGCGGCCGGACGTGGTGGTGGCGCTGGCGGCGCTCCTGCCGATTCCCAGAAAAGATTCCTATAACCCTTCGTATCAGCCTCAGGACGGGTTGCGCGGTTACTGCGCAGCGCAACGCTGTTCAGCTCGAGGCCGACAATGCGCCGCCATGTCCCAGCGAAATTTTCCACCAATCCGTCCAGCGTGGATCGAAACTGGCGGCGTCATGCGCGGCCGAGTTCGATCCCTGTCGGTTTCTTAAGCTCCCAGCGACGAGCTGCGAACTCCAGCTTGGACAGGAATCAAGCGAGCTGATCATCAGATCACCTCCGCGTGAAGCTGATGCAGGGCCCGAAGCAAAGGCTCGTTACGTTGATCCTGAGACGCAAGCTTCGCCGCCTCGGCAATAACATTCCTCAGGTGCTTATCGGCTGCGGCTCGCAAAGTCTTCGCGCGCTGGTCGTGCTTTTGTGAGCGACGAGGTGCCGCCCCTTCCTCAAAGCGCTGTGCCAATATTGCGCCATGGATGTCCCCTACCCATCGGCGCCAGCTGCCGTTCTTAAACAAGCCTCCGCCAACAAAAACGCTGCGCGCTTTCAGCCGCGTGGGGACATATTCAGTCAGTGGCCACAGCTCGTCGTGGAGATAGCCCAACACTATCAAGAAACACCTGTTGCGAGACGTCAGCTCCCCGGTCTGGGCGTAGCCCAGTCCGGCAACGAAACAGGTCGTCTGCGCGAGTAGTTGGACATCTGGATGATTATTGATTTGCCGGTTCGCCGGGATCCCGAGACGCCGCCTGGCATGATGTTTGAGTTGCTGCACGTTGACCTCCACTCGATCTTCAACTGAAGAGCCCTCCTGCCGGAAGGGAGCGCGAGGTCCTCGCTGGGCCTCGCTCGAGTGTTCCCGGCTTGGCGAATACCTACGCCAGCCGTGGTCCGTGCCTTTGCAGCACACGCAGAGTCATCCTGACGCTGCATCTCAGCAGCCGTCATGATCGCGATGATTCCCCTTTATGAAGGGCAGTAGTTAATAACTTCCTAATCCAAGGCGTGCCTGATCAATCAAAACGACTGGCTCATCGGCGGCAGTGGATGACGCCGGCAAGGCAGCCCAACTTTTCATCAGCAAAAACTTCGTAGCGCACCCAGCGGCTGGTGCGGCGGTCCTGCTCGGCTTGCGCGCGGCTTAAGGGTATCGGCACCGGATCGAGGATGGCGGCGGCGCGCCTAGAGCCGCCCGCGATGCTCGGCGATCCGCGCCAGGATCAAGGCCAGCCCGGGCTGTTCGCGATAATAGAGCGCGCGGGTCTGCGCATAGGATTCCGCGAAGCGCGCGCGCACCTTTTCGTCTTTCAGCAGGAAGGCCGGATTGCGCGAAATGTCGGGATCGTCGGAGGCAGGAAAACGCCGCTCCTTGTGCGCGTAATACTCGTCGGTGCCGATGAAACCGAGCACCTCGTCGGCGGCGAGCAGGCAGTAGACATCGTAATAGTGGCGCAGGAAGTTACGCGGCATTGCGCCGTCGACGTCCTGCTTGCGATATTTAGTCGAAATGGTTTGGAGCTTTTCGACCAACGTGTAGCCCGGATGATAGCAGGGGATGTCGACGGCCCGGTTGTCGATGAGGTCGGGGATGCCGCTCGCGATCGCCTGATCGTAGGCCCAGGAACTAATCAGCACCGGCCGGTTCGGCGCGACCTGGTCGAACCCGGCCTCGAGCAGCACGCCGGTCTTGACGCCCTCGGGCAGCGGATTGACCTCCGGGTAGAGGAGCCGGATGCCGGCACTGCGCATCTTCTCATCGTCAAATTCCTCGTCGCGCACGGCTTTGAGGAAACCGGGAATGGCCAGCCGCTCAGGAAGGCTGTCGTAAAAGGAGCGGCGCGCCGCGACATGGGCGGGCTTGTTTTGGTTGCGCCCCGTCGGGAGACCGGAATCCTCGGGCTCGATCAGGATATCGATGTCTTCCGAGAAACGGTCGATCAGCCGGTATCCCTTGGACAGCGATGTCCCGCCCTTCAGTTCGAAGGTGAAGCCCAGCTGCGCAAGGCCCCAGAGGCCGTGCATGATCCAATAATCCTTCTCCACGAGCCCGGGATCGATGGCGTGCGCGCGCGCCGTGACTTCGATCAGGTCCCTGAAATCGTCAAGCTCGTGGAGAAGCATCAGGCCGCATGGTCCTCAAGCACGGGCGCGAGCAGTCGCTGCGCGCGCGCCGACCCGAAGTCTCGGACCGCCCGGGCGAGACGGCCGCGGTCCATCGCCTGCGCGCGCTTCAGCGCCTTGGGCAGGATCTCGTCCCGGTCCTCGGCCAACCGGTCGGCGTTGTGGACAAGATCGACGAGCAACATCTCCTCGCTGACCTTGGCCGGCACGGCCGTGCGCATGCGAAAGTCATACATCCGCCCGTCAAGCTCGAAGCGCCCGTGCCGCTTGCGGTTGTAGACGACCGGCTCGTTGTAGAGCTGGGTGGTCCCGACCCCCAGCCCGTTGAAGGCGCTGGGCGAGACCAGAAGGAAGCGATCGTCGCCAAGGAAGGTCTCGACTAGCTTTTCCCGCTTGGCCGGCGCCTCGCCGAACCGGGTCCGGCGCGGGGTCATGTACAGCCCGGCGCCGACCTTCTCGAGGCGGCCTTCATCGAGAAGCGTCCGGACGTGACGATCGACCGCGTTCGACCAGCGCGCGAGATCCTTGCGCCGGTACACTTGTCCCGGGCGAAGATGCCGCTTGAGCTCGTTCAGCGCCGTCATTGTCATCACTCCTTGCCGGGCGAGATAGCGATCCTGTGCCGCTGTTGCAAGTTATCTCATTAAGAATTCATGCACGTTATGCACGAATCCAAGAGGAGAATTGCACAATTGGATCGCCAAATATTCCTGTCGACCATATTATCAGTTCATCGGATCGCCGCCACGGCCGGCGGCGCGCACCGCGCTGCCGATCTAATGTCCGCTTGGGGTGGAAAGCGGCATTCCGGCGAAGATCTGGCGAATGTCCGCTTTTGAGGTTCAGCGGCGAAGGCTTGGACGTCTGCTTCTGGCGCGTAGCCGAACGTCCGAAGCTGGCCGTTAGCGGACCGTCCGCTTTCGGGGCGCCCGCCCTCAATTCCGGCCGTTCGTTCAGAGATCTGTCTGGTGTCCGTTTTCGACCCACTCCAGACACTAGCGGCTTGGGTCTGCATCCCACCCAAAGCTGACGTCAGTATAGTGGTCGTGCTTAAATCTGAAATTTCGCCCGGTATTTGTGCGTACTTTGCAGAACTGATAATA
>JACDCV010000217.1 GCA_013817375.1 Sphingomonas sp.
CTCCACAGCCTGCCAAGCATTCGACAATTCCCCCGGCAAATTCTCGAGCCAGGAAGGGGCGCTCGGACGGGCCTTTTGTCAACTGCGTCGGCACTGTCGGCGGGAAATGCCAGTTCGCAACTGCGCATTACGTCCCGGCGTTTTCATATTCGCCGAAGAGCTTGATCGCGGAGCGCATTTCGCTATAGGCGCGCCTCGCACCGGCTTTTTTAAGGCAGGTGCAACCGTCCGAGACAGTTGGTGCCCTCACCCCTTCGCTGGGTGCGGGCTTAATTTCCAGCCTAGGCGGGGACAGGAATTCTAGCCGGACGAGCGTGCGATGCTGCTCCGGCTGTGTGTTGGGCGAACGCTTAGCGCCGCTGATCCATCCCCACGGACATTCGCGCTTCTGTTCGGCTTTGGCCGTTCGGAAGCTTTTTTGGGACCCTGTCGGAGCTTCGGCTGCGGCGGGATAATATGGAGTTGGCATGGATCGTTCGCAAAAAGCCGATCTGGTCGACGAGCTGAAGCGGGTCTTCACCGAGACCAGCGTGGTGGTTGTCACCCGCAATCTCGGACTGACCGTGGCACAGTCCACGGATCTCAGGCTGAAGATGCGCGACGCCGGCGCCCAGTTCAAAGTTGCGAAGAACCGGCTTGCACTGATCGCTCTGGATGGCTCGCGCTATCAACCGATCGGAGAGTTGCTCAAGGGCCCCACCGCTCTTGCCACGTCGGGCGACCCCGTCGCGGCGGCCAAGGTGGCGGTCGATTTCGCCAAGACGACGGATCGCTTCGAGATCGTCGGCGGAGCGATGGGCGACACTTTGCTCGACGCCGCCGGGATCAAGGCTCTTGCCGCGCTTCCGTCGCTCGACGAGCTTCGGGCAACAATCATCGGCCTCGTCCAGGCGCCTGCGAGCAAGATCGCTCGCACCGTCAACGAGCCGGGCGCGCAGCTGGCACGGATTTTCGCAGCCTATGCGGCCAAGGAAGCCGCCTGAATTTTCGCTTTCCACCACCACATGAAAACAGGGCATGAGCGCCCGCACAGGAGTTAAAAATGGCTGACATCAACAAGCTGGTCGACCAGCTTTCCGAATTGACCGTTCTTGAGGCCGCCGAGCTTGCCAAGGCACTCGAGGAGAAGTGGGGAGTCTCGGCTGCCGCGGCTGTTTCCGCAGCTCCTGCTGCCGCCGCTGCTGCTCCGGCCGAAGAAGAGAAGACCGAATTCGACGTCATCCTCACCGGCGACGGCGGCAAGAAGATCAACGTGATCAAGGAAGTCCGCGCCATCACCGGCCTTGGCCTCGGCGAGGCGAAGGCGCTTGTCGAAGGCGCGCCGAAGGCCGTCAAGGAAGGCGTCAACAAGGTCGAAGCCGAGAAGATCAAGAAGCAGATCGAAGAGGCCGGCGGAACCGTCGAACTCAAATAAGCTTCGAGACAAGTTTCGCGGATGTCTTGAAGCATCCGTGGATGGGAGGGCGGCTCTTCGGGGCCGCCCTTTTTTTTGAGCTGGTGTCCGGTTTGGGTGGAACGCGGACGTTAGGGGACGCACTTCTTCTCCTCCGTCTTTAGCCGTGTTAGTCCTGTTTGGAGGGGGCATCATGGCCACGGGCGTGCAAAGAAATGCAGCACCTGCAAGCCCTCGTAAGCGGCTTCGCAAGTCTCCTTTCTTCACCATCCTGGGCCTGATGATGCTCACGCTAGCTGTCGCAGGTTTCTGGCCGCAATATTTCAGTGCGGTGACAGGTCGGACTCCGACGCCAACCACCCAGTTCTGGTTGATACACCTGCACACCGCCTTGTTCACTGGGTGGCTGCTCATCTACATCTGGCAGGCAGCGTTGATCATGACCGGACGAGCACGTCTCCACCTTAAGCTCGGGCCATCGGCTGCCGTCTATGGGTTCGCCATTGCCGCTGTGGGGATTTTAGCCTCTCCATTGCTGGCGCGTCGGCTCGGCATTAGGGAGAACGACTTCGAGGCTGCTGCAGCCTTCGTGTTTTTTCCGCTCATCGACATGGTGTTCTTTGCCGGGTTCCTGGCAGCTGCCGTCCTGTATCGAAAGGTCCCCCATCTCCATAAGCGGGCGATGTTCCTGGCGACGTTTTCAATAGCTATCGTCGGCTTGGGACGACTGGTGGGACGAGTGCCATTCGAAAGCCCATGGGTGTGGCAGCCCCTTAACCTCGCGCCGTTGCTGGTCGCCCTGGCATATGACTTGTACGTCTGCCGGAAGCTCTACGTGATTATGGCAGTTGGATTGCTAGTGCATCTCGGACGCTTGAATGCGGAGCCCTTTGCTAACAGCGAGCTGTGGCTCCCGGTCGGACGACTGCTCATCTCCCTTTGATCAAGTTTTCGTCCGCGCTGCTAATGTCCGCAATGGGTCGAAAGACGACATTGCCTACCCACTGTGGAGGACCTCAATGCGCTGCGGCGGTCCTCATTGTTTTCCAATGAGGTGGAATTCGCTTTGCCGGCCATCCAGGTACACGACCCTGTTGCCGTCGAAAAACGCGTCTTCTTCCAGTCGAAATTCAACCTCCTGGTTGTTCCACTCGGGCACGAGCGATTTCGCGCTGACTTCGATTGACCAGGCGGTGCTCGGCCGCAGCGGATGCTGACCTTGTGGGCTTGCTGTCTGATTATCCCAAAAGCCGATGGCACTGCCGGCGCCGTGCCCGTGAAAGCCGATCGGGTGCGAATAAATGGACGGCTTCAGGCCCTTCGCCAGGGCTTTCG
>JACDCV010000218.1 GCA_013817375.1 Sphingomonas sp.
TCGTGCCCGTTTTGCCGAACAACGGCCGGTCGAGGTCGCGAAGGTTGGTCGCGGTTCCGCGCTCGACCACGCCTTCGAGGATGTGAACCATCTGGAAGGCGGCCATCGGGTCGATCACCTGCCTGGATTGCAATGGCGGCCTTGGCATCGGCTGGCCGTTCCAGGCGGGAGCGTCGCAGCCCTGCATGATCGCGCAGCGATTGTCGGTCCGATAAATCACCTTGCCGTTGCGGTCCTGCACATAATCCACTGTCGTTGGAGTGACCGACCGGCCATGGTTGGCCAGGATCGCATAGGCGTTGACCAGCTTTGCGACCGTCGTGTCGCCAGCGCCAAGAGCGATCGAGAGATAGGGCTCCTTGCTATAGTCGCCGACCCCGAGCTTTTTCGCATTGTCGATGACCTTCGCCATTCCGACGTCGGACGCCGCCCGGACCGTCATCAGGTTGCGCGACTGCTCCACGCCCCAGCGCATCGTCTTGGCGCCGGAATAACGGCGGTCGAAGTTGACGAAGCATTTGTTGCCAAGGCCAGCTCCCTGCCAGACGCAGAAGGGCGCATCGAAGATGATGCTGGCGGGAGTCATGCCGCTTTCGAGAGCAGTTGCGTAAACGACCGGCTTGAACGCCGAACCTGACTGGCGAAGCGCCTGGGTCGCGCGGTTGAAGTCGGACCCGATCACGTCGAAACCACCCTGCATCGCGACTATCCGGCCGGTCCTCACTTCTTCGGCGAGGAAGCCGCCGCCGATCTCCGGGATCGAGCGGAGCAGGTAATTGCCCTCGCCTTCGTCCTTGACGACGATGATCATCCCGGGGCGAAGATTGCTGAACGCGCTGCCGCCGCCGCCGCGCTTTGGCTGCGAGGCGGCCGACGCGGGGAGGGTCCCTGTCGACCCGTTTGCAAAGCCGATCTCGGCTGAACCGCCGGCCTTCGACAGGACGACCGCCTTGCGCCAGTCGGGAAAGCCGGTGCCGATAGGCGTGCGGTCGAGGAGGCCTGCCCAGTCGCCGGAGATTTCGATGCTCTTTTCCAGATCGCGCCAGCCGCGGCTTCCATCGAATCGGGCAAGGCCTTCACGAAGCGCATTTGCGGCGGCGTCCTGCATTGTCGGCACCACCGAGGCCCGGACCCACAGCCCGCCGGCGTAAACGCTGTTCGGGCCGTCTTCCGCGGTCTCGCCGAAGCGCTTGAGGAGCTCGCGCCGGACCTCCTCCATGAAATAGCCGCCTATGTCGCGGAAATTCTGCCCGCTTCCGTACCGGATGGTGCCGAGCGGTGTCGCTGCCGCGGCTCGCCATTGCGGCTCGGTGATGTAGCCGTTGCTGTGCATCTCCCTCAGCACATAATTGCGGCGGTCGAGCGCCCGCTGGGTCGCTCGCACTGGGTCGTAATTGGCCGGCGCCTTGGGAAGCACCGCCAGATAGGCGGCTTCGGGTAGAGTCAGATCGTCGACGTCCTTGTCGAAATAGGCGCGCGATGCGGCTTGAACGCCGTAAGCGTTCCGGCCGAGGAATATCTGGTTGAGGTAGAGCTCGAGTATCTCTTCCTTGGTGAGGACGGATTCGATTCGAAAAGCGAGGATCGCTTCCCGGGCCTTGCGGCCGATATTGTAGCTGCTGTCCTGGAGAAGGCTCTTGGCGACCTGCTGGGTGATGGTCGATCCACCGCGCGCCCGGCCGCCGCCGGTCACGGTCTTGGCGGTGAAGTCGGCGACCGCACCGGCCAGGCCGACATAATCAAGGCCGCCGTGCGAGAAGAAGGTCTTGTCCTCGGCCGACAGGAAAGCCGCCAGCACTACCGGCGGGAACTCGTCATAAGCGAGGTTGACCCGCCGCTCGCGGGCGAAGGTCTGCACCGGGTCGCCATCATAGCCACGCACCTTGGTCGGCAGCGGCGGCTCATAAGCAAGCAATGTCTGCGCCGACGGGAGGCCGGTGGCGAAATAGAGCCAGATGCCGGCGAACGCCGCGAACAATAGCGCACCAAGCACGCTCAGCCGCTTCACCCATTTGCGGGCGAACCACGGGTCAACGCGCTCGTGCACACGTCGGTTGAACGCGACGAGGTCGGGCATTGGGAGGCGGGGAGGAGTCAAAAGTGCGGACTTCATTGGCTTGAGGCGCGGTCTAGCCGCTTAGCTGGAGCGCGGGAAGCTGAAAGGGTCACTGGAAAGTCGGGAAGCCTTAGCGGGCGTTTCTTGCTGCAATGTCTGCTTCGATGGTGCGCGCCAGCGCATGAACGATCCGTGACCGCTGCTCGGGCCTGCGCAAAAGCGCCTCGTCATCGACGTTGCTGATATAGCCCGCTTCGAACAATATTGCGGGCACGCCGGCACTTCGAAGCACATGGAAATCGGCGAAGCGGTGCGGTTGCGGCCGCAACCCTACACCTCCGGAAGAATATCGGACGAGCCGCTCGGCAAGGCTCGCCGAAGCGTTCATCTGGCTTCGCAGGACAAGATCGGAGAGGATCGCGCGCACCGAGCCGTCGGCTCCCCCGGCCCGAGCGGCGGCGCTATTTTCCGAGCGTGCGAGCCGTGCCGCCTCCGCGTCGGATGCGACATCGGAAAGCGAATATACGCTTGCTCCGCGAGCCAGCGGGTTGGGAGCGCTGTCCATGTGCAGCGACACGTAGAGGCTCGCTCCAAGGCGCCGGGCGAGGGCCGCCCGCTGGTCGAGCGTCAGATAGCGGTCGGTCTCCCGGGTCATTGCGATCCGGACCC
>JACDCV010000219.1 GCA_013817375.1 Sphingomonas sp.
CCGCCAGGCCGAGCTGCTGCCGGTGCCCTATTTCCACGTCGTCTTCACGCTGCCCGCGCCGGTGGCAGAGATCGCGTTCCAGAACAAGAAGGTGGTGTACGCAATCCTGTTCCGGACCGGGGCCGAGACGCTGCGCCGCATCGCCGCCGATCCCAGGCACCTCGGCGCCGAGATCGGCCTCGTTGCCGTGCTGCATAGCTGGGGCCAAAGCTTGCACCACCACCCCCATGTCCACTGCGTCGTTCCGGGCGGCGGCCTGTCGCCGGACGGCACGCGCTGGATCGGCTGCAAACCTGGCTTCTTTCTGCCGGTCCGGGTGCTCTCGCGGCTCTTCCGCCGGCTCTTTCTCGACCAGCTGCGCGCGGCGTTCGAGGCAGGCGAGCTCGGCTTCTTCGGCGATCTCGCCGGCCTCGCCCAATCCGCCGCCTTCAGCGATCGGCTGCGTGCGCTTCGCCGGGTCGAGTGGGTCGTCTATGCCAAGCCGCCCTTCGGCGGTCCGGCCCAGGTGCTGGCCTATCTCGGCCGCTACACACATCGGGTCGCGATCGCCAACTCCCGGCTGGTCGAGATGACGCAGACCGACGTCGCCTTCCGCTGGAAAGATTACCGCCATGGCGGCAAGGCCAAGGTGATGACCCTTTCGGCGCACGAGTTCATCCGGCGGTTCCTGCTGCACACCCTGCCGGACGGCTTCCATCGCATTCGTCACTTCGGCTTCCTCGCCAACGGCCATCGCGCGGCCAAGTTGGCGCTCTGCCGCAAGCTCCTCGAGGCGCCAACGCCGATCTCGGCGCCGGAGCCGACGAACACACCCGCTGACAGCCCGGCCGGGCCGTCCGCCTGGACCCGCTGCCCCTGCTGTGGCGGCGGGTTCGTCGTCGTCAGCATTCTCTCGACCCCGCCGGCCCGCCGGCCCGCGTTCTGGAACGACAGCTCATGAGATCTCTCTTGTCCATGCGTCCGAGCTCGCCTTCTCCGGGTGTCGCACACCTCGGCCATATCCCGCATGCGGATGCAGGCCGCCAACAGCCGCAACGCAGCCAGAGCGGCGATGGAAAGGGCGGGCCAGCCGTGCAACCCTCCGCCCGAAGACCCGCCGCGCACGGCCGACCGATGCTCACGTCGGTCCGTCAGCAGCTTCGGCTGGACCGAGTGCATCGCCCCAACCGAGCCGCGAAGACCAAATCCCCATAGGCGCCCAATCCCCCGCGGGTTCGCTCAATCCGGCTTCAATGAGGTCGCACGGTAGCGCTTGCTGCCGCGTCCGGTGCCGGAGCGACCTCACAGAAGCCTCCAGATTCCAAGCATATCCTCGTTGCAAGGGGATGGTGCTGATGGGGACGCTTTGGAGCGCACTCGAGAGAATACCGGATCGGCGGACGAAGAAGGGGCGGCGCTTTGAGCTTGCCTCTATTGTTATGCTTTCGCTGGCGGCGATGCTGTCGGGAGCGAACGACCTTCGGTCGATTTTCCGCTGGGGCCGACGGCTGACGCCGCAAGGGCTTCGAATGCTTGGCATCGAGCGTCGGCGTGCACCCTGCCATTCGACCTATCACTATGTTTTCCAGTCGATTTCTGCCGAGGATCTGGAACGGGCTCTGGGCGTGCTCGTCGATCCCGGCCCGCTCGGCCATGTCGCCATCGACGGCAAGAGGCTGCGCGGCAGCCAGCATGAGACGAGCCCCGGCGTGCACATGCTCGCCGCCTTCTCGACCCGGCTTCAGGCGGTCGTCGGATCGCTCGCCGTGCCGCCCGACAGCGGCGAAGTGGTCGAGGCTTTCAGGCTGTTGAAGGAACTGCCGCTCGACGGGGCGGTCATCACCGGCGACGCCGCCTTCACCTATCAGCCGCTGGCGGCGGCGATCAGGCAGGGCGGCGGCGATTATTTCCTGTTCGTCAAAGGCAATCAGCCCGAACTCGAAGCCGAACTCAGGCACGCCTTCGGCGACGATTCCCCCCTCCAGGCTCGCCGCGCGTCCGGGGCGGGGCCTTGAGCCGGTCGATCCACCCGACATGAGCCGGGCCGAGGCCGTCGACAAAGGCCATGGCCGCATCGAGACCAGAATGATCGCCGTGCGCACCAAACTGCCGGCCCGCCTCGATACCATCTGGCCCGGCCTCGCGCAGATCGTGCGGATCGAAAGGCGCCGTGAACTCAAGGCGTTATGTGAGCGCCAGGTGATCTACGCCATCACCTCGCTGCCACCCGAACGCTACGATGCCACCAGATTGCTGGCCATCTCCAGGGATCACTGGCAGATCGAGAACCGCCTCTTTCACGTCCGCGATATCACATTCGCCGAAGACGCTTGCCGCATTCGCTTCGGCAATGCTCCGAGCGCCGTCGCTCATCTCAGGGACGCTGCCCTCACCATCATCAGAAAGCAAAACCTTAAGCCGAGGCCCGCCCGCGAAGCCTTCGCAGCAAATCCGAAAGCCGCAATCAGGCTCCTCACCCGCGCATGAATTGAATTGCCCTGAGGCAAAGGGATTCACGACAAAGGCTGAGCCGCGCTCGGTTGCAGGTTTCCTTTTTGTCCGAAGATGCGGAACTCCCAGAGCCATCGCTCGTTAACCACTTCGGAGGGAAGGATCCCTCCTGTACTCAGCGTAAAGGGAGAGAACCATGGGTCGTAGCATCACGCCGCTGGCGCCCGGCGAACTTACCGATCTGGAGCTTGACGCGGTCAGCGGGGGCGCACCCGTGCAGCGGGCCATCGGTG
>JACDCV010000062.1 GCA_013817375.1 Sphingomonas sp.
CCATCATCGGGACCACGCCCGAAGTCGACAAAGTGATCCGGCGCTTCGACAGGCCAAGCCCGTCACCGTCCATCACGATCTTCAGCGCGTCGCGGACATTGTCGAAATTGTAGAGCGGCTCGCCCATCCCCATCATCACGATGTTGGTGAGCATCCGCCCTTCGGGCTGCGACGGCCACTCGCCAAGCGAATCCCGCGCCAGCATCACCTGGCCGACGATCTCGGAAGCTTCGAGGTTGCGCACCAGCCGCATCGTCCCGGTGTGGCAGAAGGTGCAGTTGAGAGTACAACCGACCTGGCTCGAGACGCACAATGTCCCACGGTCGGCGTCGGGGATGAACACCATCTCATATTCATTGCCGTCGTCGGTCCGAAGAAGCCATTTGCGGGTCCCGTCCGAGGAGACCTGGGCCTCGACTACGTTCGGCCGCGAAATCGCGAAATGCTCGTCAAACCACGGCCGCTGCACCTTGGCGATGTCGGTCATGGTTCCGAAATCGGTGGCACCGCGATTGTAGATCCAGTGCCACAATTGCTTGGCCCGGAGCTTTGCCTGGCGCGGCTCCAGGCCCTTTTCCTCGAGCGCTTCGCGAAGCTGGTCCTTCGACAGTCCGACAAGATCGGTGCGGCCGTCGGCACGGCTCACCGCTTCGGGACCGCGCGGGACGGGCACGGGTTCGACAACGCCGGGGATCGGCATCAAGGCGGTTTCGGCACTCATGGCTGAACGGCTTATGTAGTGAACATCAGCGGATTTTGCCAGCGCATCCGGCCGCCGCCGAGTCGATCGCGGTTGCCGCTCCCGCAAGCAGGTAGCGATCGACGACCCGCGAGCCGCCGCGGTCGCGGGCCTCGACCCGCATCGAGCTTCCGTAGCGCGCCGCCTCCAGAAGCGCCTGTTGCTGAGCCGCTCCGCGCGCCCACGCCCACTCGCCCTTGCCGACGAGGAGGAAGGGCTGCGAGCCGATCGTCGCGATCACCGTCGCTCCTTCGCGCGCGGCGCGGCTGAGATGGACGTAGAACAGCCCCTGGCGTCGCCCTGCCCGGTCGAACGCAAAACCGATGAAAGGTGTCGTCCCGCGCCTCGCCCACAAGGCAGCGGAGCGAGCCTCGCAGCGGCTGCCAAAGTCGATCGCAGCCCACTGGCCGCCGGCGAACAGGATCTGCGCCGAATGCGCCGGCGCAGCGGCCGTGATGAGCATCAATGCTGAAGCCAGTAGCCGCATCGCTGCTGCCGTAGCACCCTCATAACGGAGCGGTAACCATCCGAACTTGAGGGATTTCGCCACTTGTGCCATCACTCCGCCCGCTCGGTAAATCTTGGCCAGGAGTAGGCCCAGTGAACCGCGCCTGTCTTCACCATAGCCATAATGGCCCGGCCGGCGAATGACATTTGCCTCGGTCCTGCCGCAGGTCGCGTCCGAACTCGCGCTGTTCAGCGCCGTCGGGTTCTTGCTGTTCGCGGTCAACGATCTGGCGGTCGATTTCATCTACATAGTCCGCCGTTTGTGGCGTTCGGCGACCATCTACCGTCGCTATCCACGCGCATTCGGGCGAACTTTGGCCGAGGCCGGCGGGGAGCAAAGGTTCATCGCCATCTTCGTCCCGGCCTGGGATGAATCCACGGTCATCGGCGCGATGCTCCGGGCGACGGTCGATCGGCTCGACTATGGCAATTACCGGATCTTCGTAGGCCATTACCGCAATGACGTCGCCACCGCGGCGGCAATCTCAAGCGTCGACGACCCGCGGATCGAGCCCGTGCTGGTCGACGAGGACGGGCCAACCACCAAGGCCGATTGCCTCAACCATCTCTACGACGCTTTGCTCGCGTTCGAGCTGTGCAGCGACCGCCCGGCCGGCGCAATTGTTCTTCATGACGCCGAGGATCTGGTTCACCCACTGGAGCTTGCCGTATTCAATCGGCTGATCGACCGCGCCGGCGTGATCCAGCTTCCGGTCCAGCCGCTACCCGACCCCAGGTCGCGCTGGATATCGGGCCATTATTGCGACGAGTTCGCCGAGGCGCATGCCAAGGAAATGGTCGTCCGCGAAGCCGTCGGGGCATCGATCCCTCTCGCCGGGGTCGGCTGCGCCATTGCCCGCGAGCCGCTCGCGCGCCTTGCTGCAGTCCACGAGGGCCATCCGTTCGCCGGTATCAGCCTCACCGAGGATTATGAAATGGGTCTTCGGATCGGCGAGCTTGGGCTCAAGACCATCTTCGTCCGCATCCCGGCGGTTCCGGGGAGCCGCGGAATCGTCGCCAGCCGCGGGCATTTTCCGGCGACGTTCGGCGAAGCCGTCCGGCAGAAAGCGCGCTGGCTCGGCGGGATCGCTTTGACCGGCTGGGACCGGATGGGCTGGTCGGGCGGCCCTGGAGAGCGCTGGATGCGGCTTCGCGACCGCCGCGGACCGATTGCTGCGCTACTGCTTCTGTGCGGCTATCTCGCCGCCTTCCTGTGGAGCCAGCTGTGGCTCGCCGAAGCGCTCGGCGCCACGGTCCAGGTGCGGCTGGGGCCGACGCTCGAGACTCTCCTGTGGATCAACCTCTGGCTGTTGCTTTGGCGGATCGCGATGCGGGCCCTGTTCACCGCCTCGGCCTATGGCTGGGGCGAAGGCATTCGCTCCGTTCCGCGGCTGGTAGTCGGCAACTTCATCGCCATCTTTGCGGCCGGCCGGGCGCTTACCATCTACCTTAGCCGGATGCCGCCGGCCTGGGACAAGACCCGCCACGTCTTCCCCAAGGAGCTGTCGGCATGAGCGCTCCGGTCAGGTTCCTCGCGCTCCTCATCGTCGGCTGGGCGGGCGTTCGGGCAGCGACCCTTGGAATGGCGCCGGGCTTCACCGTCAGCTATGCCAAGCCGCTGCCGCAATCCCATCCGCCGGCGCTGGTGGCGACGGAATTTCCGCCACTCCCGCCGGTCGAGGCGGGCATGCCGCAAGACCATGCGGGCTCGCCTTACTCACTTTATCCGCAGTCCGCCCGGCTGGCGATGCATATGCCGCTGCCCGCGCAGGCACGAATGCCGGTGCCTTATTACGTCCCCTACGCCTATGCGCATCCGGCGGCGGCCCAGCACTCGCCGATCCCGCAGCGTGCTGCCTGGCAACTGCCCTCGTCCCGAGCAACGGACGCTCCGGCATTTTACTCGCCGATCCCGCCGCTCGACGATTGGGAGCTTCGCCCGATTGTCGCCGCTTCCTTTCCCCAGCGGCAAAGCCGCCCCGTTCCGACGGTCCTGGCCCAAGGGCCCGCCCAGCGCCCACTCGACCGGCTTCAGATGTCGAGCTGGGCATTGCTTCGCGGAGCGCCCGCGCCCGGTGCGCTTGCCAACGGAGGGACGCTCGGCGGAAGCCAGGCCGGCGCCCGGGTGACGTATGCGTTCAACCGCTGGGCCGCAGCCTCGCTGAGGACCAGCTCGCCGATTGGCGGCTCGCGCGGCGCCGAGGTCGCGGGCGGCATTCGCTTCACCCCGTTCCGTTCGATCCCCCTCGCTCTGACCATCGAGCGGCGCCAGTCGATCAGTCCCCACGGCGGCGGCCGCTCGGCCTTCGCAGCGTTCGTCGAGGGCGGGCTCTACCGCCAGCCGATGCCGCTCGACTTCACCCTCGACGCTTATGTCCAGGCCGGGGTCGTCGGCCTCAACAGCCGCGATTATTTCGCCGACGGGGCCTTCGCGTTCAGCCGCCCGGTTTGGAACCGCTTCTCGGCCGGCTTTGGAGTGTGGGGCGGAGTTCAGCCCGGCCTCTACCGGATCGATGCGGGACCGCGGGTGTCGATGCGAATCCGCGACAATGTGCATGTCCATGCCGACTGGCGGCAGCGGGTCGTCGGCAATGCGCAGCCGTCGTCGGGTCCGGCGCTGACGCTAGCCGCCGACTTCTGACCACGCCCGACGTTGGACAGGCGCGCCTTTGCGGCTAGGCCTCTACGCGCAAAATGGACATCTACCTTCCGATCGCCGGCCAGTCGGTCAACGCGCTCTTGATCATTGGGCTCGGCACGCTTGTCGGCGTTCTGTCCGGGATGTTCGGGGTCGGCGGGGGCTTTCTGACCACGCCGCTGCTGATGTTCTACGGAATTCCGCCGCCGGTCGCGGTCGCATCGGCGGCGACCCAGATCACCGGCGCCAGCGTTGCCGGAGTTGCGGTCCACCTGCGGCGAGGCGGCGCCGACCTCAAGATGGCGGCAGTGATGACCTTCGGCGGCTTGTTCGGAGCAGCCCTTGGCGCGCTGTTGTTCCGAATGCTCCAGGCGAGCGGCCAGATCGATCTCGTCATCGGCTTCCTCTACGTCGTCCTGCTCGGCTGGATCGGCGGGCTGATGCTTTGGGACGCGCTGACCACGCTTGGCTATGTCGGTGGACGGGACAGCGAGGCGGAGCCGCCCAAGGGAGGCCGCAACCGCTGGATCGCCGCGCTTCCGATGCGCTGGCGTTTTGCGGCTTCGGGCCTCTACATCTCGCCGCTTGCGCCGCTCGCGCTTGGCTTCGGCGCCGGCATCCTCACCGTCCTGCTGGGTGTCGGCGGCGGCTTCATCATGGTCCCAGCGATGATCTATCTGCTCGGAATGCCGGCGCGGGTCGTCGTTGGAACCTCGCTTGCGATGATGCTCGGGGTGAGCGCTGCGACAACCTTCATCCACTCGGTCACCACCCATGCCGTCGATATCGTCCTTGCCGGGCTGCTTCTGATCGGCGGCGTGTTCGGCGCCCAATATGGCGCGGTTCTCGCGACCAGGATAAAGCCCGATCTGTTGAGGCTTGCGCTCGCCGTGATCATCCTCCTCGTCGCCCTGAGAATGGGGCTCGGGCTCGCCTGGCAGCCCGACGAAATCTACTCGATTTCCTATCTATGAAGCGCCGCTCCGCAGCCATGGTGGCGCTTGCGTCGCTGACTCTCTTCGGAGCCGCCAAGCCGGTGCTCGTCCCCGACGTGTCGGCCCGCAACATCGAGATCCGCTACAGCTTTGCCGGCGCCCAGCTGCTCCTGTTCGGAGCGATCATCTATCCCGACGGCCGGATCCCGACCGAAGCGACCGACGTGATCATCGTCGTCAAGGGACCGGCGGAGCCGATCATCGTTCGCGAGAAGCAAAGGATCGCGGGGATTTGGATGAACGCTCAGTCGAGCCGCTTCCGCTCGGCGCCCTCTTTCTACGCGGTCGCCTCGTCGCGGCCGATCCCCGAGCTGGTCGATGAGCGCACCGCCGCAATCTACGAGCTTGGGGTCAACAGCCTTCAGCTTTCCCCGGGCACCAGCGCACTACCCGAAAACGCTCGCCGTTTCGAAGCCGGGCTCCTCGAGCTTCGCCAACGTCAGGGCCTTTATTCGCAAAGCCCGCGCGGCGTCGAGATCACCGGCGGAGTACTCTACCGGGCGACGATTGCCATTCCCAGCCAGGTGCCGGTCGGCACCTATACTGCGGAGACCTTCCTCGTCGACAATGGGCGAGTGCTTGCGGCGGCCACTCGCGACATCGAGATCGGGAAAAGCGGTTTCGAACGGTTCGTGGCGCTCGCCGCCAGGCGGCACTCGGTGCTTTACGGCCTGTTCGCGGTGCTTCTCTCGCTCGGCCTTGGCTGGTCCGCCGCAGCTTTGTTCCGCCGCCGCTTCTAACGCCCGTCTAAGCCAAATATTAACGGCTCTGCTCTACCGCTCCCCGTAGTCAAATTGCGGGAAACGGGGCGAATAATGACCGATCAGTCCAATCTGCGTCAGTTCATCGACGAAGTCAGCAGCTTCGATGACGAGCAGGGACAAGCAGCGGCGCGGGAGGCTCCACAGCAGCTCGACCCGGCCGGGCAGGTGGTCTCGATCGCAGGCTCCGGCTCGCAGATCCGGATGAAGCGCGACACGCTTCTGGCGCTTCAAAGCCATTCCGACCCCGCGATCGCAATGTCGGGGCAGGTCGGCAGCCAGGTGAAAATGGCGGTCGGCAAAGCCTGGCTGATTGCCAACGTCCGAACCCTTGCCGCCGATGACGACAACCAGATCAGCGCGCTCGTCGATTTCCTTGGCGAGGGCAGCCGCGACGGTTCCGGCGGAATGAGCAACTTCCGCCGCGGCGTTACCCGCTACCCTATCCCGGGCTGCGAGGTTCATGCCGTCAGCACCGAGGACCTTCGCTCGGTATTCGCAGCGGACGACAGCGCCAATATCGAAATCGGAACCGTCTACCCGACCGACGACATCCGCGGCGCGCTCTACGTCGATCCGATGCTGTCGAAGCATTTCGCGGTTCTAGGAAGCACCGGCACCGGCAAGTCGACCGCAGTGTCGCTGATCCTTCACCGCATTTCCCAGCTATCGCCCGAAGGTCACATCGTGATGATCGATCCGCACGGCGAATATTCCGCCGCGTTCAAGGGCATTGGCGAATTGTTCAACGTCGACAATCTGCAGCTGCCTTATTGGCTGATGAACTTCGAAGAGCATTGCGAGGTGCTTTTGACCACGCAGGGCTCCGAGCGGCAGCGCGATGCCGACATCCTTGCCAAATGCCTTCTCGCCGCCCGCACCAAGGGCAAGGACATGAGCCAATATGGCAAGGTGACGGTGGACTCGCCGATCCCTTATTTGCTGACCGATCTCAACGCGATCATCGTCAACGAGATGGGCAAGCTCGACCGGGCCGGCGAAACATTGCCGTTCCAGCGGTTGAAGACCAAACTCGACGAGCTGAAGGCCGATCCGCGCTACACCTTCATGTTCTCCGGGATGCTGGTGTCGGATTCGATGGGCAGCTTCGTCAGCCGCCTGTTCCGGCTACCGGCCAACGGCCGGCCGATCTCAATCGTCGACGTTTCGGGAGTTCCGTCCGAGATCACGTCCGTCGTGGTGTCGGTGCTCGCGCGAATGGTGTTCGACTATGCGATCTGGTCGCGAACCGAAGCTCAGCGGCCGATCCTGCTCGTCTGCGAAGAGGCGCATCGCTACGTTCCCAAGGACGAGACTTCCGGCGGCCAGGCCGTCCGCAAGATCCTTGAGCGGATCGCCAAGGAAGGCCGCAAGTACGGCGTCTCGCTTGGCCTCATCACCCAGCGCCCGTCCGACCTTGCCGAAGGCGTGCTGTCGCAGTGCGGAACGATCATCTCGATGCGCCTGAACAACGACCGCGATCAGGCCTGCGTCCGGGCGGCAATGCCCGAGGGCGCGCGCGGCTTCCTCGACGCAATCCCGGCGCTTCGCAACCGCGAATGCATCGTCTGCGGTGAAGGCGTGTCTATCCCCATCCGGGTTCGCTTCGACGACCTTGAGCCGGAGAAGCGCCCGGCCTCGTCCGATCCCAGCTTCGCTGCCTTGTGGCGCGAGACCGGCGGCGAGGAAGGGATCATCCAGCGAACGATCAAGCGCTGGCGCGGCCACGGCAGGTAAGGCCGGCTCGCCGCCCTGACAGCTTCTGGTTCAGCCCCGCTTAAGCCTGAAATCTGTATAAAGAACAATAAGTTGACGGGCTCCCGAGAAGTCCGCGGCATGCAGATATTCAGGGGGAAAGTCCATTTTCAAGCACTTTATCATCGCTGCAGGAGCGGCGGTCGCGGCACTCGCGGCTGGCACTGCAAGCGCGCAGGACGTCGCGCCCGGCCAGTCGAAGGCGGACTATCACGCCTGGCTCGCCCAGTCGCCGGAGAACCGCGACAAGGTGCGCTCGTTCCGGGACTTCCTGGCCGACAAAAGCGTCCAGAACGTGGTCCCCTTGTGGCAGCTCGTCCGCACCTCCTCGTCGTGGCGTCAGTGCGCCGCTGGCCGCTTCGAAGTGGCTCCGGCCGGACAGTGGCAAAACATCGTCCAGACCCTCGCCTTCGTGAAGAACGAGGTTCAGCCCGCGATCGGCGAGGTCGAGGCGCTCTCGGGCTTCCGCAACTCGGAGCTGAACGGCTGCTCCAACGGCAAGCCGCGCTCGGCTCACCGGATGTTCTTTGCAATGGATCTGGTTCCGGCGGGCGAGATCGACCGCGGGGACCTGGTCGCCCGGCTTTGCACCGCCCATGCCCAGCGCGGCCCGCAATATAGCACCGGCCTTGGCTTCTACAGCGGCTCGCGATTTCACGTCGACAGCAGCGGCTTTCGCAAGTGGGGCTCCGACGGCCGGGGCGCGACTTCGCCCTGCAACGGCGGCTTCGCTTAAGCTGAGTGGCGCCCCGGCGGCGCCATCAGCCGCAGAGCGGATCTCCAGCGAGGTCGGCCGCGCTCATCGCATCGTCCAAAGTGCCGCCGGTCTTCTCGAAACTCTCGCCGCTTATCGTGGCGCCCGGGCCGCAATAATAAGCGCAGCTTACGGGGACAGCTGAGGGGAACGTCACCTGAGTCCCGCCGATCTGCGCCTCGATCACGCATTGCTCGTCGCCAGCCATTATCAAGCGAAGCGCATTGCCGGTGCGCACCGCCTCGCCGGTGCCGCTGCAACTGCCGCCTGGAGTCTCGCTGACGAGCCCGAACGAAGCGGCTCCGTTGGGCTTCGAAACCATGCACAGCCGCGAACTTTGCGCGCCTTCGCCGGGAGCCTCGTAAAGGCCGGTAAGCTGCGCAGTCTGGACCACTGCCCGGGGAGCGGGTCCCGAAGCCTCATTGCCTCCGTCTCCGCCGCACGCAGCCAGCAGGGGGGCCAGGAGCGCAATTGCCTGTTTCATCGCCTTGTTCAAAGCACGACCGCGGCGAAGGTTCATGGAGCACAGACCGGTTGCCAACAGGCTTGGTCGAATGTCCGTTTCAACCCCCGGCCGATATCATGCGTTTTTTGCGCTAAACCTTTGATTTCGCTTGCAATGTGCGCGATACGTAAAACTGGTATAGTGAAAGTTCGTTGGGGGAGAGCAGGTCGTGGGACGCAAATTCATCTTGCTTGGGCACGCTGATGATTGGCCCGTTGGCAATGTTCGCGAGCGTCGCACCCGCGCAGATAAGCTCCTACCAAACGAGCCGGCCAGCGGCGGTCACGGGCAATCCCGACAAGATCGTTTGCCAGAAGGAAGAGAAGATCGGCACTCGCCTGGGCGCCACGAAGGTCTGCCTGACGGTTAGCGAATGGCAGTCCCGAGCGAAAATCCATCGCGAGCAGACGGAGCGGATCCAGATGGGTGTCTGCGTTCCGGGAGGAGGAGAGGGCCCCTGCAACACTGCCAAGGGCGAGCCTTACTGAGCAGCCACGTTGGCGACTATCGTGTTGACCTTCGGCTGAAGTCCACTTTCCTGCATCGCTGATATTCGCACGCTCGACGCCGGCCCTGTTTGTCCTACGACGAAAGCTGGGCCGTCTTCGTTCCTATCGACAGAAGCTGCCTTAGGCGCGCGTCGAATGCCTGCTTCTGGCTGCCGCTGATCGTCGGTCGGACCTGCAAACGGACCTGCATCGGATCCACCGCGCGGCCGTTCACCTTGACCTCGAAATGGAGGTGCGGCCCGGTCGAAAGCCCTGTCGAGCCGACATGGCCGATCACCTGCCCCTGCCTTACCGTCTCGCCCGGCGAGGCCGCAATCGAGCTCATGTGCGAATAGGTCGTGACGATCCCGCCCTCGTGAGCCACCCGGACCTGGCGCCCGTAGCCGCCGTTCCAGCCGGCGCCGACGACGATGCCGTCGGTAGCAGCGACGATCGGGCTTCCCGAGGGGGCTCCAAAGTCTATCCCGCCGTGGAATCGCGCAAAGCGAAGGATCGGGTGGTGGCGAACCCCGAAGCCCGAGGTGATCCGACCAGCGACCGGAGCCATCAGCCCGGCGCTCGCCTGGTCGCCGCTCAGGTCGCTGTCGAACCAGTCGCTGCGAGCGCCGACGTTCCACCTCATAAGCTCGACATCCCGCCCGTCGACGCGGTGGAGAGCGGCGTAGAGCAAAAGCTGCGGCTCGCCTTGCACATCTTTGGAAAAGACCAGGTCGAAGCGGTCATAAGGTGCGACCTCCGAACCGACGTCCAGGCGAGTGGAAAGTGCGGCGAGATAGGCGGCCGCGACCTCCGAAGTCACTCCTGCCGAGCGAAGCGACCAGTAAAGCCCGTCCGTCACCGGCCCCTGAACGCGGATCGCGCTCGAATCGGAGGCTGTTACCGGTTTCGATACCGGCAGCGGCTCGCCTCGGAGATCTTCCGCCCCAACCAGCTCGCCGCCGCCAAGCATCTGGTTCATCCGGAATTGGTCGGAGTGAATTGGCGCATTTGCATGAGCGCTGGCGAGGTCGATTCCGGGCGCAAGCGCGAGCGCCGAACCGCACAGCAATGCCAGGGTGGCAACGCCGCGAAGCCACAAGGTTCCAACCGGCTCGGCGGCAAGGTCGACGACCAGTGTGAAGCTGTCCCCGGATGGTCCAGCCGAGACATAGCGGGCCCGTGCGCGAGCAAGCGCGGCCCGGGCCGATTCCTCGGTCGCTGGAAATGTTGCGGGCATGTTGAGCCAGTGATGCTCCAGACAGGGTTAAAGCCTGTTTAAAATCGGGAACTTGCGCTTTGGCCGGGCGCTGCCACATTCGTACCCATGGCGCGGCGTGACGACGGCCCGGTCCGGGCGATCCTGGGGCCGACAAATACCGGCAAGACCTATCTCGCCATAGAGCGGATGTGCGGCCATTCGTCGGGAGTCATCGGCTTCCCGCTCCGGCTCCTTGCCCGCGAAGTTTACGACCGAGTCGTCGCGATCAAGGGCGAGAAGCAGGTCGCGCTCCTTACCGGCGAGGAACGGATCGTTCCTCAGCATGCGCGCTATTTCCTCTGCACCGCCGAAAGCATGCCTGTCCCGAGCGCCGCCGATAAAAGCGACCCGAACGATCTCCAGCGCGATTTCGCCTTTGCCGCGATCGACGAGGCGCAGCTTGGTATCGACCCCGAGCGCGGGCACGTCTTCACCGACCGGATGCTGCGGGTGCGCGGCCGCGAGGAAACGCTGATCCTGGGGTCGCAATCCCTCAAGCCGATGGTCCGCGAGCTTCTTCCCGACGCCGAGATCGTCACCCGGCCGCGTTTTTCGACCCTTCGCTATGCGGGCAGCGTCAAACTGTCGCGGCTGCCGCCGCGCTCCGCCGTCGTCGCCTTCTCCGCCGAGCAGGTCTACGCGCTTGCCGAGGCGCTCCGCCGTTTCCGCGGCGGCGCGGCGGTCGTCATGGGCGGCCTGTCGCCTGCCACCCGCAACGCCCAGGTGGCGATGTTCCAGCGCGGCGAGGTTGATTATCTGGTCGCCACCGACGCGATCGGGATGGGCCTCAAC
>JACDCV010000220.1 GCA_013817375.1 Sphingomonas sp.
CATTGGAATAGGTGACGTAGCCGGCCTCGAACACGTCGGACGAACCGGGAATCTCGGTAAGTGCAGCGCAGACGAGGCCGCCGGTGCAGCTTTCGGCGACCGCTATCCGCCGTTCCAGCTTGCGGTTGGCCTCGATGACCTCGCGCGCTCGGTCGACAAGCGTGTCGGGCAGCAGGCTATCGCTCATTCACTAAACTCCAGTCGGATATTGGCGACCGCCTGGGCGGCAATCCCTTCGCGGCGGCCGGTAAAGCCGAGGCCTTCGGTGGTGGTCGCCTTGATGCTTACCCGGTCGTCCCGAACGCCGAGGACGGCCGCGATCCTGCCCCTCATCTCCAGGCGATGCGGACCCACCTTGGGCTCCTCGCAGATGATCGTGCAGTCGACATGATCGATGATCCCGCCGCGCTCGCGGATCAGCGCCGTCGCATAAGCAAGGAAGCGCTCGGACGCGGCGCCTTTCCATTGCGGATCGGAAGGCGGGAAATGCTCGCCGATATCGCCAAGGCCGGCAGCGCCGAGAAGCGCATCGGTGATCGCGTGAAGAACGACATCGGCATCGCTATGGCCGGCAAGGCCGCGCGGGTGCGGGATCGAAACCCCGCCCATCATGATCGGGCCGTCGCCGGCAAAGGCATGGACGTCGAAGCCGATCCCGGTCCGCGGGACCAGGCGCGAAGCCAGCCACTCCTCGGCACGGGCGAAGTCCGACGGGGACGTGATTTTCTCGAGCGCGGGATCGCCGGCAACCGCGGCCACGCTGAGCCCGGCGGCGCGAGCGACAATCGTCTCATCGGTCGGCGAAGCGCCGCTCCACGCTTCATGAGCCTGGCGCAGCGCGGCGAGGCGGAAGGCCTGGGGAGTCTGCACCCGAACCACGCCGGTGCGGTCGATGCTTTCGCTTAGTGTTTCGGCAGCTCTTGCGAGCGTATCGCGCACGGTTAGGACCGGCGCGGCTCCGTCGAAGAACTCCAGCGGCGCGAGGAGACGGTCGATGACGGCTGCGGGGCAGAAGGGCCGGGCCGCATCGTGGACAAGAACTGCGTCCCCGTCGATCTGCTTAAGGCCGGAGCGGACGGAATCTGCCCGCTCCGCGCCGCCCTCAATCAGCGTTCCAACGTCGAGATCGCCAAGCGCCTCGCGAGCGAGCTCCTGCTGGCCGGGGCCGACGACGACCCGGACTCGGGCGATTGCCGGGTGCGACGCCAGCGCTTCCACCGCGCGCCGGAGCACGGCCTTGCCGCCGAGCATCCGATATTGCTTGGGAAGACCGCCGCCGAGACGTTCGCCTCGTCCGGCCGCGACAATGAGTGCTGTGGTTGTCACCGTCCGGGCGTCTAGGCCCGCTTGCCTTGTCCGCCAAGGCCCCCGGCTGTAAAGGCCTGCGACCGAAATGAGCATTGCGCCCGCCTTGAAGCCGATCCAGATCGGCCCCGTTCGCATAGACGCGCCGGTGATCCTGGCGCCGATGACGGGTGTCACCGACCTACCGTTCCGGCGGGCCGTGAAGCGCTTTGGAGCGGGCCTGACCGTCAGCGAGATGATCGCCAGCCAGGCGATGATCCGCGAAACTCGCCAGTCGCTTCAAAAGGCGCTGTGGGACCCGTGCGAGCAGCCGGTGTCGCTCCAGCTTGCCGGATGCGAGCCGGAAGTGATGGCGGAAGCGGCCAAGCTCAACGAGCAGCGCGGCGCCGCAATCATCGACATCAACATGGGCTGCCCGGTCCGCAAGGTCGTCAATGGCGATGCGGGATCGGCGCTGATGGCGAAGCTCCCGCTGGCTACTGCGCTGATCGCCGCGACGGTCAAGGCGGTCAAGCTGCCGGTGACGCTCAAGATGCGCATGGGCTGGGACCACAATAGCTTGAACGCGCCAGAGCTTGCGCGGATCGCCGAGGATCTCGGCATCCGGATGATCACCGTCCACGGCCGCACCCGTTGCCAGATGTACAAGGGCAATGCCGACTGGGCATTCGTCCGCAAGGTCAAGGATGCGGTGTCGATCCCGGTGATCGTCAACGGCGACATCTGCTCGGTCGAAGACGCCCGCGAGGCGCTTGGCGCTTCGGGCGCGGACGGGGTGATGATCGGGCGGGGCGCCTATGGCAGGCCATGGCTTCTGGCCGAGGCGGTGGCGCAGCTGTGCGAAGGAAGGGCGTGGACCGCACCGTCGCTCGACGAGCAGCTCGACGTGATGCTTGGCCAATATGATGAGATGCTGTCGCTCTATGGCCGCCAGACCGGCGTCAATCTCGCCCGCAAGCATTTCGGCTGGTACACCAAGGGGCTTCCCGGCTCTGCCGAGCTTCGCAACCGCGTGAACCAGCAGGACGACCCCGACGTGGTGGTTGCGATGCTCAAGGAATTCTACGCCCCTTGGCTAATTCGCGCGGCGGCCTAAGCTGCTCCAGGTCGAAACGGGGGGGATTAAAGTGGTCACGCCTTTGAAGAGTGTCGCGACTGTCCTGATCCTGATGGCCTTGTCAGCTCCGTCTGCGGCGCAGGCGCAGCCTTTCGATCCAGTCGCAGCGCGCCTTCTCGCCGCCCACAATCGGGAGCGGGCGCTTGTGGGCGCCGCTCCGCTGCAGTGGGACCCGTTTCTCGCCGCCTCGGCAGCAACCTATGGGCCGCCGCTGGCAGCGCTTGGCGGGCAGCTCATTCACTCGCCCAGAGCAAGCCGTCCCGGTCAGCGCGAAAATCTCTGGC
>JACDCV010000221.1 GCA_013817375.1 Sphingomonas sp.
GGTGCGAAGGAGGGCCGCGACCTGCGCCTGGCCCTGTGCCGACCGGTCGCTGAGCTTGTGCCGAAGTTGCGCACGGGCGCCGGTGTCGATCCCGAGCGACGTTGCCGCTTCCGGAGAGAGGCGGAGGAGATTTTCGGCGGCGCTGTCGAGAAGCGCCAGAGCCTGCGCTTCGGCGGTCGCGGCAGGGACGACGGGTGCCGGCGCGGCAGCCGGGGCCATCGGGGCGACGGCCACTGCCTGCTGGGCGCAGGCGGACAGGAGCGGCAGCGAAGCTGTGGCTGCAATTGCGACGAGGAGGTGACGGCGAACGAAGGGGCTGTGGGTCAAGGCGGGAAACTCCGAAGCTATGAGCTGGATAGTCGCCGGTCAGCCTCCACGATCAGGCAGTTTCCTTCAACCCTCGTGATTCGAACGCGGTCACCAGGCTCGGCCGGGCCGCCGCGAGCGCTCCACTCCGAATCGCCGACGCGGACCCTTCCACTGTCCTCGTCGACGGCAGTGACTACGGTGACCCGCCGGCCAATCATCCGGGCTCCGGGGTCGTTGAGGAGCACGTCCACATTATCGCTGCCCTTCACCGCGTAGAAGCGGCGGCCGACCATCACCGCGAGCACCGAATAAAGGGCGAACAGGCCCAACTGGCCGGCAATCCCGATCCCGAGCAGCAAGGCAAACAGGCCGGTGACGATTGCAGCGATCCCAATCCACACCAGGAAGACTCCGGGCACCAGCATTTCGGTGGCGAGCAGCAAGACGCCGCCGATAGTCCACAGCCAACCCGGATCGATGTCGTCGAACATCAGCCCTCGATCCTGGGCACGCCCGACTGAGCGCGGCCCTTCGGTGCCTGCTCCGGAGCGGACTTGTCCGGCGCAAAAGCCATTTTGGCGATCTCGCCAATTCCGCCCAGAGACCCGATCAGCTGGGTCGCCTCGACCGGGAACAGGATGGTCTTGGCGTTTGGCGAGCGGGCGAATTCCGCGACCGCCTCGACATATTTCTGGGCGATGAAATAGTTGATCGCCTGCGAGTTGCCGCCGGCGATTGCGTCCGAAACGAGGGTGGTGGCCTTGGCCTCCGCCTCGGCAGCGCGCTCGCGAGCTTCGGCTTCCCGGAACGCCGCTTCCTTGCGGCCCTCGGATTCCAGGATCCGCGATTGCTTGTCGCCCTCCGCCTTCAGGATGGCGGCTGCGCGAAAGCCTTCGGCGTCCAGGATGTTGGCGCGCTTTTCGCGTTCGGCCTTCATCTGCCGCGCCATTGCGTTGGAAATGTCCTGCGGGGGCCGGATGTCCTTGACCTCGACACGGGTGATCTTGACGCCCCACGCCTCGGTCGCCTCGTCGACGACGATCAGCAGGCGGGCGTTGATCTCGTCGCGCTTGGACAATGTCTCGTCGAGGTCCATCGACCCCATGACGGTCCGCAAATTGGTCGTCGAAAGCGCCATCAGCGCCGAATAGAGGTCGCTGACTTCATAGGCTGCCTTGGCGGGGTCGAGCACCTGGAAGAACACCACGCCGTCCACCGCGACCATCGCATTGTCCTTGGTGATGATCTCCTGGCCCGGAATATCGAGCACCTGTTCCATCATGTTGACCTTGCGCCCGACGCGGTAAAAGAACGGCGGGACGAAGTTGAAGCCGGGTTCGGCGACGCGGATGAAGCGTCCGAAATGCTCGATCGTGTAGCGATAGCCCTGGTGAACGATCTTGACGCTCATGATTACGAACAGCAGCGCCAGTACGGCGATTGCGGTCATCAGGTAGGTCAGCATGTCTGTCCTCGCATCTATCGGGCGGCCATGATGCGTCGCGGGACAGGGAAACGGAAGGAAAATCGGGGTGAACAGCACGCTTGAGGTGGTCCGCTCAATATTGTTCCTGCCCGCGTCCAACCCGCGGGCGATCCACCACGCACGCGAGTCAGCCGCGGATCTCGTGGTTCTCGACCTCGAGGATGCGGTCAGGCCCGAGGACAAGGCCTCGGCGCGTTCAGCAGCCGTGGAGGCGGCGAGCGGCGACTGGCCGATGCCGCTGGCCATCCGGCTGAACGCGATTGGAAGCGAGTGGCATTCGGTCGATGTGGACGCAGTCGCTCAGTCAGGCGCCGCCTTCGCCGTCCTCCCGCGTGCAGCTTCCGCGCATTTGGCGCGAGGCGTCGCCGAAGCACTGTCGAAACCCCTGCTGGCGATGATCGAGACTGCCGCCGGAGTGCTCGCAGCGGCCAAGATCGCGCCCGAATGCGCGGGGCTGATCGCCGGCACCAACGATCTCGCTGCCGATCTCGATCTCCCGCCGGGGGCGGGCCGCCAGCCGCTGCAGATGGCGCTTCAGACGATCGTGCTGGCCGCCCGCGCTTCCGGAGTGGCGGTGTTCGACGGCGTGTTCAACGATCTCGACGACCTCGACAGCTTTACCGCCGAATGCGCGGAAGGGCGGCGTCTCGGCTTCGACGGCAAGAGCCTGATCCACCCAAGGCAGATCGCGCCCTGCAACCGCGCCTTCTCGCCGTCGGAGGAGGAAATCGACCGGGCCCGACGGCTGGTCGATGCTTATGGCGGCGGTGCGGAGCGGTTCGAAGGGCAGATGATCGAGCGGATGCATGTCGCGGCGGCCCAGCGGCTGCTCGGCCGCGCAACAGTGGCGTAGCGCGCTCGTGTCGCTCGTAAGAGCAGCCGTCGATCGCGGCTTGAGATTGGCCGCCAC
>JACDCV010000222.1 GCA_013817375.1 Sphingomonas sp.
GCGAAGCGCAGATGAACGCCATGCTCGAGGCCGTCATTCGCGATTCCGTGGACGTGCTTCCGCAGCCCGCGTTGCGGGTGATCGACACGCACCGCGGGCGCGAGTTCGCGGCAATCCTGATCGGTCATTCGCTGACCGAGGCGGCGGCGAGGGTTGCGCCAGCGCGGGACGTCGATCCGGCCTGAAACGCGGGAAAGTCGTCGATGCGGTCCGAGGCTGGCCGATTGCCGGCTTGTGTCTGCTTTCGACCCAAAGCGGACATTGCTTGTGACTAGGCAATTCTAACCGACCTGCATCTTTAGATGAGGTAAGTTCGTAACTCCGTTGCGACGTTAACCGCGATCGCTCCAAAAAAAAGGGAGAACGAACAATGTTTTCAATGAGTCTTTTGGCCGGTACCGGCCTAGCAGCGATCTTGGCTTTTGCCGGCGCTCAGCCCGCGAGTGCCCAGGAAGCCTGCGACATCAATGGCGTCCCCCAAGCTCCCTCCGCAGCCACCGGTTCGCTCGAGTGCGGAACCACCGCAACCGCATCGGGCGTGTCCTCGACCGCCGTCGGGGTGGATGCAAACGCGACCGACATTCAAACCACGGCGATCGGCAACGGCGCCAACGCCACGGACGAGGATGCAACCGCGGTGGGTTATGACGCCAACTCGACCGGTTTCCACTCGACAGCGGTTGGCGCAATCTCGGACGCGACCGCCATTGGCTCGACAGCGATCGGGTGGGATTCCGATGCAACCGCCGCGCGCAGCACCGCGCTCGGCAATGCGTCTCGGGCCACCGCGACCGACAGCACCGCGCTAGGTCGCTCCGCGACCGCGACCGCTGTCGAAGCGACCGCTGTCGGCCAGCAGTCCGTCGCAAGCGGCGAAAACTCGACCGCGCTTGGTCAGAACGCTGCCGCGACCGGCGCCCGCTCGACCGCGATCGGATCGGATAGCGTAGCCTCGAATGAGGAAACGACGGCACTTGGTTACGAGGCCAATTCGACCGGCTTCCACTCCACGTCCGTTGGCGCCTTGTCCGATGCCACCGGGATCGGAGCGACCGCCGTGGGTTGGGAAGCCGATGCTACCGGTGCTCGAACCACTGCTCTGGGCAATTCCGCCAAGGCGACGGGCGACGACAGCACTGCGCTTGGGCGTTCGGCTGTGGCTTCGGGCGCGAACAGCGTCGCGCTTGGCGTTGGCTCGGTGGCGACCCAAGCCAATACCGTCTCGGTCGGGACCGCGGGCGGCGAGCGCCGGATCGTCAATGTCGCGGCCGGAACCGCGTCGACCGATGCGGTCAATGTCAGCCAGCTGAACTCGGTCAACGCTGCGATTTCCGGCGAATCCAGCGCTCGGGCGGCGGGCGACGCGGCGCTTGGCGCGAGGCTAGACGATCTGTCGTTCGACCTGCGCGGCAACCGTCGTGAGGCGCGCGCCGGAACTAGCGCGGCGCTTGCCGCTGCTGCCTTGCCGCAAGCGATGGATGCCGGCCGGAGCATGATCGCGGCTGGCGTCGGCACCTATCGCGGCCGGGCCGCCTTGGCGATCGGCGGGTCTCACCGCGTCTCCAACGGCAGTACGGTGTTCAAGGTGGGAGTAACCTACGACACGACCAAGCATGTCGGCGCCAACGCAGGCGTCGGTTTCCAGTTCTGATTGAAGGATCAAGGGCGCTCATTTGAGCGCCCTTCATTCTGAGCGGGCAGACGCGTGTCAGGTCAACAAAAGGCTGAGGAGGTCCATCTATCCCCGAACCGCAGGCACCCTCTGACGAGCGCCGATTTCTTTAAGACGCAGTGCGGACATTAGCCCCAGATGTGAATGAGCAGTGTGTCTCACCTGCCCGACCGCCTCTCGCCCTAAGCCAAACGCCTTGGAAGCTTATAGCTACGGCATACCCGACGCGCCGCTGGTGCCCGTAAGCCACGCGACCAACATTGCGATCGCGGCGGCCAGACCAGCTGGCCGTTACGGCCGCCAATATCCCGCAATGATTTCGCCAGCGGTGTAGACTCACGTCGCGGGCTTGGCTCCGATGAGTTTGATGGAGCTGCTCACGTAGCATGAGCTGATCACTTCTAGCGAGGCTTCGGCAAGCTCCGGTTCGATGTCGTGCTGGAGCTTCGCACCAAAGGCCCAGCGCGCCCAGGGCTGCCAAACACGAGCTACCGCTCTCCTGAAGGTGGTCTGAGCCGGTGCATATTCAAGCAGCCGGACCCGTCCGTCTGGCCGCACCACACGCGCTAGCTCCCGTAGAGCCGCCGTCCTGGCTTTCGCGGGCATCGTGCAGAACACGAACGAGGCAACGGCCGCATCGAAGAAGTCGTCGGCAAACGCCAACCTGGTCAGGTCCATTTCGAGGAGATGGACGCTAGCGCCTGAATTTTTGCTCCTCCGAGCAGCGTGCTTAAGCATGGCGGGGCTAAGATCGACACCGAACACTTCGGACCCGCGCGGATAAAAAGCCAGATTCCTGCCGGTGCCGACTCCAGCATCCAACAGTCGCCCGTTTAAATCGCGAAACAGCAGCGGTCGGATTGATCGGTAGCGCAGATACTCGAATGGCAGATCGACGAAGTCGTAGAAGCGGGCGATCCGCTCATATTTGTCCAACGGGTCGTCGCCGTCAGTCACTCGTTTGACCTCAGCTCTTCCTCAACCGCCTGCAGATAGTCGGTCAGCCGCGCCGCGTTC
>JACDCV010000063.1 GCA_013817375.1 Sphingomonas sp.
CCGGCCACCGCTCGATCAGGTCCAGGGTCGACTGGCCAATGGACCCGGTCGCGCCAAGAATGGAGATACGCTTCACGCCGCGCCCGCGAGGACGGCGAGAGCCGTCAAGATCGCCACTGGAAGCAACCCGTCCAACCTGTCGAACAGGCCGCCATGGCCCGGAAGCCATCGCCCTGAATCCTTGACCCCCGCGCGCCGCTTCATCCAGCTTTCGAAAAGATCCCCGCCTTGTGCCGCGACCGACAGCAAGGGCGCGAGTAGAAGAACGAGCCACTCAAGCCCGGTGAACAAAGCCCATGCCGCGCCGGTGATAGTCGCGGCTGCGACACCGCCGTAGAATCCCGCCCAGGTCTTGTTCGGGCTGATCGCCGGTGCGAGCTTTGGCCCGCCGATCGACCGGCCCGCGAAAAAAGCGCCGATGTCGGTTGCCCAGACTATGATGAAAACCCACAAAGCAAGCGCTACGCCATTGTCGGCGCGGTCGCGGATCCAAAGCAGAGCAAGCGCGGCAAGAAGGGCATAAGCGAAGCCGCCAACATACCAGCCGGCGCCCCAACCGCGGGTCATCCGGGTCCATTCGTAGAAGACAGCGGTCGCTCCAGCCGCGGCCAGGATTGCAAAGCCGTAGCCGCCCATCATCGTCGCCACGATCGCGACCATGACCATCACCACGGCGGTGGCGGTACGGACGACGAGCTCGCTCATCGGCCACCATAGCGGCGCTGGCGCTGCGAATATTGCTCAAGAGCATCGTTGAACGCCTGCTCGCCGAAGTCCGGCCACAACACCGGAGTGAACAGAAGCTCAGAATAGGCGCTTTGCCACAGCAGGAAATTCGACAACCGGACTTCGCCCGAGGTGCGGATCAAAAGGTCGAGCTCGGGCAGCCCGGCGGTGTCCAGCTCCGACTCGATCGCTGCCTCGTCGATCGTCTCCGGGTCGATCTCACCCGAAGCGGCTCGGCGGGCAAGCGCCGAGGCCACCTGGGCAAGCTCGCGGCGAGAACCGTAGTTGAGCGCGACCACGAGCGTCAGCCTGCTGTTTCCCGCCGTTCGTTCGACTGCCGATTCGAGCCTTTGGCTCAGGTCCGGCCCAAACGCCCGGTAATCGCCGATCAGCCGGAGCTTCACCCCTTCATCCATCAGCTTGTCGAGTTCGCGCTCGAGATAGAAGCGCATCAGGCCCGTCAGGTCGGCGATCTCCTCATCCGACCGGCGCCAGTTCTCGGACGAAAAGGCATAGAGGGTCAGGACCTCCACGCCGGCGTCGGCAGCAGCCTGGAGGGCTCGCCGGACCGCTTCCGCTCCAGCCTTGTGCCCTGCGAGCCTTGGAAGGCCGCGTGCAGTGGCCCAGCGGCCATTGCCGTCCATGATGATGGCGACGTGACGGGGGACAGGTCCGTTCCCGTTCCTGTCGAGGGAAGCCGAGGCAGTTTCCAGCTCGGGCCCCTCGACGTTCCCCGGGGCAACCGGACCTGGAGCGGAAATCACTGGCCGAGGATTTCCTTTTCCTTGGAATCGGCGAGGTCGTCGATATCCTTGATCGTGTCGTCGGTGAGTTTCTGGACGTCCACCTCGAGCCGCTTGCGCTCATCCTCGCTGATCGCGTGCTTCTTCTCGTCCTGTTTGAGCTGGTCCATCCCGTCCCGGCGGACGTTGCGTACCGCGATCTTCGCCTTCTCCGCATACTGACCGGCAAGCTTGGCAAGCTCCTTGCGCCGCTCCTCGGTGAGGTCAGGGATCGGCAACCGGACCAACTGGCCGTCGGTAATCGGGTTGAGGCCAAGACCGGCGGAGCGGATCGCTTTTTCGACGGACTGGACGTTGGAGCGGTCCCACACCTGGACCGTCAGCATCCGCGGCTCCGGCACGGATACGGTCGCGACCTGGTTCAGCGGCATGTGGCTTCCGTAGACGTCCACCTGGACCGCATCGACCAGCGCCGTCGAGGCGCGCCCGGTGCGAAGGCCCGCGAGATCGTGCTTCAGCGCATCGATTGCGCCCTGCATCCGGCGCTGCAGGTCCGATTTGTCCATAGTCGTGGCCATTCTCTACTCCTGGTTGTGAACGATCGTCGATTTGCCCCGCCCGGCGAGCACTTCGGCAAGGTTGCCGGGCTGGCGGACGTTGAAGACGATGATCGGAATATCATTGTCGCGGCACAAGGCGACGGCCGAGGCGTCCATCACCCTCAAGTCATCGCTGAGCACCTTGCTGAAGGTCAGCTCGTCGTAGCGCTTGGCGTCGGCGACCTTCTTGGGGTCCGCGGTATAGACACCGTCGACGCTGGTGCCCTTGAACAAGGCGTCGCAGCCCATCTCCGCGGCACGAAGCGCAGCCGCCGTGTCGGTGGTGAAATAGGGGTTTCCGGTGCCTGCGGCGAACAGCACGATGCGACCCTTCTCCATGTGACGGAGAGCGCGCCTTCGAATATAAGGCTCCGAGACGCTGGCCATTGGAATGGCGGACAGCACCCGGGTCTCGACTCCAAGCTTCTCGAGCCCACCCTGGAGAGCGAGCGCGTTCATCACCGTCGCGAGCATTCCCATATAATCGGCGGTGGCCCGGTCGAAGCCAAGCGCGGCAGCGGCCATCCCGCGGAAGATGTTTCCGCCGCCGACCACCAGGCAGAGCTCGGGGCAATACTCCCGAGCGGCGATGATCTCTCGCGCCAGCGAGTCCACGGCGTTGGGGTCAATTCCGAATTGCCCCTTCCCCATCAGCGCTTCGCCCGAGAGTTTCAGCAGGATCCGTTTGAATCGCGGGCGGCTCATGGCGGGGGCTGTCCTCAAGATGCAAGAAGGGCGGCCCGCTTTATGGCGCAGCCGCCCCGTTGCCAACTGCTAAGCCGTTTGGAGGTCCTTCAGGCGACGGGCTCGTCCTTCTTCTGGCCGGCGGCAGCAGCAACCTCGGCGGCGAAGTCGTCCTGCTTCTTCTCGATGCCCTCGCCGAGCTCAAAGCGAACGAAGGCGGTCAGCTCGATGCCGCTGCCGGCCTCTTTTGCCGACGACGCCAGAACGTCCGCGACGGGGGTCTTGTTGTCCATCACGAACAGCTGCGACAAAAGCGCGTTTTCCTTGCGGAACTTGGCAAGGCCGCCCTCGACCATCTTCTCGATGATGTTCTGCGGCTTGCCGCTGTCCTTGGCCTTCTCCATCGCGATCGCACGCTCGCGCTCGACCAGCTCGGGATCGAGATCGTCGCCGTTAAGGGCAAGCGGGTTTGCGGCCGCAATGTGCATTGCGATCTGCTTGCCGAGCGCTTGTAGGGTTTCGGCCGGGGCTTCGCTCTCAAGAGCGACCAGCACGCCGATCTTGCCGAGGCCCGGGGCGACGGCGTTGTGGACGTAGGGAACAACAACGCCGTTCTGAACTTCGATCACAGCAGCGCGGCGCAGCGACTGGTTCTCGCCGATGGTTGCGATGTTATTGGTCAGCGCTTCCTGGACGCTTCCGCCGCCCGGATATTGGACGGCACCGAGCGCCCCGACATCCTCGCCGTGATGGAGCGCAAGGTCGGCGACGTTGCGGACGAACTCTTGGAACTGCTCGTTCTTGGACACGAAGTCGGTCTCGGAATTGACCTCGACAACCGCTCCGCGCGCACCTTCGACGGCAACTGCGATGAGCCCTTCAGCGGCAGTCCGGCCGGCCTTGTTGGCCGCAGCAGAAAGCCCCTTGGCGCGAAGCCAGTCGACCGCAGCTTCCATATCGCCTCCGGTCTCGGCAAGCGCCTTCTTGCAATCCATCATGCCGGCGCCGGTGCGCTCGCGAAGCACTTTCACGCTTGCTGCAGTGATCTCGGCCATGTCTGTTCCTCTCTGCTCCCTTCCCGCTGGCAGGAGGGGTTGGGGGTGAGAATGTCTGGGGGCCGGACCTTGAAAACAGGCCCGCCCCTCGTTCCCCTCCCGCGAGCGGGAGGGGGGATGCTCACGCCTGTAGCGCGGGCTCTGCCGGGGGCTCGGCCATTGCGCCGATGTCCACGCCCTTCGCCTGGGCTTCGCCGGCACGGCCGGAATTCACCGCCGCCGCGACCGCGTCGCAATAGAGGCGGATCGCCCGGCTGGCGTCGTCATTGCCCGGAACGGGGAAGGCGATTCCCGTCGGGTTGCTGTTGGAATCGAGGATCGCGACGACCGGGATTCCAAGGACATTGGCTTCCTTGACCGCAAGTTCTTCCTTGTTGGTATCGATGACGAACATGACGTCGGGGAGCCCGCCCATGTCGCGAATTCCTCCAAGCGACTTTTCGAGCTTGTCACGCTCGCGGGTCAGCTGGAGGACTTCCTTCTTGGTAAGCCCCGCAGTGTCGCCCGAAAGCTGTTCTCCGAGAGTCTTCAGGCGCTTGATCGAGTTGGAAATGGTCTTCCAGTTCGTCAGCATGCCGCCAAGCCAGCGGTGATTGACGAAGTGCTGACCGCATACCTGCGCAGCCTCGGCTACCGGATCCTGCGCCTGGCGCTTGGTACCGACGAACAGAACCTTGCCGCCGCGGCCGACGGTCTGACTGACAAACTCGAGCGCCCGCGCGAACAATGGTACGGTCTGCGACAGATCGATGATGTGGACGCCATTGCGGTCGCCGAAGATGTACGGCTTCATCCGCGGATTCCAGCGATGGGTCTGGTGGCCGAAATGCGTTCCGGCTTCTAGCAATTGCTGCATGGTGACGACATTGGTCGCCATTGGACTTCTCCTTCCGGTTAAACCTCGGTGGAACCATGTAACCGGCCTTTCGGCCGGCACCGGGATGTAAGCTCCACCTGTGTGATGGCCGCGCCACTAGCCGAAGAAGCGTGGCGGTTCAACCTCTTGGCTTTGGCTAATGAAAGCCCCTTGACACGGAAGAACAAAGTAGGAACATTGGTCAGTTCCAGAAGCGCTGCAGTGCGGCCGGCGCGCAAAGCAACAGGACGAACTCACATGCTTGGACCGCTCTTGAATCTGCTCTTTCTCGCCTGCTTCTGGATCGCCGGAAGTCTTGCTCTCCAACTGCTCCGCGACAGCCGCAGCGACATCATCGCGGCGCTTGTGGGACGCGGCGGTCTGAAGCGCCTTCCCCGGATTTTCGCCGCTTGACCCGCTGATAGCTGGCGATGCTGAACGGAAGCGTTCCGGCGTAGAGTGAGCAGATTACCAGCAGGGTAACCCAGGGGTTGGTGACCAGTGCAGCCCCAAGAAGCCCGACCCCGGCGATCGCGAACAGCCGTGAAGAGCGGCGGACCCGAAGGCTCGACCAGCTGTAGGTGGCGACGCTGGAGATCAAAAGCAGTGCGACGAACAAAATCCATGGCATCGTCACATACCAGGCGCGGAATATCTCCTCCCCGGTAATCAGCCAAAGATAGAGGGGGATGAAAGCCAGGCCCGCCCCCGCGGGCGCCGGGACTCCAGTGAGGAAGCCAGCCGATTTATGGGGCTGGTCGTCGTCATCGATCTGGGCATTGAAGCGAGCGAGCCGAAGCGCACAGGCGAGCGCCAGCGCAAGCGCCGCGGTCCAGCCGAACTGTGGCGCGGAGCTCAGCGACCACAGGAAAATGACCAGCGCCGGAGCGACACCGAAAGCGATTACGTCCGACAGGCTGTCGAGCTCGGCTCCGAACCGGCTATCGGCACGCAACAGGCGAGCGATCCGGCCGTCCAGCGCATCGAGCACCCCGGCAAAGATGATCGCTCCAATCGCCTTGTCCCACTCACCGCCCACAGCGAAGCGGATTCCGGTGAGGCCGAAGCACAAGGCCAGCGCGGTCACCGCATTTGGAGCAAGCGAACGGAACGGAATGCCGGCCTTATGCGGGGCCGGCGCCTCGGTCACTGACTGTGCCCGCCAAGGCCCGGTTCGACACCGATCTCGGCAAGAACGGTCTCGCCGGCAATCGTCCGCTGCCCGAGCAGGACCCGCGGGCCGGTTCCGGCAGGCAGATAGACGTCGACCCTGCTTCCGAAGCGGATCAGCCCGATCCGCTGGCCCGCCTCCAGCGAATTGCCTTCGCCGACAAAGGTCAGGATTCGGCGGGCGACCAGGCCCGCAATCTGCGTCACTCCAATCAACAGGCCATCATCGCCTTCGATGAGGAAATGCTGCCGCTCATTGTCCTCGCTCGCCTTGTCGAGGTCCGCATTGAGGAACTTGCCGGGCACATAGGCCATCTTCCGAACTCGCCCGGCGATTGGCGAGCGATTGATGTGCACGTCGAACACACTCATGAAGATGGACACCCGGGTCATCTCCGCGTCGGCGAGGCCGTCGGCGCCCGCGATCTCCGGCGGTGGCGGCACCTTGGCGATCATCGTGATCAGCCCGTCGGCCGGAGCGACAACGAGATTGCCCCCTACCGGGGTCGTCCGAACGGGATCGCGGAAGAATGCGGCGATCCAGATTGTCAGGCCGACCAGCAGCCAGCCGAGGAAATGGCTGACCCCTCCGTAGACGACGAGAGTCGCAACTGCGGAGATCAGAAGGAATTTGCGACCCTCCGGGTGGACCGACGGAAAACGCCATTTGACGGTGGTGGTGGGGAGCGGAGAGTCCGACTTGTCGAGAGCAGGCATGAGCGAGCCCTTAAAGCCACCGGGCCGCATTCACAAATTGGCCGCGGTTGCGTTCGTTCCGGCGCTTCGCCTATGCGGCCCGCAAGGCGCTCAAAGCATAAAACAGGACAGACATGGCGAAGATCAAGGTGAAGAACCCGGTCGTCGAGCTCGACGGCGACGAGATGACCAGGATCATCTGGCAGTGGATTCGCGAGCGGCTGATCCAGCCCTATCTCGATATCGACCTCCTCTATTACGATTTGTCGATCCAGAAGCGCGAGGAGACCGGCGACCGGATAACGGTCGAAGCGGCCGAGGCGATCAAGAAGCACGGCGTTGGCGTAAAATGCGCGACGATCACTCCCGACGAGGCGCGAGTCGAGGAATTCAGCCTCAAGACAATGTGGAAATCGCCCAACGGCACGATCCGCAACATCCTTGGCGGAGTCGTTTTCCGCGAGCCGATCGTCATGTCGAACGTGCCCAGGATCATCCCCGGCTGGACCGATCCCATCGTGATTGGCCGCCATGCGTTCGGCGACCAGTATAAGGCGACCGACTTCCTGGTCCCGGGTCCCGGGAAGCTGACCATGAAATGGGTTGGCGAGAACGGCGACGAGCTCGACTTCGAAGTGTTCGACTTCCCCGATTCCGGCGTCGCCATGGGCATGTACAATCTCGACGCGTCGATCCGCGACTTCGCTCATGCCTGTTTCAACTACGGCCTCAACCGCGGCTGGCCGGTGTATTTGTCGACGAAGAACACGATCCTCAAGGCCTATGACGGCCGCTTCAAGGACATCTTCGAGGAAATTTACGAAAGCGATTACAAGGCGAAGTTCGACGAAGCTGGAATCGAATATCAGCATCGCCTGATCGACGACATGGTCGCATCCGCGCTCAAGTGGAGCGGCAAGTTCATCTGGGCCTGCAAGAATTACGACGGCGACGTCCAGTCGGACCAGGTCGCGCAGGGCTTCGGATCGCTTGGCCTTATGACCTCGGTCCTGATGACCCCGGACGGCAAGACGATCGAAGCCGAGGCGGCTCACGGAACTGTCACCCGCCATTTCCGGATGCACGAGGCTGGCAAGGCAACCTCGACCAACCCTATCGCATCGATTTTCGCCTGGACCGGCGGCCTCAAATATCGCGGCAAGTTCGACGACACGCCGGACGTGGTTCGCTTCGCAGAAACTCTCGAGCGGGTCTGTGTTGAGACGGTGGAAAGCGGGCAGATGACCAAGGATCTCGCCATCCTCGTCGGCCCCGAGCAGCCGTGGTTGACCACCGAGCAGTTCTTCGAAGCGATCCGCTCCAACCTCGAGGAGGCAATGACCGACTGGGCGTGACCGCCCGCGGCATCAGCTGATGGTCAGGCAGAACACGAAACGGCGGCTCGAGGTCCGGCAGGCGCAGATGAGCGACGTCGAGGGCATCGTCGCCCTCGTCACCCGCTGCTACAAGGAGGATCCGGGCAGCGCCGGCGAAGTCCGGGCGCAGATCAGCAATTATCCCGAAGGCTGTTTTATCGCGATTCTCGACGACCGCATCGTCGGCTATTGCGCGTCGATCCGGATTCCCGGCTCGATCGCCATGAGACAGCATAGCTGGCGCGAGATCACGGGCGGCGGCTTCGGCTCCCGGCACGACCCCACCGGCGACTGGCTCTACGGCTATGAGATGTGCGTCGATCCCGGAGTTCGCGGAACCCGGCTGGGCCGGCGTCTGTACGAAGAGCGCCGGTCGCTTGCCGAGCGGCTCGAGCTCAACGGAATCGTCTTCGGCGCGCGAATGCCCAATTACGCGAAGAACCGGCGCAAGGTCGGCAGTCCGCAGGAGTATCTGGATCAGGTCGCGGCGGGGAAAATCCACGATCCCGTGATCCGCTTTCAGCTGGCGAACGGTTTCGAGCCGGCGGCGGTCCTCAAGGATTATCTCCCCTCCGACCGGGCGTCACTCGGCCATGCAGCCCTGATGGTCTGGCGAAATCCCTATGCGGAACAGGACCAGCCCAGGAATTTCAGGCTGCCTCGCGGGGTCGAGGCGGTTCGAGTAGCAACCTGCCAGCTTCAGGCACGCGCGGTCGCCGACTTTGACGAGTTCCTCCGCAACATCGAATATTTCGTCGACGTTGCAGCGGACTACAAGTCGGATTTCGTGGTGTTTCCAGAGCTTTTCACGCTTCAGCTGCTGTCGTTCGAGAAGAAGACGCTAACCCCGATGGAGGCAATCGAGAAGCTGTCCACCTACACGCCCAGAATCCGGCAGGCGCTGAGCGAGATGGCGATCAACCTCAACATCAACATCATCGGCGGCTCCCATCCGACCAAGACCGCCGATGGCGAGATCCAGAACGTCGCCTTCGTCTGCCTTCGCGACGGCGCCATTCACGAACAGGAGAAAATCCACCCCACTCCCAACGAGCGCTATTGGTGGAACATCCAGGGCGGCGACAGCATCGACGCAATCCCTACCGACTGCGGGCCGATCGGGGTGCTCATCTGCTACGACAGCGAATTCCCCGAGCTCGCCCGGCGCCTTGCCGACCAGGGGGCTCGGATCCTGTTCACGCCGTTCTGCACCGACAGCCGCCAGGGATATTTGCGCGTCCGCTATTGCTGCCAGGCGCGAGCGATCGAAAATCAGTGCTTCGTGGTGATGTCCGGCAATGTCGGCAATCTTCCCAACGTCGAGAACATGGACATCCAATATGCGCAGAGCTGCATCCTGACGCCCTGCGATTTTCCGTTCGCGCGCGACGGGATCGCTGCGGAAGCGACCGAGAATGTCGAGACGATGACGATCAGCGACATCAACCTCGCCGACCTTAGCTGGGCCCGCGCCGAAGGCACGGTGCGCAATCTCAATGATCGCCGTTTCGACATGTACGACATCATTTGGGCCAAGCAACCGCACCGCGAAGACGATTCGTCGAAGGTCGAGCCCGCCCCGCTCGGGCCTCACACGCCGGGCGGCGGCTAGGCTTTGCGGCGGGTGACGTCACCCGCTCGCGCCGGACTCCAAGGCCGATGAAGCGGCCGGGAATGCGCCGAAGCAATGGGAAACGGTCGAGCAGGCGGATCGGCAAAGGCGCGTTGCGGAGCGGCTCGCCCGGCTGAAGCAGCCTCCCGATGACATTGTCCTGGGCGAGCTTCTGTGCCTGCTGGATCACGCGCGTCGGGAACAGCCGGCGCTTCTGCACCCTGGCCAGGAGCGGATTGACAGTCTCCCCGCGGGCAAGAGGGCCAGCCAGCGCATTGGCTGCGGCAACGGCGTCCTGGATCGCGAGGTTGATGCCGATCCCGCCGATCGGTGACATCGCATGCGCAGCATCGCCAATCGCCAGAAGCCCGGGCCGGCACCACGAGGTCAGCCGATCGAGAGCGACACTGAGCAGCTTCAGGTCTTCGGTCTCGTCAAGCTCGGCCAGGTCGAGGTCGGGAGCAGCGGCGGCGACCATTTCGCGGATGTAATCGATCCCCCTTGCTTTCACCTCTTCAGCCTTGCCCTTGGGGATGACGAGCGCGCACTGCAAATAATCGCCGCGGTCGATCAGGACGAGCAGTCGCCCGCGCTCGAAGCTTCCCCGGAGCGCTCCGCTTTGCTCGCTCTTGCCGATCCGGAACCAGAGAATGTCCATCGGCGCCCCGAGCGTCTCGACGCCAAGCATGCCAGTGCGTCGAACGATCGAATCGCGGCCGTCGGCTGCAATCGTCAGCGCTGCTCGGAGCTCGCGGTCACCCTGAAGCCTTACTCCCCTTATCCTGCCGGCATCCTCCAGAAATCCTTCGACTGGCGCTTCCATCTCCAGCTGGAAGCCCGGAAACTTGCTCGCCTCGCCGCGGAGGAAATCGAGAAAGTCCCACTGCGGCATGAAGGCGACGAACGGCGCCGGAGTATCGAGGTGACTAAGGTCGCCGACCGTCCAGTCCCGCCCCGCAATCCGAAGCTCGACGCGGTCGACCCGATTGTGCGGGCGCTCGAGGAACCGGCCGAGCATTCCCAACTGGTCGAGGATCTCCATCGTCGATGGGTGAACCGTGTCTCCGCGGAAATCGCGGAAGAAGTCGGCGTGCTTTTCCAGCACCTTGACGCTGCACCCTGCCCTCGCGAACAGCAGGCCCGCCATCATTCCTGCCGGCCCGCCTCCGACGATGACGAGGTCAGTGCTCGCGTTCATGTCTTTGTCGTGGTGACAAGCATCGCCAGCGCTGCTTAGAACAAGTCATGGCAGCTGAGCTAGGCGGAGACGGAATGCGCGACGCGCTTGTGATCCTCGGCGCCGCTGGCGTCGTGATCCCGGCCTTCGCCCGCTTCCGGATCAGCCCGGTCATCGGCTTCATCCTCGTCGGCCTTGCAGTCGGTCCAGCGGGCCTCGGCTCGCTTGCAGACAGGCATCCCTGGCTCGACCTCGTCACAATATCCGATCGAGAGGCGATCCAGCCTTTCGCCGAACTTGGCATCATCATGCTCTTGTTCACGATCGGGCTGGAGCTGTCGTTCCGAAGGCTGTGGACGATGC
>JACDCV010000064.1 GCA_013817375.1 Sphingomonas sp.
GACCACTGCCTCGGCGACTTGAGCCTCGCTAAGAGTGATCTCACTCGGCACGCCTTTGCCAACGTCGCGCCCACGCACGTACGTCGTAAGGCCTACACCATCCTGGGGAGCTCGAGCGGCGCCGATATCCATCTTTACGCGCTCAGCAGTTCCCTCGCCGATCATCAGGTTGAAGTTCCGGCGGACATAGGCGGTAATCGCTTCGTCTATCCGGTCACCGCCGACCCTGGACGACCGGGCATATGCCAATCCCTGTAGGGAAATAACGCCACCTCCGTCGTTCCTCCGCCGATGTCCACGACCATGGAGCCGAGCGGCTCCGCCACGGGGAGGCCCGCGCCGATCGCTGCTGCCATCGGCTCTTCGAGCAGCATAACTCGGCTGGCACCTGCGTTCGAAACCGCGTCGCGGATTGCCCTCCGCTCCACGCTTGTTGCTCCGGATGGGATGCAGATCACGACTTCAGGACCACGGGAGAAACGGCTGGGACCGCCATGTGCTTTCTTGATGAAGTGTTTGATCATCTCCTCGGCAACTTCCAGGTCCGCAATTACCCCATTGCGCAGGGGCCTGATCGTCCTGATGTTGTCAGGGGTCTTGCCCATCATGAGTTTGGCATCGTCGCCTACGGCTCGAACTCGGCGCACACCGTTCGTCACCTCCATGGCGACGACGGAGGGCTCACTCGCGATGATCCCTATGCCACGGACGTATACGACGGTGTTGGCGGTCCCGAGGTCAATCGCGATGTCGCGCGGGGAAAAGTTGAACAAAGTACGCACGCACCACCCTTCCGTCTGCGGGGAATCGCTCGCTAGGGGACGGTAGGCGCCGCTGGCGTTAAACCCAGCAGCGCTTAACAGGGAAACTGCAGCCCGAGACAAAAGAGCGACACGATGAAGGTTACAGATGAGCGAAGGCCCGCTCAGTTAACGCAGCGGGCCCCCTCGCGTGCGGGCGAAGCTAGGCAGGAGCATTCGTCCAACCCGACGCAAGCTACGCTCGGTCCCGATCCTCAGCGCAAGCAGCGCGAGGCCGAACAATGCTCGAAGGGCCTACCAGTAAATGCTCGGGATTCAGCACTGGCCTCGGTTCATCATGTCCTGGGTACAGTCGGCGACAGATTTGACGTCGCTGGCGGCGCCACGCACGGTGTTGCACGCGGAGAGCGATAGCGTCACGCCCATCAGGGCGACCGTGATCAATTTACGCTTCATCATAGTACTTCTCCTCGGCTGTATAACGTCGCCGGGCCGCATCGGCTCCATCAGCCCCTCGCAGCAGGAAGGACTGGCAGGTCTGCCGTGGGTCCGGAGGAGGTCACAATCCGCGCCGCGACTGGACCAAAGACACTTTGGCAGCCAAAGCCTACCAAACGCTTCTTCGCTGCCTTTGGGTCGTGCTTGGGACGTCGCCCGCGGCCGGCCGCCGGAGAGGCGTAAGGCCAGGAAGAGAAACGGTTTTCCGAGAGGCTACCCTTGCCTTCGTAATGATGGGGTCAGAGGTTCGAGTCCTCTAAGCGGCACCGCGCCTTTCACAGGCAAACTCAGGGCTTCCTTCCGAAAGCCCGCAACGCCTGGGCCTCGCAGTGGGTAAGGCTTGGGTCCTTTCGGCTCAGTGGCTGTCGAAACCGAGTGGGCGATTGCCGGTTGCGATGATGCTGGCTTTTCGAGCACGCGCTACCCCCTCGTTGGAGCTTGGGCGATCCTGCGTCCCAGTTTCATTTACGTCGGAACCGTCCGTGCCGCCTGCGGGGCCTTCGATCAGCTCGAGGCTGAGCCCCTCAACCTCCTGAATGCTCTGACCAGCAATCCCTTGGAGATCTCCGTACATTCCTGCCGTTGCTTCAAGCACGGATCGGATCTGCTGGTCTCGCTTAGCTCATTGCTTTGTCATCGTCCGCCGCTCGCGCTCTAAGTCGCCGTGCATATTGTTGAATTGCTCAACTATTGCCTCGACGCGGTGACCGAGAAAACTGTGAGCCTATGCGCGGCCGCTGGCGCCTTCTGCGGACAGGTTAGCCCGGTGTCCGCTTTCGACCCATTGCGGACGTTAGCTGGCCACGTCGGTTCAACTACTCGCCACGCGGTGACAGCAACTCATCCAAACCTTCGGTAGCGAACGTGACCGTCTGCTGAGCACGATACGCGCCCCAGCCTGCGCCCCAGCTCTTGCAAATAGTCGGCGGCAAAACCAATGCCTTTCACTTAAACCGCTGCCATTCATCGAAACTGCTCACGTCCAGTCGTGCTGCCCGCCATGATTGCCACATAAGCAGCAGGAGAGTTCCATGCCGTGCCGGCCTACGATCTACCAGCAATGTTGCGCTCGCCGACCATGATTTCGGGGCAGCAATCGAGACACTTGCAAGCCATCTTGCGAACCCTAGGTATTGCTACCGCGTCTCCCTGGGGCGATGACAAGCCGATCCGTGAAGAGCTCTTCAGTGCGGAGCGCCTCGAGGAACATGCCCGAAGCCTTGCCGGAGCGCAGCCGGTCGCCACCAAACGGATGCGCAGCCAGCCCTTGTCATCGCGGCTAGACGAGAACGAGTCGGCGTTGCGGCGCGCCTTCCGCGGCACGGTTGGCGCGGTCGAAGCGGGAATCGCGATCACGCCGGCGGCCGAGTGGTTGTCGGACAATTATCATATCGTTGAGAGCCAGATCCGGGAGGTCCGGGCCGATCTGCCGCCGGGCTACTATCGCCAGCTTCCCAAGCTAGTTTCGGGCCCGTTTGCCGGCCATCCTCGCGTCCTCGGGTTGGCTTGGGCTTATGTCGCCCACACAGATAGCAACTTCGACGCCGAGCTGCTCCGCCGCTACGTCCGCGCGTATCAGGAGGTTCAGCCCCTCACCATCGGCGAGCTCTGGGCGGTGGCAATCACCCTGCGCTTCGTGCTGATTGAAAATCTGTGCCGCCTCGCCGTCAGGATCGAGCGGAGCCTGGACGCACGGCTGAGGGCGGACGCGCTGGCCGAACGCCTGCTCGGGGTGGGCGACAAGGCCCCCGAAGCTGTCCAGAAAGTGCTGGACGACGCGCCCGACGGCCCCATTCCCGATGCGTTCGCCGTGGAGTTCGTACACATGCTGCGCGATCAGCACTCGGGTGTCGTGCCCGCACTGGCGTGGCTCGACGACAGGCTGTCGGAACGCGGAACGACCACCGATATGGCTATCGCGTACGAGCAGGAACGCCAGGTCAGGGCCACCGTCACTGTGCGCAATATCATCACCAGCATGCGCCTGATCTCTGAAATCGACTGGATGACTCTGTTCGAACGAATCAGCCTGGTGGACGACGTCCTTGCCGGCAATGGCGTCTACAGCGGAATGGATTTTGCGAGCCGCAATCTCTATCGAAACGCCATTGAAGAGTTGGCGAGAAGCTCGCCTCTTTCGGAAACCGAGATTGCGCAGCTGGCGGTTGATGCCAGCCAGAATTCAAAAGTCTCTGGCGACCCGCGGCGATCTGATGTGGGTTATCATCTGTTGTCCTCGGGACGTGCCGATTTGGAAGACCGGATCAGATACCGGATGCCGATCCGCGCCTTGCCCCAGCGCATCACCACCGCGCTCGGCATCGGCGGATATGCCGCTGGCATAGTTTGTGTCGGTGCACTCATTCTGATTGTTCCGCTGCTTGCGTTGTCGGCGACAGGGTTGGGCACAGGGTGGCTCGTCGCGCTTGGTATGCTCGGTGCAATCCCCGCGCTCGATGCGGCCGTTGGACTGGTCAATGTCAGCGTAACGCGCGCCATCACTAGCACTCCGCTACCTGCGCTCGAACTTAAGGGCGGAGTCCCCACCACCCTGCGGACGATCGTGGCCGTGCCGACCTTGCTGACCTCGCGGGCAAACGTCGAAAGACAGATTGAGGAGCTGGAAGTTCACCATCTCGCCAGCCTTGAAGGGGACGTGCACTTCGCGCTGTTATCGGATTGGGCGGATGCGGCCGAGCAGCAAGTCAAAGGCGACGACGAACTGCTGGCCGCTGCCCAAGCAGGCATCGCTCGCCTCAATGCCATTTATTCGAAAGCGCCCGGCGGAGACCGCTTCCTGCTGCTGCACCGACGCCGCGTGTGGAACGAGAGCGAACGACGGTGGATCGGATGGGAGCGAAAGCGGGGCAAGCTACATGAGCTGAACCGCCTCTTGCGGGGCGCCAAGGATACCAATTTTATTACCAGCGACGGGCAACCACCGTACGTGCCGGCCGATGTGCGATTTGTAATTACCCTCGATGCGGATACCAAATTGCCTCGCGACACGGTCCGCCGGTTGATCGGTAAATTGGCGCATCCGCTCAACCGGCCTCGGTTCGATTCAAGGTCCGGGCGCGTCGTTGAGGGCCACGGGGTCTTGCAACCGCGAATTACCATTTCACTGCCATTGGACCGAGAAGGATCCCTATTCCATCGCATATTCGCGAATGCGAGCGGGATCGATCCCTATGCCGCTGCCGCTTCAGACGTTTATCAGGATTTGTTCGGCGAAGGATCATACGCAGGCAAGGGCATTTATGATGTCGATTCCTTCGAGGCCGCGCTTGCCGGCAGAGTGCCGGAGTCTACTCTCCTGAGCCACGACCTGTTCGAGGGCATATTCGCGCGCGCCGGGCTGGCGTCGGACGTGGAAGTGATCGAAGATTTTCCTGCACGACACGACGTTTCCGTCCGCCGAAATCATCGCTGGGCACGCGGCGATTGGCAGCTGCTACCTTGGGTTTTTGGCATCAGCGAAAAGGGGAAATCGCTCCCAATCGTGGGACGCGCCAAAATGGTCGACAATCTACGCCGCAGCCTGACGGCGCCCTCCTGCGTGCTGGGCTTGATCACCGGCTGGGCGCTTAATCGGGATGTAGCGCTGATTTGGTCCAGCTTCTTGGTCGTCGCGCTAGCGGCGCCTGCCTTGATCCCCTTCTTCGACGGGTTGCTCAGCCGGGCGCCGGGAAATACCCTGAAGAGCCGCCTACAAGCTCTCGCCACGGATCTAAAAATGGCGCTCGCTCGGTGGATCCTGCTTCTCGCTTTCCTTGCCGAACAAGCCTGGTCCATGGGCGATGCGATCATTCGAACGCTCGTGCGGATCGTCGTAACCCGCCGCCACCTGTTGCAATGGGTGACAGCCGCGCAGCTCGAAAGCGGCCCTGAGCCGACCCTGTCAGATTACTATCGCAACATGGCTAGCGCGCTGGCGATCGCGGTGGCTGCGGTGAGCGTCGCTTCGTACTGGGGTGAAGGGACCTGGCCGTTCGCCCTGGCGTTCGGGTTGCTGTGGACAGCCTCGCCGGCGATTGCGTGGCAGATCAGTGCCGCGCCCCCCGCTCCACGCCGGCTTCAGATCACGCCGAGTGAAACCCGCAGCCTGCGGCAAATCGCACGCCGAACTTGGCGGTTTTTCGAGGCTACCGTGACGCCGGCTGACCATATGCTGCCACCGGACAACTTCCAAGAGACTCCGAACCCTGTTCTGGCTCACCGGACCTCGCCGACGAATATCGGCATGTATCTGCTGTCGGTCGCAAGCGCCCGTGACTTTGGCTGGATAGGAACTTGGGACGCGCTCATTCGCATCGAGGAAACGCTGACTACCCTAACCCGAATGGCCCGGTTTCGGGGACACTTCTATAATTGGTACGACACGCGCGACCTGCGTGCGCTCGATCCGCACTATGTATCGACGGTCGATAGCGGCAATCTGGCAGGGCATTTGATCGTACTGGCCAACGCCTGCGCGCAATGGGAAGGTATCCCCGCAGGGCGGGCGACGGATGTCGCAGGCGCGGCCGACTCACTCGACCTGGCGCAAGCGGCGATCCAGGCGCTTGAGCACAAGGGAATATCCGTGCCCGCGGGGTGGCAGGCGATAGACGCCGCGGTCACGTCGTTTTCAGAGCGCCTTGATCGCATCGTCGCTGGCGACATCATTGTTTCTGGAACGCAGCTTTTGGATCTTTCGAAAGCAGCCAGCGCGATAGCCCACGATGCCACCGGGACATCTATCCACGCGGCGGACCCCCTAACCGGAGACGTTGAATTCTGGCTAGAGGCGACCCGTTCGACAATCGAAAGTCACCAGCGCGATCTGGATCGTGCCCCCGATTCCGAAGCCCTCCGCGCCCGCCTCGAAGCGGCCGCGCAGTCCTGCCGCGAGATTGTGTTGGAGATGGAGTTCGCATTCCTCCTCGATGAAGACCGCAAGTTGCTGTCGATCGGATATCTCCCGTCCGAGGGAACGCATGACCTAAATTGCTACGATTTGCTCGCCTCCGAAGCACGGCTCGCCAGTTTTCTGGCAATCGCCAAGGGCGACCTGCCCGCACGGCACTGGTTTCTGCTCGGCCACGCAGTCGCGCCGGTGCCCGGGGGATCGGTCCTGATTTCCTGGTCCGGATCCATGTTCGAATATCTGATGCCGACCTTGGTAATGCGTTCGCCGGGAGGAAGCCTGCTGGAATCCACTGAACGCCGCATTGTGACGCGCCAGATCGAATACGGCCGACAGCGAGATGTGCCCTGGGGCATTTCCGAATCCGCTTTCAATGCCCGCGATCTAGAATTCACCTATCAATATTCAAATTTCGGAGTCCCTGGCCTAGGGTTGAAACGCGGACTTGCCGAAAATCTCGTGATTGCGCCTTATGCGACCGCGCTTGCCGCGATGATCGAGCCGCAGGCCGCATTGCGCAACTTTCAGCGCATCGAAGCCGCTGGCGGGCTTGGCGTCTACGGATTCTACGAAGCGCTCGATTACACCCCTAGCCGTGTCCCCGCGAACCAGAAGGTAGCGGTCGTGCGCACGTACATGGCGCACCACCAAGGCATGACCATCGTGGCGCTTGCCAATACTCTTCTGGACGGAGTGATGCGTGATCGGTTCCACGCCGAACCGATCGTCAAGTCGGCCGAGCTGTTGCTGCAGGAACGCATACCCCGTCAGGTCCCGGTGGCATTCCAGGCTGCCGCGGATGAAAGCAAGGCCGCCAAACTCGTCAATGAATTTGCACCCCCCGCCGGCCGGCGGTTCGCGAGCGTCGGTGGCGCAGCGCCCGCGACGCATTTGCTGTCTAACGGACGCTATACCGTCATGCTGACCGCCGCCGGATCGGGCCAGAGTCGCTGGCGCGATCTGGCGGTGACACGCTGGCGCGAGGATGCCACCTGCGACGACTGGGGTTCGTACATATTCCTGCGGGATGTCGCCAGCAACGAAGTGTGGTCCGCCGCCTACCAGCCGACGGGCAAGGATCCTGACAGATACGGCGTCGTGTTCCATGAAGATCGCGCGGAATATACTCGATCCGATGGCGACCTGGTCACCTCGATGACCGTACTGGTATCGGCGGAAGATGATTCCGAAGTGAGGCGGATCACTTTGACTAACACAGGGCGGACGGTTCGGGAGATCGAGATCACCTCGTTCGCCGAGCTGGCGCTTGCGCCACAGGCGGCCGACGTTGCACATCCGAGCTTCTCGAAACTGTTCGTGCAGACGGAGCGATTGCCCGGCAGCGGGGCGCTGCTGGCGCATCGACGACGGCGCGAGCCCCATGAAGAGGAGCTTTGGGCCGCGCATTTAGCGGCGATTGAGGGAGAGGCGATCGGCAGTCTAGAATTCGAGACCGACAGGGCGCAGTTTCTTGGGCGCGGCAGCTCCTCCAGGGCACCACGGGCGATTGTCGAGGGGCGGTCGCTCAGTGGAACTACAGGCACTGTCTTGGATCCGATGTTCGCGATTCGCACACGCGTTTCGCTGGCCCCCGGGGCTTCGACCCACATCAGTTTCTGGACGATGGTTGGATCAAGCCGGGAAGAAGTGCTCGACCTCGTCGACAAGAATAGGATGGTGGCGAGATACGAGCGCGCCGCCGCCCTCGCCTGGACCCAGGCCCAAGTGCAGCTCCACCATCTACGCCTGAGCCCGGCAGACGCAGGCGAGTACCAGCGCCTCGCCGGCCATATCCTCTATGCATCGCCCGCGCTGCGAATGCCCTCGGAAGTGATCGAGCAGGGCGCGGGGTCGCAGCCTGGCCTGTGGTCGCTGGGAATTTCAGGCGATTTGCCGATTATCGTGTTACGGGTCACCGACGTTGAGCATCTCGGCATCGCACGCGACCTGCTGCAAGCCACTGATTACTGGCGGATGAAACGCCTCAGCTTCGACGTGGTGATCCTCAACGAGCGTGGGGCATCCTATATTCAGGATCTCCAGAACGAACTCGAAACGCTGGTACGTACAAGCCACGCCCGTGCGCAGTTCGGTGAACGGTCGCCTGGCGGCATATTTGTGCTTCGGGCTGACCTAGTTCCCCAGCAGGCGCGCGACCTGCTCCTCTCCACAGCGCGCGCCGTGCTGCGCGGCCGATATGGTCGGCTGGCCAGCCAGCTCGATGCCACGCTGGTGGCCGACCCGCAGGGGGCATGGATGCGGAAGCCCGTAGCTTCGACGGGGCAGGCGCCAGTCCCCACGCGCATCCCCGAGTTGGAATATTTTAACGGGCTTGGCGGTTTTGCAAGGGACGGACGTGAATATGTCATCGCTCTGGGTCCGGGCCAACAGACGCCGTCGCCGTGGATCAATGTCGTCGCCAACCCCCATTTCGGTTTCCAGGTTTCCGCCGAGGGCGCAGGGTATACTTGGGCTTCCAACAGCCGTGAACACCAGATCACGCCGTGGTCGAACGATCCCATTCGCGATCCTCCTGGCCAGGCCTTTTATGTTCGCGACGACGACACAGGAGAGCTGCTGAGTCCGACGGCCGCACCACTGCGTGACGACGAGGGCGGATACGTAACTCGGCACGGCCGCGGCTACAGCCACTTTGAACATGTCGCCCACGAGCTGACGCTCGAACTGCTCGAATATGTCCCGTTGAACGATCCGATCAAGATCTCGCGCCTGACGATCAAAAACACCGGCCCTGGCACACGGCGGTTCACCGTAACTGGCTACGTCGCATGGGTGCTCGGCACCACACGCACAGCAGCCGCGCCCTTTACGATGACCGAGATCGACAAAGCCAGCGGGGCGATGTTCGCCTTCAACCGATGGAGCGAAGCCTTTGCGGATCGGGTCGCCTTCATCGACATGAGTGGCAGGCAGACCAGCTGGACCGGCGACCGCCGAGAATTCATCGGGCGCAACGGCGCGCTTGCAAAACCGGCGGCACTTTCGAATCAGGAAAAGCTGTCCAACCGCACCGGCGCTGGCTTGGACCCGTGCGGTGCGTTGCAGCTTCAGATCGAGCTTGCCTTCAACGAGAGCATCGAAGTGCCTTTCTTCCTTGGCGAGGGTAAAAACGCGGATGAAGCTCGCGCGCTGATCGAGCACTATCGCTCCGCCGATCTGGACGCGGTCCTTTCCGACGTCGAGCGCCATTGGGACGATTTGATTGGAACCGTGCAGGTGAAAACCCCGGATCGGACGCTGGACATCATGCTCAACGGCTGGCTGCTGTACCAGACAATTGCCTGTCGGGTGTGGGCGCGTTCAGCCTTCTATCAGTCGAGTGGAGCATATGGGTTCCGAGACCAGTTGCAGGACGTGATGGCGCTGGCCTCGGTTCGCCCTGAGTTCGCAAAGGATCATCTGCTCCGGGCGGCCGGCCGCCAGTTCCGGGAAGGCGACGTCCAGCATTGGTGGCTTCCGCAAAGCGGGCAAGGCGTTCGCACGCGCTTTGCCGACGATCGCATCTGGTTGGCACTGGTTGCTGCCCATTATGTCGTCACTACGGGCGACACGGCGATTCTGGAGGAACAGGCGCCCTTCCTGGAGGGTGCCACTCTTAATCCTGGCGAGATGGAGAATTTCTTCCAGCCGGACACCTCGGCGCAGTCAGCCAGCCTCTACGAGCATTGTGCGCTCGCACTCGATACCAGCCTGAAGGTCGGCGACCATGGCCTGCCGTTGATCGGCGGTGGCGACTGGAATGATGGCTTCAACCGGGTAGGTGCCGGTGGCAACGGCGAAAGCGTTTGGCTCGGTTGGTTCCTGTATTCCACGCTGACAAAATTCATTCCCATCGCCCGGGCACGTGGCGAGGCCGCCAGGGCTGATGCCTGGGATGCACATGCGGTGGCACTTCGGGTCGCGCTCAACGACGAAGCGTGGGACGGAGACTGGTACAAGCGAGGGTGGTTTGACGACGGCACTCCGTTAGGTTCCGCGGCAAGCGAGGAGTGCCGGATAGATTCGATCGCGCAATCGTGGTCAGCGATCTCCGGGGCAGGCGATCCGCAGATGGTCGAACGAGCGATGTCCGCAGTGACTCGCGAGCTGATCGTGCCCGATACCGGGCTGGCGATGCTGTTTGCGCCGCCTTTCGATCGAGCTCCGGCTGACCCGGGATATATCAAGGGTTACCCGCCCGGTGTCCGGGAAAACGGCGGCCAATATACGCATGCTGCCTTGTGGTCGGTCATTGCCTTCGCATTGCTTGGCGAGGGCGACAAGGCGGGGGGCTTATTGTCGATGCTCAATCCGATAAATCACAGTAGTAGCCGGCCAGAAGCTCACCGCTACAAGCTAGAACCGTATGTAGTTGCTGCGGACATCTATTCCCAGCCACCCCACATCGGGCGCGGTGGATGGAGTTGGTACACTGGCGCTGCTGGTTGGATGTATCAGGCGGGCGTTGAACATGTGCTTGGTCTGCGAATAGCGGGCGAGTTCCTGCACCTCGATCCCTGTATTCCAAAACACTGGCCCAGCTACGAAATGACGCTGAAACGCGATTCCTCCTGCTACGAGATTACCGTCGAGAACCCTGATGGCGTCAGCAAGGGCATCGCTTATGCAGAATATGACGGGATCGCCATGCCTGGAAATCCGCTCCGGATTCTAATCAAGGATGACGGAAGCATTCACACGATCAAAGTCACGCTGGGATGTGTCGCCGAGAGAACAGTCGGCTGATGTCCGAAATTGATCAATTTGGGAAGTCCGACGTGTTCTTAATTTATGACCGTTCTGCTGTGCTCTCACC
>JACDCV010000223.1 GCA_013817375.1 Sphingomonas sp.
AGCGATCGCCGAATCGCTGGAGATCATCAGCCGGTCGCCCGAAACCAGCAGCCCGGAAACGTCGTCGCGTACCTCCACTTTCGCCTGGAACCGCGGGTCGACCGACGAATAATGTTCGACCAGCCTAGTCGCTTTCGCCGCGATCGACCGGGCGTCCACGCTCCTTGGCGCGGATCGCCCCGGCTTGACCGACGACAGGATCGAATGGGCCTGGTCAAGAAGCTGTGGCTCGATGGTCCCGTAAAGCAGCAGCGACGCCGGCCTGAACGCGTTCGTGTTGCGCGCGGCGAGCATCGTCATCTGGATGTCGATCTCCCGCCTTTTGTCGCACAGCAGGCCCTCCAGAAGCAGGTCCTCAAGGATCGACAGGTCGATTGCGTAGAGGTCGCGTTTCACCGCATCCGGATCGACGGTGAGTGGACGGTACCGGAACTTCGGCGCCCGCTGCTCGCCCTGCTCGATGAACTGGGCCTTCGCCTCGGCACTGTTGATCGGCGAAATCGACAGCAGGAAGTCGAAGCTTCGAGCCAGCAGATCGAGCTTTTTGTCGGCGTGGAGAGCAGCAGTGAGGAACGCGCTTCGTCCAAGCGAGCGGAAATGCGGCGCCGACCCGGGCAAAGAGGCGCCCATGAACGCCGCTGCCGAACAGAGAAGCGAATCGCTCAGACCGGCGGCAAGCTCATGAGCAAGCTGCGGGTAGATCCCCCCGTCCGGCGTCCGGTGGATCGGCGGAATGGTCAGCGAGAGGCGGTCAGTTCCTTCAGAGCCGGCGAGCAATGGCTCTCCTGAACCGTCGATGGAGATTTCGGGCTCGCGCAAGTCCACGCTGATTCCGGCGAGCGATTTGGAAAGCGCCTCAAGTGCCGCCTGGGCGGACTTGCTGCCCGCTGCGGCGATGCTGAAATCGAATGTCGGAAGCCTGGGCGAATGTTCGGGCTGGGGCTGGATCGTCGCATCGTGAAGTTCGACGAGCAGCACGGGTCCGAGTTCACCGGCGAGCCGCGGCAGAAGCAAGTCGAGCGCACTTTCAGCTTCAGCATCTTCGCACGGCGACCAGATCAGATAAGCGGGACTGTTGAGAGCAACGCGCCTGGCGATGCTTTCGTCCGGGCTCGGGGAGCGATGAAGGACGATGAACGGAAGCCATCGGTCCATATGCACTCGCCCGGATTCGGCGAAAGTTTCGCGAACTTGCCCGCGAGGCCCGAAGCGCAGCTCCCCCTCCTCCCCCGCAAGCCTCAAATTCGGCCGGCCGTTCATTGGAGCAGCTCCTCTGCTTTGTCGGCAATGAAGCGGACGAAACGGCGCATCTCGGAAACTTCGCTCTGGTCGGGCTCTCCGGTCCACTCGTCCATGAAGAATTTCTTGAACTCGAGAGCGATCGCACAGCCTCGCAGCGGATAATTTTCGTGAATGAAGGCGGTCTGATAGCCCTTGCCCTGGAAGGCGACATTCTCTCGAACGTCGAGCTTGCGGCCGTTGAAGTCGAAGCCGCGCATCGCCTCCGTCAGCGGGTCCATCAGGAACGCCCATTCTTCTCGCGGCATCGAAAAAGTGCCGATGTTGATGTCGGGCGAATCCTCCTGCGGAGTGACCGGCCCATCGGGACCGTCGCGGCGGTGGTTGTAGCTGTGAATGTCGATCACGACGAAGCGATCGTGGCGCTCGGCGATTTCCTGGAGCAGCTTGCCGAGCATATGATAATAATCCGAATGGAGGGCGAGGGAGCGAGCGACGAGCTCCTTGTCCGGCGGCCCATTCCTCCACACCTCCAGTCCCCAGCATTGCTCCGGCGTCTCATAGACTGCGCCGTCGGGCGGCCTGTTGAGATCGAACTCGAAGCGGGAGCGGTGGACGATGATGTGGGACGCAACTCCCGTTGCGGCCTCTCCAGTGAACGGATCCTCCTCGCGCAGGCGCTCGGACCGGCCAAGCGCCATCGCGTCCGCAACTTCGGTCCTCAGCTCGTGGCCATCGTGGATTGCGGTCGCAAGGACCGGCCCGGCACCGTGCTGAACCGTCCACAAACGCTGATCTGAATCATGCATGGACCAATAGCGCTTCGCAACCGCTTCGGTTGCCCTGCCTTCGCCGAGAGTCGATCGTTACAGCATCGGCCTCAGCGTTTCGATCCACCTGGCACTGACCGGCGACATATCGTGAGGGAGTGTCTCCGTGTCGGCTTCACAGACCTGCTCGACCTCCCAGCTCCAGCGCGGCGGCAGGTACTCGACGTCCCTCACCAGCACGAGCGAGGCGGTGTCGCGCTTCCAGTCGGTTGACTCCTCGAAGTCGCACGCGAGGCGCACCTCGCCATGGGCAAACAGCCCGATTTCCTCGCGAAGCTCGCGAAGCGCAGCGTCCACGCGTCCCTCCTGCTCCGACCTGCCGCCGCCAGGCACCCTCCAGCCGGGTGCGTAGCGAAGCTTCACCAGCACGATCCGACCGGCGGGCGTAAGGGCGATAGCGTGAGCGCCGAAGGTCTTGGGGCGTGACACGAACCAGCGCGCCTTCAAGAGCGAGTGAGCAGCGGTGGCGGCCAATCTCAAGCCGCGATCGACGGCTGCTCTTACGAGCGACACGAGCGCGCTACGCCACTGTTGCGCGGCCGAGCAGCCGCTGGGCCGCCGCGACATGCATCCGCTCGATCATCTGCCCT
>JACDCV010000224.1 GCA_013817375.1 Sphingomonas sp.
GAGCCGGTGAAGCCGAAGTTCCAGGATCGCCTTCACCTGCGTTTCGGACAGCTGGTACGTCTCGGCCCTGGCCTGCGGCTCCACCGCTTCCACCAGTGCGATGTACGGCGCGATCTCGGCGATCGGCCAGGTTCGCGCGGTCAGTTTCTCCCGCGCCTCGACCGGGCTTGCCGATCCGCGGATGATCTTCACAACCTCGTCGAGATTGGTCACCGCGACGACCAGTCCGAGCAGGATATGGGCGCGCTCGCGGGCCTTCAGAAGCTCGAACTTCGAGCGCCTGACGATCACCTCCTCGCGGAACTTGACGAAGCTCTCGATGATATCGCGAAGAGTCAGCGTTTCCGGCCGGCCGCCGCGGATCGCGAGCATGTTGGCGGGGAAGCTCGACTGCGCAGGCGTGTGCCGCCAAAGCTGGTTCAGCATCACCTCGGGCGTGGCGTCGCGCTTCAGGTCGATGACGATCCGCACGCCAAGCCGGTTCGACTCGTCGCGGATGTCGGCAACGCCTTCGATCCTCTTGTCCTTGGCGGCTTCGGCGATCTTTTCGACAAGCCCGTTCTTGCCGACCTGATACGGAATTTCGGTAAGCACGACCGAGCGCCGGTCGCCCCGCGTCTCCTCGACCTTGTAGCGCGATCGCATCATGATCGAGCCCCGCCCGGTGGTGTAGGCGGAGTGGATTCCCATCTGGCCCAGGATGAAGGCGCCGGTCGGGAAGTCCGGCCCTTTCACATGCTCCATCAGGCCTTCGATGCTGATCGCCGGATCGTCGATGTAGGCGCGGCAGGCAGCCAGCACTTCGCCCAGATTGTGGGGCGGGATGTTGGTCGCCATTCCGACCGCGATGCCGCCGGCGCCGTTGACCAGCAGGTTCGGGAAGCGCGCGGGAAGCACCTGCGGCTCGCTCTCGCTCGCGTCATAATTGGGCTGGAAGTTGACCGTGTCCTTGTCGATGTCGGCAAGGAGGAAGTTGGCGACCTTGCCGAGCCGCGCCTCGGTGTAACGCATCGCCGCCGGCGGGTCGGGATCCATCGATCCGAAATTGCCCTGGCCGTCGATCAGCGGGACTCGAAGCGACCATGGCTGAACCATCCGCGCCAGCGCGTCGTAGATCGCGGTGTCGCCATGCGGGTGATATTTACCCATGACGTCGCCGACGATCCGGCTCGACTTGCGGTACGGCCGCCCGGCGACATAACCCGCTTCCTGGCAGGCGTAGAGGATCCTTCGGTGAACCGGCTTCAGGCCATCGCGAACGTCGGGAAGAGCGCGGCTGACGATTACGCTCATCGCGTAATCGAGATAGCTGGTCTTCATTTCCTCGACGATGGAAATGGGTGCGATGTCGCTCGGGTCGGTGATGTCCCGGCCTTCGTCGGCCGGAGGTTGGGTGGCCAAAGCCTGTCCTATCGTCTCTTGAGGGTACGGATACACGGGAAGGTTGCACCGCAAGCGATGCATGCCCCCCAAGCCGCAATTCCTAGCGGATAGTTCAGCCCCGCGCCACCCCGCGCGCACGCGTATACGCGCGCGAGAAAAGTTCGGCGCCGACCAGGGTCTGACCTGCAGCCTGCCAAGAAACGCCGTGAAATCAGACGGTTCAAAGGTCGTTCATCGCCTTGGCGCCAGTGGCTTGGCGATCGCCTGCCCTGGTTCTATTGCCGGCCTTGGAGTTTTTTTCTGTTCATGATCATTGGGCCGGCTTCGGGACCGGCGGAGGAGCAACGATGAAATCAACGATGACCACAGTCGCGACACTGTTCGCGGGCGCCGCATTTGCCGCCACTGCTGCAAATGCGCAGGGCTATGGCGCTCAGCCCCAACAGCCGCAATCGTCTGCCGCGACCGCCCAACAGCAGGCCGCTCAGGGGCAACCGGCAGCCCAGGCCGCTGCCCAGCCGGCACAAAGTGGGGCCGCTCTTCAGACCCACATGCCGAAGGTCTCGCAAGCAGGCGGAAAGGCGATCCAGGCGCTTCAGACCGCGGTCAACGCGAACGATGCCGCCGCAATCCCGGCGGCTCTCGCGGCTGCACAGGCCGCGGCCAAGACGGCCGACGATCGCTACGTCATCGCTCTTATGCAGCTCAAGGCGGCAGCAACCGCGAAGAACAATCCCGGGGTGGCCGCGGCGCTGGAGGCGATGATCGCTTCCGGGTCGGTTCTCGAGACCGAGAAATATTCGGTCTACATCAACCTTGCCCAGACCTACGCCGGCCTGAACCAGAGCGACCGCGCGACCCAGGCCTATCAGCAGGCTTTGCAGCTCAACCCCAGCAGCGTCGAGGCGACCGCCGGAATGGCGGAAGCGATGGCCGCCCGCGGGCAGTCGGCCGAGGCGCTCGCGCTTCTGCAGAAGGGCATTGCGCTTCAGTCGGCGAACGGCGGCCGCCCCAGCGAAGCCTGGTTCAAGCGCGCGCTCCAAATTGCCTACAAGGGCAAGATGCCTCAATCGGTGCAGATCAGCCGCGATTGGATCAAGGCCTATCCGACCAGCGAGGCCTGGACCAACTCGCTCGCCATCTATCAGAACATGGTGCAGCTTGACGAAACGCGAACGCTCGACCTGCTTCGCCTGAAGCGGGCGACCAAGGCTCTGACCCCGGGCGATTACTTCAACTATGGGGACATCGCGGCTCGCAAGGGCCTGTCC
>JACDCV010000225.1 GCA_013817375.1 Sphingomonas sp.
CGAACGCTGGAGCCGCTGCCGCTGTCGAAAGGGTGCCGATGCGATCCCGATTATGTGCGCTCGGTGATCGCCCGCTTTCCGCAAGAGGAGCAAGCGGCAATGGCCGGGGACGACGGCCTGATCCGGGTCGATTGCGCATTCTGTTCGACCAGCTTTCCGATAAGCTTCGAAGACGTTTCCTGATTGTCCTTCAAGATTCATCAAATCATGCTAAGAATCAGTGCGTGAACAGCATTGCCCGCCTTGGATTCACTTTTGCGAGCGGCATCGGCCTGATTGGCGTTCTGGCCGCGGCGAGCTCGCCTGCAGCACTGTCGGGCGTGGAAGGCGGATTGTGGGAGGTATCCCGCTCCGGATTGCCGCACGAGCGTATTTGCGTGCCCGCGCCGGCGGCGCTTGCACAGCTCGAGCACAGGCAGGCAAAGTGCGAGTCCAGCGTGGTCCGCGACAGCGGCGCCGTGGCAACGATCCATTATACCTGCACCGACGGCGGCTATGGCCACAGCAATGTGAGCCTGCTCACCCCGCGCTCGCTTCGAGTGGAAACGCAGGGAATCTCCGCAAAAGCGCCGTTCAAATATACTTTCCAGGCCCGCCGCGTCGGAAATTGCTAACCATTAAGCGGGCGTTTAACCAAGTGCATCTATGAAGGCAGTGTGCCGGGTTCGGCACGCTTTCCTCCCAAAATCGGGCCTGGGCTCGATTTACCTGGGCCGCCCCTCCATCGGATGGGCGGCCCTTCTTTTGACGCATCGGCCCAGCAAAGATCGCCACCGCTGGGGTGCGCCTAGCGACCGCCTTCGAGCCATTGCGGACATTAGACGATCACCTGAGCTGCCGCCGGTGAGTGACGAACGATTGGAAGTTCGGTCGACTGTCTCGACTCCGGTCCACCCGAAATGGTTGGCATTTCGGAGTCTCCCGAATGGCGACGCCTCACCGGGTCGCGGGGCCGGGTCCAGTCGCTTGAACCGCTTAGAAATTCTGTTAGCTTGAAAAAGGGGCCGATGGCGCCTCGAGCGCGGATGGCGATCATGCAGTTTGGGAAGATCGAGCTGCCATCCAACCGCCGGTTTGGATTGTTCATGGCGAGTGTCCTTGCGGTGCTCGCCGTTTATCTGTCCACTACGGGAAATTCGACGGAAACCACCATGGTGGCTGTCCTCGCCGCGCTGCTGAGTTCAATCGCCTTGGTCAAGCCGGACTTGCTGTCCCCCCTAAACAGGGCATGGATGGCGCTTGGCCTGGCCCTCGGCATGATCGTAAGCCCGATCGTCCTGGCCATCTTGTTCTTCATCGTTTTGACGCCGATGGCGCTGCTGTTGCGAATCCTGGGTCGCGACGAGCTGAGGTTGCGGCGCTCGACTCCCCGAGAAAGCTACTGGCGGTTGCGCGAGCCCGCCGGCCCACCACCCAGCTCGTTTCGCAGACAATTTTGAGGGACAAAGACGCTGGGCGAGTTTCTCGGTGAGTTTTGGGATTTCCTGAAGCACAGGAAGAAGCTTTGGCTTGCCCCGCTGGTGGGATTGATGATCATTCTGGGCGGGCTGCTGGTGCTCGCCAAGGGATCGGTCCTCGCTCCATTCGTCTACACTATTTTCTGATCCCCGGATGTACGTCCTCGGCATTTCGGCCTGGTATCACGACAGCGCCGCCTGCCTGTTGCGCAATGGCCTGATCGTCGCGGCCGCGCAGGAGGAGCGATTCACTCGATTGAAACACGATTCGGTGTTTCCCGCCAACGCGATTGATTATTGCCTCAGGGAGGCTGGGATCACCGCCAAGGCGATCGACAGCATCGTATTCTACGAAAAACCCTTCCCCAAGTTTGAGCGGCTCCTCGAGACTTACCTCGCCTTCGCCCCTCGCGGTTTTCGCAGCTTCGCCGCAGCCATGCCTCTGTGGGTCAAGGAAAAGCTGTTCCAGAAGTCGATGCTGCTGCAGGAGCTGGAGAGGCTGTTTGGCAAGGGCGATTGGCGGGAACGGCTGATGTTCTCCGAGCACCACCTGTCACACGCGGCGAGCGCTTATTACCCGTCGCCTTTCGACCAGGCGGCCGTGCTGACCCTTGATGCGGTCGGCGAATGGACGACGACTTCATGGGCAACCGGCGAAGGCAGCAAGCTGCAGATCGAGCGCGAGATCCATTTTCCGCACTCGCTTGGCCTCTTGTACTCGGCCTTCACTTATTATTGCGGGTTCAAGGTCAACTCGGGCGAATACAAGCTAATGGGCCTCGCTCCTTACGGTGAGCCGAGATACGCGGAGCTGATCCGCAACCATCTCATCGATTTGCGCGAGGATGGCAGCTTCCATCTCGACCTTTCCTATTTTGACTATTGCACCGGTCTCACGATGACCAATCGTCGGTTCGAGGCGCTATTTGGCGGAAAGCCACGTCGGGCGGAATCTGAGCTGAGACAACGAGACATGGACCTTGCGGCTTCGATTCAAGCGGTGACCGAGGAGGCCCTGCTCAATCTTGGGCGGGTCGTTGCGCGGCAAAGCGGCGGCAAGAACCTGTGCCTGGCCGGGGGCGTGGCGTTGAACTGCGTCGCCAATGGCGTGTTGCTGCGCGAGGGGCTTTTCGAGAATATCTGGATCCAGCCTGCGGCAGGTGACGCCGGCGGCTCGCTCGGCGCCGCGCT
>JACDCV010000065.1 GCA_013817375.1 Sphingomonas sp.
TTCGACCAGTTCGGCATGCGCCTCGGCTTCTGCCTTCGCGGCTGCGAACATTTGGTTACCTGCCAGAGTGCCAAAGTCGCCAAGTGACTTCACCCGATATTTGCCAGCGTCTTCGTCATAGGCGCGAGCGATCCAAGTTCCCTTGCCGCCTCGCTTAGAGGGGCGGAAGCCGAGGAAGCATCCGGCGCGAAGCCGCTGCCAATGGGGCTCGCGCCGCACTTTCAGGCGTTCTCGCTCACCAACTCTGCTCAAGTCCAAGGCCATATCTAACACCTCCAGCCGCACTCGTATGGAATGCGTACGAAATGCATTAGAGGACGAATCCGGACAACCTCAAACAGTAAATGGCGGAATCACGCCCGTTCTAGCATCCGAGACTATCCACGGTTGGCGCTAGCCCCTGCCCTCCGAAGGCAGAGGCCAGAGGTTCGAATCCTCTTGGGTGCGCCATAATTTCCAATGCGTTGCCTGACGTGCTCGTGCCCTTGTCGGGGGGTGCGTCCAGATTGCGGCCAGTGGGCGCAGCGGAACGCCTTCGCTCGAGCAGGCCTAGCTCTTCTTTTCGTCGCCCGGGAGGGGCGTTTTGGTGTGCAGCGTCTCGATCACGTAGAGGCGCTTGACGAGCACCATCATGACGACTGCCAGCGGCGCGGCGAGGATTACGCCCAGCGTGCCGAACAAGGTCCCGAAGCCGATCAGCGAGAAAAGAAGCACCACGCCCGGCAAGTCGACCGCATATTGCTGGACCAAGGGAGTCAGCAAATTACCCTCGAATTGCTGGATCGCGAGGTAGAGCCCGGCCACCCACAACGCCATTTCCGGGCCGACCGCAAGCGCCAGCAGAACGGCCGGAATGGCCGCGATGATCGGCCCGGCGAAGGGGATGAATTCCAGCAGACCCGCGAGCAGCCCCAACACCAGTGCCGACGGCATCCCGAGGAACCACAGGCCAACGCCGGTCAACAGGCCGACGACGACCATCGCCACCGCCTGACCGCCGAGCCACAGCCGAAGCGCTCGCTCGGATTCCAGCATCGTCTCGGCGGCGACTTTGCGGCGTATCGGCGGCACCAGCTTGATCGCTCCGGTCCGGTAGAAATGCGGCTGGGTCGCAAGATAGATACCCGCGAAGATCACCACGAGCATGTCGGTGATTCCGCTGCCGATCGAAAGCAGGGTACGGCCGAAACCGGACAGGCTCCCGCCTCCTGGAGTGCTGATGGTCCCAACCAGCTTCTCGAGCTGGTTACCGAGGCCAAAGTCGACCACCCGTACCTCAAATGCTCGCCACGCCTCTGGCAGGGTCTCGCGAAGGGTCTCGATCTGCCGGCCGACATGAGACCCGAACATCGCCACCATGCCGGCGATCGCTCCAAGCACCAGAAGGATCGCCAACGCCGTCCCGACACCGGAGCTCACACCGGTGAACCTGCAGATATTGTCTGCGACTGCACGGAAGATGGTTGCGATCACCACCGCGCCGAACAGCATCAGCAGCAGCATGCGCAGTTCCCAGGCGAGGAAGAACAGCGCCGCCAGGCCGAGGACGATCAGCACCCGGTGGACAAAGGTGCCCCCGTTCGACGATTGCTCTGGAACCTTGCGGGCCATATTGCCTCCGACCTTATCTCGGAGGCTCAAAGCTGCTGCGCGTCAACTGTTCCGCTTCGGCAATGAAACAGATGACGAATGTTCGCGGCTTCAGGCTGGCTCGCTGATCCTGTCACGCTTCTCCGCGGCTGGCACCGCCGCGGCGTCGGTCTTCAGCACGATCTTGGTGTAGCTGTTCTGGTCGTCGTGCCAATGCTTGTACATCTCGGGCCCTTGCTCGAGCGACGCGTGGTGCGAGATCAGGAAGGTCGAATCGATCTTCCCCTGCTCGATCATCTCAAGCAGCGGCTTTGTGTAGCGCTGCATGTGGGTCTGACCACTCTTAAGCGTTAGCCCCTTTTCCATGAGAGCGCCGATCGGAATCTTGTCGGCAAGGCCGCCATAGACGCCGGGGACCGACACACGCCCGCCCTTGCGGCAAGCGAGGAGCACCTGGCGGAAGACGTGCGCGCGGTCCGTCCCGAGATAGGTGTGCGCCTTCAGCGTGTCGGCGAGATTGTCGATCGCAAGCCCGTGCGATTCCATTCCGACTGCGTCGATGCAGGCATCGGGGCCGATCCCACCGGTCATCTCCGCAAGCGCCTCGCGGACATCGACCTCGCGATAGTCGAGAATCTCGGCGCCGAACTTCTTCGCAAGCTCGAGGCGGTGCGGATAATGATCGATCGCGATCACCCGGTGCGCGCCCATCACGAACGCCGACTGCACCGCGAATAGGCCGACCGGCCCGCAGCCCCAGACGGCGACCGTGTCGCCCGGCTCGATTCCGGCATTCTCGGCCGCCATCCAGCCCGTCGGGAGAACATCGGTGAGAAACAGCACCTGATCATCCTCGAGATGGTCGGGAACCGGCAGCGGTCCGACATCCGAATAGGGGACTCGCACATATTCGGCCTGGCCGCCGGCATAGCCGCCGGTGAGGTGCGAATAGCCGAACACTCCGCCCATCGGGTAGCCGTAGAGCGTCTCCGACGCGTCCGAAGTCTCGGCCGGATTGCTGTTATCGCAAGCCGAATATTGCTCCCGTTCGCAAAAGAAGCAGCTTCCGCAGCTGATCGTGAACGGCACGATCACCCGCTGCCCCTTTTCGAGCGTGCTCTTCGCTCCGACCTCGACGACTTCGCCCATGAATTCGTGCCCAAGGATGTCGCCCGAACGCATTCCCGGGATATAACCGTCGTACAGGTGGAGATCCGACCCGCAGATGGCGGTCGAGGTCACCTTGATGATGCAGTCCCGCGGATTGACGATTTCCGGATCGGGGACGGTTTCCACCCGAACGTCGTGGCGGCCTTGCCAGGTCAGTGCGCGCATCGTTCCCTCCTCAAATCTTGGCTTCGGTGACGGACTCGCCCCTTCCGGACGGCCCGGCGTTGGTCGTGATCTCGCCCGTTTCCATAAGCTGCTTGAAGCGCCGCAGGTCGCGTCGCGCCTGGATATTCGGCTCGCGCTGCAGAAGCTTGGCGATCCCGCGCCCGATCGTCCCGCCGGGCGGGTCATAGCGGATCTGAAGGCGGACGATCGTCCCGCGCTCGGGCGGGCCGTCGCTAAATTCGACCCGGCCCTCGGTTTTGATCTGGGACTCTGAAGTGCTCTCCCAGGCGATCGCCTGACCGGACTTGTCCTCGGTGATCCTGGTCACCAGCTCGACCGTCTGGCCGGCAGGAGCCTTGATCGTCCAGCGCGACGCGCCGTCGCCTTCGGCGATCACCCGTTCGACATTTTCCATGAACTCGGGAAAGCGGGTGAAATCGCGCCAGCGCTCGTAAATCTGCTGGCGGGGGCGGTTGATCATCACCGTCCTGCCGACCAGCGCCTCCGGCTTGGGATGCCGAAACGTATGATCCGGCGCATCGCTGATCATCTGGCCGTCGTTGCGAAGGTCGGCGGTTCTTCGTGCGAAGAAGAAAGCCGCCGCACCTGCCGCGACCGCTGCTCCAATCAGCGCCTTCTGGGTCCCGCCGGACAATTCTCTCCGTTTCTCATCGAAAGCCATGTGCCGATCTCCATCCAATGAAGATCAAACAGAGCGGGGCGCGTCCCGGTTCCTAGCCCTGGTCGGGCTTCTCGATGAGTTCGACGAAGCGGGTCAACCAGGCGTTCGTCTGATGCCCGTCGACGACCCGGTGATCGATGGTCAGAGTCACATAGGCCATTGGCCGCACCAATATTGCGTCCTCCCCGTCGACCTCGCGGACGACGACTCGCTTCTCAAGCTTGCCGACGCCAAGGATCGCGGCCTGACCCTGGTGGAGGATGATCGGGGAAGCGAGAAGCGAGCCCGAGACGCCGTGGTTGGAGATGGTGAAGCTTCCGCCCGAAACGTCGGCGCCGGCAAGCTTTCCTTCGCGCGCCCTGCGCGTGAGGTCGTCCAGCTCTACGCCGATCTCCTCCAGCGACAGGCTGCCGGCGTCCTTGACCACCGGTACGATCAGGCCCTTCTCTCCAAGCGATGTGCCGACCCCGATATCTATCGTCGGTGACACTGCGATCCGGTCTTCTTCCCAGCGCCCGTTGATCGCTGGAGCGACCGCCATTGCCTCGGCCGCCGCCTTGACGATGTAAGCGGTGTAGCTGAGCTTCGTCCCCCGCTCGGCCATCGCCGCTTTATGTTCGGCAATTGCTGAAAAGTCGGCTTCGAAAACCGCCGTCACATGCGGCTGCTCGGCGACCGCGCGGGCCATGTTCTCGGCAATCTTCAGGCGCATCCGGTCGTGCGGGACGTCCCCGGGCGAGAATTCGCGCGGCTGAGTGGTCGAGGCTTTGCCAATCCTCGACGAGTCTGTGGCCGCGCGATCGACATCCTCCCGGGTAATCCGGCCGTTGCGGCCGGTGCCCTCGATCAGTGCCGGGTCGATCCCGTGCTGCGCGCAGGCCCTGCGAACCGACGGGGAAAGCCTCGTCTCGCCGTTTTCGTTCGTCCTGAGCGAAGTCGAAGGGCGCTGTTCGACCGCCTGAGCAGAGCGCCCTTCGACTTCGCGCTCCGCGCTTCGCTCAGTACCAACGGATGTTTCTGTCGAAATGCGTCCAAGCACCGCCCCCGGGACTGCTTCGGCATCCGTGTCGAGGAGAATTTCCGACAGCACTCCGGCCGCGGGCGCGGGTACTTCCTGCGTGACCTTGTCGGTTTCCAGTTCGACCAGCGGATCGTTTTTGGCGACTTCCTCGCCGACCTGCTTGAGCCACGAGCGGACGACCGCCTTCGTCCCCTCCTGCTCGTCCGGAACCAGGATCTCGATCACTTCAGAACCCAACCAGGCGGTCGATTTCGGCGCGGATGTCGGCTGCCGACGGCACCGCCCACTCGAGGAGCTTGGGGTGATGCGGGCTCGGGATGTCCGGCATCGTCACTCGAGCGACCGGGGCATCGAGATCGAGGAACGCCTCGTCCGCGACCACCGCCGCGATCTCCGCCCCAAAGCCGCCGGTCCGAAGGTCTTCGTGGACGATCAGGCAGCGGCGGGTGCGGCGAACGCTATCCAGCACCGTCTCGCGATCCCAGGGCATCAAGGTGCGAAGGTCGATGACATCGGCGCTGACGCCTTCAGCCGCCGCTTCGCAGCGCGGAACCATCGCCCCCCAGGTGACGATGGTGATCGCATCGCCTTCGCGGGTCTTCTTCGCGCGGCCGAACGGAAGCACATAATCATCGCCGGGCCACGGCCGCCGCGCCCAGGCGTCGTCGAGCATCGCCCTGTGCTCGAAGAAGATCACCGGATCGTTGCCGCGAAGGCTGGCTCGAAGAAGCCCGACGGCATCCTCCGCGTTCGACGGAACGGCGACCTTCCAGCCCGGATTGTGAACGAATTCGACCTCGTTGGTCATGCTGTGCCAGGGGTCGCCGCACTTGAAGAATCCGCCGGGAATCCGAAGCACCATCGGCGCCGCGAAGCGGTTGTGGGTGCGCCAGCGCATCGTTCCGCAATCGTGGATCTGCTCGGTCGCGGGCTCTGAATATTTGCGGAACTGGATTTCGGGCACCGGCATCAGTCCGGCGAGCGCCATGCCCACCGCCCGGCCGATGATCCCCTCCTCGTTGAGGCTGGTGTCGAACACCCGCTCGCGCCCGAACTTTTCCTGCAGACCCAGGGTCACGGCATGGACTCCGCCCTTGGGGCCGATGTCCTCGCCGAACAGAAGCACGCGCGGGTTGCTGCCGAGCTCCTGGTCGAGCGTCTTGCGGATCGCCGTCACCATGTTGATCCGCTGCCCCTCGGGCTTCGGCTGATCGGTCGACTTCGGCGCTGAAAATCCGCTGTTCGCAAGCCCACCGACCTGCTGGGCATCGTTTTCGAAAAAAACGTGCTCGGTCACCCGCTCAGGGTCGGAAACTCCACGAACTTCCGCTTCGGCGAGGGCCGCGGCGACTTCTCCCGCCACCTCGCGCTCAATCGCCTGCCATTCCTTGTCGGACAGGCCGCTATGCGCCTTGAGCTTGGGCAATGGGTCGCGCGCCCATTCGGCGGCGATCTCGTCCTCGCTCTTGTACGCCTGGGTGTCCTGCGCGCTGTGGCCCTCGAGCCGCGGAACAGTCAGCCGGAGAAGCGCCGGAGCGCGCTCGGTCCGGACGTGCTCGACCGCGTCCGCGATCATCTGCGATGCCTGTTCAGGCTCGGTCCCGTCGCCGTTGAAGATGGTCAGGCCGCGGAAGCTTGCGAGATTGGCGGCGATGTCCCTGCCGGGCGTCTGATATTCGGAAGGGACGGAAATGCCGTAGCCATTGTCCTCGACGTACATCAGCAGCGGCAGCTGCTGGGTGGTGGCGATCGTCAGCGCCGACCAGAAGCCGCCGGTCGCGCAGCTCGCGTCGCCGCCAAGCACCAGCGCAATTGCGTCCTCGGGCCCCTCCCCAAGCACCTCCTGCTTGTACTTGATCGCCTGCGCCCAGCCCGCAGCAGGCGTAAATTGCGCCCCTACCCCGCCGCACATCGGCAGCGCGTGCGCACCGCCGGGGTTAGGATAGTTGAAGACGACTCCGATATCGCGGCCGTCGGAATAGCCGCCGGCAAGGCCCATTCCCGACCCCAGAGCGTCGGCGAGAGGTACTCCGAGAGCGAGCAAAAGCGGCCTCGACCGATAATAGCCGGAAGCCGCATCGCCATCCTTCAGGTGAAGCCCCAGCATCACCTGCGCCATGTCGTGGCCGCGCGCCGAAAATTGGTAGAGGATCTTCTTTGCCGGAACGAGCTCCTCCTCCTCGATCCGGTCCATCTCGCGCGACGTCAGGACGAGCCGGACGATCCGGCTCCAGTCCACCGCTGCCTCGGCTATTCTCGCCGCGTCGGCTTCAGCCACACATCACCTCGAGGACAGCCGATGCGAAGCGATCGACGTCGTCGTCGCGCATTCCGCAGACATTGAAGCGGCCGCTGTCGGCCATGTAGATTGCATGCCGCTCGCGAAGGTGGAGAACCTGCTCCGGGGTTAGCGGAAGCATCGAGAACATGCCCTTCTGGTCGGCGATATAGGCAAGCTTCGGATCCGCTGACGCTATCCGCCGGCGGAGCGAGTTGATCCGTTCGCGCATCGTCTCGAGCTCGGCTCGCCAGTCGGCGCTGAGTTGCACATCGTCCAGCACGATGCGGACCGCGGCGGCGGCGTGATCGGGCGGCATCGACCAGAATTCGCGCGAAATCTGGAGCAGATGGCTCATCGCCGTCTTTGTCGCCGCTGCCGATCCCGTCTTGACCCAAAGCGAACCGACGCGGTCGCGATAGACCCCGAAATTCTTGTCGCAGCTCTGCGCGGCAAGGACTTCGTCGCAGGCGTCGAGAAGGCCCCGAAGCCCGGCAGCATCGGCGTCGAGCCCGTTGCCGAAGCCCTGATAGGCAATGTCGACGAACGGAAGCAGCCCGCGTTCGGAAATCAGGCGCGTGACTTCCGCCCACTGGTCAGGCGTCAGATCGGCCCCAGTCGGATTGTGGCAGCAGCCGTGAAGAAGCACGACATCGCCGCGCCGCGCCGACTTCACCGCACCCGCCAGCGCTTCGAAGCAAACGCGCCGCTCTTTCCGGTCGTAATGCGGATATTCGATCATCTCGAGCCCGGCTCCAGCGATGATCGGCGCGTGATTGGGCCAGGTCGGAGTGCCCATCAGCACCCGGGCGTCGGGATTGGCGGCCTTGATGAGCCGGAAGCCCAAGGTAAGGGCTCCGCAGCCGCCCGGTGTCTGGAGCCCGGCGATGCGATCGTCCGACGCATGTTCGCCAAGCAGGATTGCGCGAAGCAGCTCGGTAAAACGGACGTCTCCCCGTCCGCCGAGATAGGCCTTGGTGTCCTGAGCCTCCAGCAGGCGCCGCTCGGCTTCCTTGACCACCCGGAGGATAGGAGTGTGGCCGCTGGCGTCGCGGAAAACGCCGACTCCGACGTCGATCTTCTCTGGCCGCTCGTCGGCCCGGGCAAGCTCGATCAGCGCGAGCAAAGAGTCACTCTTCACGGGTTCCAGATTGGCAATTGAGCGAGTGTCGGCTTCCGGATGGTCCAGCATGCCAGCCGCTTAGCGGTAAACCGGCAGCCGCGCAAAAGCCTCAGGCGTCGTAATCGACCTTTACTCCGTCGCCATCCGGCACCGATTGGCAGGTGAGCACATAGCCCTGCTCGATCTCTTCGTCGGTAAGGCCATAGCGGGCCGCCATCTCGACCTTGCCGCTGATCACCTTGGCGCGGCACGTGGCGCAGACCCCCGCCTTGCAGGCGAACGGCGCCGGAAGACCGGCTACGCGGGCGCTGTCGAGGATATTGCTCTCGCTGAACTCGACGCGGCGAGTGCGGCCATCGAGGGTCACCGACATCATGATTCCGGCGGCTTTGCTCTGCAGCTCGGCCATTTCCTTGACCAGCGACTCCGGAGGCCGGTCGGCGGTGAATCGCTCGATATGAATGCGCTCGCGAGCGATTCCGCGTTCCAGCAGCGCGCCTTCGGCCGAATCCATCATCGGACCGGGCCCGCAGATGAACCAGCCGTCGATTTCGCCAGGGGACCCGATCAAATGGTCCACGGCTTCGTCGCAGCGCGCCCGGTCCAGCATTCCGTTGAACAGGTCGATATCCCCCGCTTCCTCGGCGAGGAAATGATAGAGCTCGAAGCGGCCAAGGTGCCGGTCTTTCAAGTCCGCAAGCGCATCGAGAAAGATGATCGAAGCGCTGTCGCGGTTGCCATAGAGCAAGGTGAACCGGCTTTGCGGCTCTTGGCTCAACACTGTTCGAAGAAGCGACATCACCGGCGTGATTCCCGAGCCTCCGGCGATGCCGACGATGTGGCGCTTGGCGCTTGGCTCGAACTCGGTCGTGAAGCTCCCGTGCGGCGGCATCACGTCGAGCGTGTCGCCGGCCTTGAGTTCGTCCCCGACCCAGTTGGAGAAGACGCCGCCGGCGATGCGCTTGACCGTCACCTTCCAGTCCTGCTCGCTCGGAGCGGTGCACAGCGAGTAATTGCGCCGCACTTCCTCGCAGCCGATCTCGGCCTTGAGGGTCAGATGCTGCCCCGCCTTGAACGCGAAAGTGTCGCGAAGCTCATCGGGCATTTCGAAGCGGATGGAATTCGCCTCGCTGGTCTCGGCAACCACCTCCGCCACCTTTAGCGGATGGAAATGCTTGTCCATGCCTACCAGGTCGAATCGGGGTAGGTGCGCGGAAGGAACTGCATGATTGCGAGAACATGCCCCAGATGCTCGCTGTGGTGGCCCCGCCTGCCCCCGAGGATCGGGCGCTGGTCCGCTGGCGCGCCGAGCTTCGCTTCGTCCAGGACCGCGGCGAGCGCCGACCGATAGTCACTTTCGAAACTGCGCGGGTCCGGTGCGACTCCGCGCTCGATAAGCGCCTCGAGAGTCTCGTCCACCTCGAACAGCTCCGGCACGAAGCGCCAGCACCAGTCGAGCCCGTCGGACATTCGCCCGGCGCTCTCGTCCGTGCCGTCGCCGAGCCGCACCGTCCATTCGGACGCAAGCTCGCGGTGATAGGCAACTTCCTTGACCGCCTTGGCCGAATATTCGGCGAGAAACCGGTCGGACGATCCTGTCAGCCGCTCAAGCAGCATGTGCTGCCAGGTCGAAAACAAAAGCTGGCGAGCGATAGTGCGCGCGAAATCCCCGTTCGGCTGCTCGACGAGAAGGCAGTTCCTGAAGTCGAGAACGTCGCGATGGAACGCCAGCCTGTCGCCGTCGCGCCCTTGCGCCTCGCAACTTCCCGCTTCGTTGAGAAGGTAAGTCGCCTGGCCAATTAGATCGAGCGCGAAATTGGCGAGGCTGAGATCGACCTCGAGCGCCGACGCATGGCCGCACCATTCCCCGAGCCGCTGTCCAAGGATGAGCGAATCGTCACCCAGCCGGAGCAGATAATCGAAGCGCGCGGGCTCATGCATTTCCAGATCCGGCGCATCGAACGCTCCATGCGGCCGCACGCGCTCCGCGACCGCCTCGTCCTCGGGCCGGATCGGCGGCAGCGACGGCATCAGATGTGCTTCACCTCGTCGGGGATGTCGTAGAAGGTCGGGTGCCGGTAGATCTTGTCGGCCGCGGGCTCGAACAGCTCGCCGGCCTCGTCAGGATCGCTAGCGACGATCTCCTTCGACGGCACCACCCACAGGCTCACCCCTTCCATTCGCCGCGTGTAGGTGTCGCGCGCATGGCGAAGCGCGAGCTCCGGGTCAGGAGCATGAACGCTGCCAACGTGGCGATGCGAAAGGCCGCCCTTGGTACGGAGAAAAACCTCCCAGAGCGGCCAATCACCGGACACCTACTCCTCCCGTCATTGCGAGCGAAGCGAAGCAATCCAGGCTGGATTGCCGCGTCGCTACGCTCCTCGCAATGACGAACATCATGCGGCCATTCTTTCTTTCCGCTTGGCTTCGTAAGCGTCGGCGGCTTCGCGCACCCAGGCGCCATCGTCCCAGGCCTTGCGGCGCGCTTCCATCCGCTCTTTCGCTACCGGGCCCTCGCCTTTCACGACCGCGTAGAACTCATCCCAGTCGACCGCTCCGAAATCATGGCCGCCCTTCTTCTCGTTCCACTTGAGGTCGGGGTCGGGAACGGCAAGCCCGAGAAAGTCGGCCTGCGGCACGGTGATATCGACGAATTTCTGGCGAAGCTCGTCATTGGTTTCCCGCTTGATCTTCCAGCGCATCGACTGGGCGGTGTTGGGGCTGTCCTCGTCGGGCGGTCCGAACATCATCAGCGACGGCC
>JACDCV010000226.1 GCA_013817375.1 Sphingomonas sp.
GGACCGGGTTGAACGTACCTCTGGTGGACCTGTCGTGGCGCCAGCCGCGCAGCAGGGTAGCTATGTACGGACGGGATAACCGCTGAAAGCATCTAAGCGGGAAGCCTCCCTCGAGATAAGGTATCTTAGAGTCGTGGAAGACCACCACGTTGATAGGCCGGGTGTGGAAGCGCAGCAATGCGTGGAGCTAACCGGTCCTAATTACTCATTTCGCGCTTGATGAATTTGCACCATCATCGACAGCTCTGCTGGCGGTGATTGTTCGATCATCTTGGCTGGATGCTCAATTACTAATGCACGGTTTCTAGAACTTGACGAGGCGCCGGCTTCATAGCTTGGTGACCATAGCGTCCGTGACCCACCCGATCCCATCCCGAACTCGGCCGTGAAACCGGACAGCGCCGATGGTACTACTGCTTAAGCAGTGGAAGAGTAGGTCGTCGCCAGGCTTTGTAGCCGGCGCTTCGTTGAGAACCCATTCGCAATTTCAAGAAAGCCGCTGCCGGTCTTGCCGAGCGGCGGCTTTTTTGTTTCGAGCCCTGATCCAGCCCGCGTGAAGCGTGCCGGATCTCCGGCTCAGCTTTGGTGCCGCGGGGTGGAGCAGTCCGGTAGCTCGTCAGGCTCATAACCTGAAGGTCGCAGGTTCAAATCCTGCCCCCGCAACCAACGCAAAGCTCAGCGAACGCAAGTGAGCGCGAAGCTTTGCGTTGCCCCGGACGTGATCCGGGGCCCATCTTTCATCAGCCGCCTTCGGGCGGCTTTTTTTATGCCCGGCGAAGGCCCGCGATCCACTGCCCGCGGCACCCATAGCTACCTCCATGCGTCTGTTGGCCGACGTCGGCGAGAACGGAGGCAATGAACATGGCATCGGCAAGGCTTCGGTGGCGCCTGTTGAGGGACATGGACGAATGGCTGACCTGGCCGATGGTGCTGCTCAGCCTGGTGTGGCTCGGGATCGTTGTCTGGGAGCTGGTGACCGGCACGAGCGCGCTGCTCGAGACCATCGGGACCACCATCTGGATTATCTTCATCATCGAGTTCGCCGTTCGGTTTGCGCTCGCCCCCGCCAAGCTCCCGTTCCTCCGCTCCAACTGGTTGACCATCATCGCGCTTGCGGTCCCCGCGCTTCGCATCTTGCGGGCATTTCGTGTCGTCCGGGTCGCTCGCGGTCTTCGCGGGCTTCGCCTGGTGCGCATCGTCGGAACCGCCAACCGAAGCATGACCGCGCTCCAGGCAACGCTCGCGCGGCGCGGGTTCGGCTATGTCGCGGGCCTCACCGCTGCAGTGATCGGCCTCGGCGCCGCCGGAATGCTGAATTTCGAACATGCGCGCGAGATCGAGAACGGCTTCACGTCTTACGGTCACGCCTTGTGGTGGACCGGAATGCTGATCGCCAGCATCGGCAGCGACTTCTGGCCCCAGACCACCGAAGGCCGAATGCTGACGATGCTTCTCTCGCTCTACGGCCTGGCCGTCTTCGGCTATATCACCGCGACTCTCGCGAGCTTTTTCGTCGGCCGTGACGCCGAGGAATCCACGGGCCCGATCGCCGGGAACAGCGACCTCAAGCGCTTGATCAAGGAGGTTCGGGAGCTGCGGCTTGAGCTTGCAGCGCAATCCAAGCCGGAACGTCAGGCCAAAGACGGCGGTTGACGGCCGATGCCCAAGACCATGGCGCCAGCACCGATGGAAGCTTTGCTCGCCGCCGGGCTGCCGGAAGGCGACGGGTGGCAATATGAGCCCAAATGGGACGGCTTTCGCTGCCTCGCGAGATGCGACGGCGAGGCGGTCGAGCTCATATCCAAGAGCGGAAAGCCGCTGGGCCGCTACTTCCCCGAAGTGCTCCAATTCCTCGCCGGGCTGGATGCGGACCGGTTCCTGCTCGACGGCGAGCTGATCATTTCGGTCGATGATGTGCTTGCGTTCGACGCGCTTCAGCTTCGCCTCCACCCGGCCGAAAGCCGGGTGCGCAAGCTTGCGGGAGAGACACCCGCCGAGCTGATGCTGTTCGACCTGCTGTCGCTTGACGGCGAGGATCTGACCGACCGGCCGCTGTCCGAGCGCCGCGCCGCGCTCGAGAAATTCCACGCCACCCTCGCTTCGCCACAGGTCAAGCTGTCACCCGCCACGACGAGCCGCGACACTGCGCTCTCATGGCTCGAGCGGAGCGGCGGAGCGCTTGACGGAGTGATCGCGAAGCGGCTCGACCAGCCCTACAAGCCCGGCGAACGGGCGATGGTGAAGGTCAAGCCCGAGCGCACTGCCGACTGCGTCGTCGGCGGCTTCCGCTACGCCGAAAAACTCCCTGTTGTCGGCTCGCTTCTGCTTGGTCTCTACGACGAGGCCGGCCTTCTCCATCACGTCGGCTTCACGTCCGCGATTGCGGCAAAGGAGCGCGATGAGCTGACGGAAAAACTGGAGGCGCTGATAGAGCCCCCGGGCTTCACCGGAAGTGCTCCCGGCGGCCCAAGCCGCTGGCGCACCGCGCGCTCGGCCCAATGGAAGCCGCTGAAGGCCGAGCTCGTCGTCGAGGTGAAGTACGACCAGGTAACCGCCGGCCGCTTCCGCCACGGGACCGGCCTTGTCCGCTGGCGTCCCGACAAGGCCCCGCAGC
>JACDCV010000066.1 GCA_013817375.1 Sphingomonas sp.
ACGGGCGCGGCGGTGGCTGTGACGCCCGTGGCCGATGGCGGCGTCTGATAAGCCGAAAAGCCGGTGCTCGGCGCGCTGGCGAACGCCGTGGAACCGAAATTGACAGTGCCTCGATCCGCGTCTCTCGATGCGGAAACGAACGCCGTCCACGCTTTCGGGACGTATGCTGCGGCAACGGTGGTGCTGTAGATTAGGGTTTTGACGCCCGAGCGATAGTAGGAAATATTCACCACATTCGTTGCGGTGTCGGCCTCAAAGATCACAACGTCGCCGACCGCTGGCGCGTAGTTCATGGTGACTACACCGCCGTTGGCATAGCCCGAGTCGGCCGACGTGAAGATCGATATACCCGGCTCATATTGAGTTTGGCCGGGGCGTGGGTAGGTCTCTGGTCCGACGACAAGAAGCGGGCTGGTGAAGCCGACGAGCATGCCGCTTTCGATGGAGTTGATTGTAAGTTCGTAGTGGGTCTGGGTGGGCCCCGTCGCCAGTGTCGCGAGCGCACCAGCCGGGATGGCAATGTCGGAGCTGATGGTGAGCGTTAGGTTGCCGTTGCTGAGGATGGTGTAGGTGTTGCGCTGCTCTCCCACTGTTGGGTTGAGCGTGATGGTCGCAATGTCGTCGGTGAGCGCCGCGCCGGTGCTGTCGGTAATCGCCGCGCCATTGTGGTCAAGAATTTCGGCCATCGGCCTAGTTCAATTCTTCAACGATCAGAGCCGATCCGGGGTTGATTGTGATGGTTGCCGCGACCTCCGGAGCCGCTTGAATCGAGATGGTCCCGCCCGTCGTGCAGCGGAATTTAAATTCGATTTTGAAGTGATGCGGGCTGTTGATCGGACTGACCGCCGTGGTCAGCAGGAACGAACCGGTCGGCCAAGCCGTGTTGACGGTGCCGAGCGCGAACAGGGTTGCTTCGAGGCCGGTTGCCACCGTAGCTTGCGCTAGAGCGCCGGCCGCAAATCCGTTAACCTGACCGGCAACGCTGCCAGCGCCGAGTAAGGAAAGCCGGACGCCAGCCGTCGCAACGCCGGACGAAAACGTGCCGGTCGCCATGAAGTTGTAGGATTTGCCCGCCACGCATGTGTGGGTCCACGTCTTGGTCCCGTCCGAAATGGTCTGGCTGTTGGTGGGCGAATTGGCCTGAGCCGTGCCCGTTATTTCGTAAAACGAGCGCCAGACGTTCCGAACGGCCAACATAATGAAGCGCACGACATCGCCGGCGGCGGTCGTTCCCAACAGGAACTCGGTCGGGTCGGCAGTTTCCAGCGGATAGGACGACACGGCGGGCATTATGCGCCCCTACTGCGGCGGGATCGGCACGAGGCGCGGGGTCGCGTTCCACGGGCCGCCGAATGCGCCAAGCGCTTGCTTGCCGTTGCCCAAGACGAATCCCGAGCAGGACAGCAGCTTGTCGATGCAGTTGTCATGCCACAGATTGAGCGCGACCGTCACGTCCATGACGGTAATGCTCGGGGCGGGTTGCGCGCGAGCAGCAGCCGGGAGAGCGAGTAGGGCGACGAAGAAAAGCGCGAGGCGTGTGAGCATGGCGCTTATCCTTGGTTGGCGACGGGAAACCCGATGCTGAAGCTCGTCACGTCGATCTGCTGGCCGAGCGCGACGTTGACGTTATCCACCGTCATGTCGCCGCCGCCGCCGGTCGCGGTGATGGTGCCGGACAGCTTCGAGACGCCGCCGCTGGTCTTGATGCGCCAGTGCCCCAGCGTGCCCGCAGCATCAGCGGACGTGTCGGACAGCGCGGCGGTGATTGCCTTGGCCCATGCGGCTGCGCTCAGGAACGCGTCGGCGGCCATCGCAATGGTCGAGATGAGCGTGCCGGTATCAGCCGCTGCCAGTGTCGCGGGCGGAGTGCCGGAGCGCAGATATAGCACTGGCGAAGCGCCGAGGTCGGTCTCGATTGCGTCCAGCATCGCGTGAGCGGTGGACTGTGCGACAAGGACGGTCATAACTTACTCCTTGAAATAGAGCGGGCCGCCCCTCCGGATGAAGGAGCGGCCCGCCGCATGCTCCGGGGCACGAAATCTCTATGCCGCGGCGGCGTCTTCGAGCTTGCGGATGATGTCCGCCTTGTTGTCGTCGGTCTCCAGCGCCACGCCGCGCTCCTGCGCGAGATTACGCAGGTCGCCGACCTTCATGGAGCCAAAGTCCTCGGCACCTGTTCCGGGAGCCGGTTCGGAGCTATCCCCGTTCGTCGTGACCGGAGGATCGCCGTCCGCGATCAGCGTGGCCTGGCCCCGCTTCACGAGAATGTCCGCCGCGCCGCGGTTGTCGGCGTTGACCGTGAGATGATCGCCCTGGTCGTAGAGCTTGCCGTCGAACTCGAGGCGGTTGAGATTGGAGAGATACTTCATGAGTCTGGTCCTTCCCCGATCCGCCTTAAGCGACCGCGTTGCTGAAAAGATAACCGGCGTAGGGCGCGACCACTCGCTCATCGATCATCTCGCCGTATTTGATCCGGACGCCGCCGAGCAGGCCCATCTGCGGGTCGTTGTACTCGCCCGCGACCTGATCGCCCCACTGGAAGGTGTAGCCGAAGCTTGGCTCTTCCGGATTGTCGACGGTGCCGACGCCGTTGGTCGGGGCAACGCGCAGGAGCGCGGCGTGTTTGCCCCAGATCGGCGCGGTGGTCAGGGCCTGACCCTTCTTCGACGTCTGGCTGATCGTATTGCCGACGATGATGCGGTCGAAGCCAAGTACGCCGGCCATCTCGTTCGCCGGGACATAGCGCCCGCTCTGACCGGAGCCGCCGAGAGCCGTGGAAATCTTCGAGTGCCGTTGCATGGCACGGAACACCGGCTCGCCGACGACCAGGACATTGGGCGACATCAGCATCGAGGCCTTGGCATCGAGGATCGCCGCGACCGGATCGGATGCGGCATCGCTCCACTGCGTCGCGCCGGCAAGCGTCGCTTTGTAGCCGGTCTGATAGTTTCCGGCGCCAAACACGAGCGAGGAGGCGCGAAGCTCGCGCGCCAGCTGCACCTTGTCCACCAATGCCCGCGTGTTGCGCGCCCGGATGGGGAAGGGCATGGCCGAGGATCGCGCCGCCTGCTCGTCCCGGAACGGGATCGGCGCCTCCAGGCCATAATCCCGAACGAAGCCGGCTGCCTCGGTGGCGGTCAGCAGCATCTCGTTAAGCTTGGAGCGCCGTCCGGCCTGAGTGTCCAGCACTTCGAATGCTTCCTCAAGCGGATACGAGGCGTATCGGAACTCGGGCGCATCCACGCGCACGCGGGGAAGTACCTCGTCGGCGAGAAAGCCACGGCCCTTGCTGTTGACCGTGCCATAGTCGAGCGCGATCGCCGTAAGGGTCGAACTGGTAACGAAAGGTGCCTGTGGCATCTAAAAATCCCCCCTAGGCCGTGTGTGGGCTGATGATGACGGTGCCGACATCGCCGGTCACACCGGAGACCTCCGCGAACCCGACAGCCTTGTTGCCGGCGATCGCGGCCACGGCCTTGCCGGTCGCATCCGCCGTGACAGCGGTGCCGCGGGCGATGGTGCCGCCGAAGTCGACCTCGGCGATATTGCCGATCATGAAGACGTCCTGCCGCTCGCCCGAAGCCGAGCCGAGATCGGTCGAGACGCCGATGCTAAGATCGGTTGCCGCCGCCGCCTGGATGACCACGCCGTCCGCAGCGCCGAACTTGACGATGCGGCGAGCGGCGATCGTGGCCCCTGCGGTGTACGGCTTGGTGATGCCATTTGTGCTAATGCCCACGTTAAGCCCCCTTCTGCTCGATCATCTCGACCGCGGCCTCGAAACTCGTGGCCTTGCCGTCCTCGACCAACTTCCTGGCCTTGGCCGTGATCTGGTCAGTGCTGAGGTTTGATCCGCCCTCGCTTGTCCCGCGGGGCGAAACGGCTTCGAAAATGATCCGCGGCTCCGCGGCCGTGAGGGCCTTCTTGAATTCCGAGCCGAGATCGCCGCTGCGATCGGCGTCGAAGCTGACCTGCTCGACCGGCAGGCGGTTGAGGATTTCGGTGAAAAGCACCTTGTCGGCGGGCAGGACGCGCCCCTGCTCGATCATGGTGGCGACGAATTGGGCGTTGCCGTCCTTGCGGGCCTTTTCGGCGGCCTCGTTTGAATCGTCGACCAGCTTTTGCAGGCGGTCGCGCTCGGCCACGGCCGCGTCGAACTCGGCTTTGTCGACGGTGTCCTTGGTGTCGGCCACTTTCGTGCCTCCTTCAGTGATGGTGATTGTCGAAGTCGGGTTGTCCGCGAAGATCACCGCCGTGTCGGGCGCTTCCTCGCTCTCGATTGCAGTCTCGTCAGCCGAGAAGGTGAGCTTCGACATGCCCGGAATGCCCGGCGAGGCGGCGCCCAGCAGCCCGAGATGGCGGATGCCCCATTTGCCGGGCGTCGGATTGGCGGAATGATCGGGATGCCAGAAGGCGATCGAGCGGTTGAGGAAGCGTCCCTCTTTGACGCCCTTGATCGCATCCTCGCTGATGTTCTTGAGTCCGGTGATGAGCTTGTTGCCCTCGCGGCGCAGTGAGGCGATGGCGCCGTGCGCCGGCGCGTCGGACTTGGGATGGCCGAAAACGAGCGGGGCCGGATCAGTCTCGCCGTTGTAGGCGGCGATTGCTTCGTCGATCTGATTGGCGGTGATGCCGCGCGCGGCCTTGCTGCCAGCGCGGAACGCTTCGATCTCGACAATGCCCGCTTCGTCAGCCATGGGGCGGGACGCTTGCCGAAGTCGCGATGCTGGAAAACCCGGAAGGCTTCCGGTTAATCCTCGAACAGCCGGTCGAGCAGCCCGGCGACGATGCCGGCGAACAGCGCTTGCCAGAGCGAGCGCCCTTCGCTCAACGTGCCGAAGATGGGCGGCGATCCGGGAATGCGGCGCTCGTTCACCCGCTGCACTTGGGCAACCGCCGCCTGGTCGGCAAGGATGCCTGGATTGTAACCCCAGAATTGATCGCTCTGCTCGACGATACGGGCCGCTTCATTCGCCCGGTTGTCGCCGCTCGGGCCGCCGTAGCGCGCGGCTTGGGAGCGGCTGAGCGCGGTCACTACGCAGCGGCAGTTGAAGTGCGCCGGAGCGAATGCAATCCGCCACAACGGATGCTCAACCGGCAGGATGATGTCGTGGAGGGCCGCGTGTGCCGGACGCGTGCGATTGTCCTGCACCGCCGAATAGCGCAGGTATGGCAGGTACTGCTTCGTCCGCTGGAACGAGCGCCATTTGCCAACCGCCATGCTGGTCCGGATGTTTGTGTCGTAAATCAGCCGCAAACGGCGCCCCATGGCTTTGTCGTCGAGCTCGGGGAGCCAACCCTTCTGCCGGAGGACGGGCATCATGCGCTCGACGAAGCCGGACTCGGTCGGCTGTTCGTCGCGCATCTCGGCCAGCAGTCCGTCGTAAAGGTCGCGGATGATGTCGTGGCCGGTGGTGCGCGCGGCCGTGAACGAGCGAGCATATTCGGATGCGCCCAACTCGTTCCAATCCTCGATTGCGCGCGGCTCCTTGGCCTCGATCCATTCGACGATCTCGGGAACGTCGACGGCAAGCGGGTTCAGGTGGGGAGGGCGGGCTTTCCGCCTGTGGGCGTCGAAGGTGAGGGCTATCACTTGTTTTCGTCCGAGTGGCCTTCGTCGGCAGCTGGTGGAGATGGCAGCGGCATCCAGTGGGTCGGCTTGATGGCGCCCCAGTTTACCGGTCCTTCATCCTCGCACTGCCACCAAGGATTGCCATCGTAAAAACAGTTACGATAGCCAATCACGATCTCGCCCTCGGTATAGACAAGGAAGCGGCCGTCCGGCTCAAACGGCGCTGTCTCAATCGGTTGCCAGTTGGCCATGGGTGTGGTCCTTTCGCCGGTAAAAATCGACTTTAGCCCTTTTCTCCGTCCCCTCTTACCTGAACGCTCCCGCCACCCGATTCAGGTGGCATCAGGGACGACGGGCGCGGCGATAGCGTCGGCATCGGCGCGCGAGGCATGGGTGCTATGGACGCTCTTGCCCTTCAAGTCGACGACGAGCCAATGCCCGCCCTTGTCGCCCGAGACGATGTTCGCGACGACCAGCTCGCGGGCGGGACGCTTCTTCGAGGCGGTTTTAGTCATGGTCTATCTCTTTCATGTCTTCACCTTCCTGGTCACCGGAGCAAATCCATCGAGCAGTAGTCCATCCGCTCAGCCACCATCTCGGTCACTTCCTGGAAGAGCCGCAAGCACTCCTGCAGCTGATGGGTCTCCGGAACGCGGTCCATCCAATTCGGCTCGTGCAGCGTTCTAAACCGCGCCGCGAAACCGTGCAGCAGCTCGGCATGGGCGCGCAGCTGTTGCGCCACGTCCTCGACCGACTGCCTGGGGCGGGACGGCATCACCGTTTGTCACGCGGCTTCTTGGGCCTATTTTTGCTCGTCCGCTCCGGTCGGCCGCCAGATGGCCCGTCATCGCCGCGAGACAGAATCAAATCCGAGCTGCTCACAACAAACTTGCTGGGGAGTTTCATCTTATCAATCCCTTGGTTCGGGAGGAACGTATTCTACTTTGACGACGGCGTAATCGTTGGCGTGAGGGGACTCCATTCCTAGGGTTATCGGATGCAAGGAAATGCTGGAATGTCCTACGACACGGAATCCCGACCCCCTTGGGAGCAAAACCTCTTTCTCTTCGGGGAAGACGGAGAGCTGGGCATCCATCGACAGGGCGCTTTCCCCAGCAGGCATCCGAATGGACATCAAATACCCTTCGGAAAAGTTTGCGGCAGTGGCAGGGGATGTCGACGTAGAGCTATACCCAAGATCAAGCAGAGTGTCGCCCTGACGGGGGACTGGCCCTTCAACCCCACGGAATAGCAGGGTGTCTTCCGTCGTGAGCGAACCATCTATGGCAGCGTCAATGGCGCCAACAGAAGCCGGTTCAGCACCTGCGCGGAGTTCTTTGTTTGTCTCAAAATACGCGAACTTCGAGTAGTTTTTTAGCGCTTTTCTTTCCTCGCGGCTGATGTTGCCATTCTCAATTACCTCGGATGGATCGATACCGTTCATATCCCACTTCGGCGAGAACTTGCTGGCGGCACCCGCGCTACCCTCTTTCGTCCACTGGCCTCCCCCCTCGCCGCCGGGGATGCGCGGCTGATTGGGATTGAAGGCGAAAAGCGTTTGATTTTTTACGCCGAGATCGTCCAGATCGACCCCAGCCTCACTCGCGGCCCGCACGGCGAAGGCGGTATTCCCAAGCGCCTCCCGCAACGCCTTCGGGTCCATGCTTTCCAGATGGTCGAGCAGCGCGATGCGGAGCACCTCCGGGTTATCCACACCCTTCAGCTTCGCCCGCAACGGTGCGACGAAGGCGGTCACGGCATCGTTGCCCGCATCGGCCATTGCGGAGACCATGCGGTCAATCGCATCGACGTCCTCGGCGGTGAACTCGGGCGGCTTTGGCTGACCTATGCCGGGTGTAATCTCCGGTGGCGGCGCCTGCTCCTTGCGCTCGTACCCCTCGCCGTAAATCTCCGCAAAGCTCTCGTCGGTGCGCTCCCAGCCCAGCGCCTTGAGGGTTGTGTCGCGGTCGGCAACCTCCTGCAAATCTTCCGGCTCATCCATGATCCGGTAGACGCGCGGCGGCTTGGCGCCGGGGAAGTTGAACTCGGTCAGCCACGTCGCGAACGAGCGGTTGAAGCTCTCGTGCAGCAGGTCGGAATCGGACCGCACCACTTCGTCGCGCACGTCCATGTGAACTTCGGCCTGCGACCGGCTGCTGCCGTCCTCGGTCGTCATGGTCTGGCTGAGGATCACACGGGTGATCGACTGGTCCATCCGGTCCAGCAGCAGCTCATAGCCGCCCGCGCCGGACCGGGAGGCGTCGAGCAAATCCATTTCCAGCCAGTCGGGGACGGCAATCGCGCTGTCGCTCATAACCGAACGGAGCACATCCACCACCTTGGAGCGTTCAGTCGGATCGTCCAGCTTGCCGGACTGGACCTTGCCCATGACCGTCGGCGTCCCGAACTTTTCGAGAAAGCGCAGCCAGAATGGCAGACCCTGACGCTTGAAGAATACCGGCCAGAATAACCAGTGCGCCAGCCCGACCCCGTAAGGTAAGAAATCGTGGTCACCGCCCGCGGCGTAGAACCAGAATTTGCGCTCCGGCACCGGCTCGTCGCGCAGCCCCATCGGGTCGATGATCCTGAGGTCGCCCTCGGCCCCGAACCCGAACCATGCGCGATCGGGAACGTCGATGCGGTCGAGCCCAATGAGCCCGGCCCATTCGCCCTCCGGCTCGATGCGGTAAACCGCTTCCGCGACGCCATAGCCATACCAGACGCCGAACAGCATCCGCTCGCATACCCGGTCCCAGCCAATCTGCTTGATGGTGTAGGAGATGAACTCGGCCGCGCGCTTCGACTGTGGATCGTCGGCACCGGGTTCGACCTCCCAAGGCCGCGAGACGACTGCCAGCCGCCGCTGCTGGAAACACGAATAGCAGCGGTCATCGTCGAGAATGTCCTTCCACAGCTTGATGTCGCCGCTGCCGTGGTTGGTCAGAATGAGGTCGTCATTCTGCATCCGCCGGCCCATGGCGGCGCCCATGAAGCCGATGGCGATGCGGTCGCGAGCGCGTTGGCCGGAGAGGGAACGCTCGCCGACTTGTGGCTTGGTAACCGCGAGAAACTGCCCGGCGCGCTCCCGGATGCGATCGAGAAAGCTCATCGTCAGATTCCCCCCATGGCGTTTGCGGTGCCGTAGTTTTTACTTCCCCACATGCTGAGCGTGCCGTTGACGCGCGCTCCGGTGGAGACGTGGTCGATGGAGCCCATGTTCCTGCGCACCCCCTCTAGGGCGTAGCGTAAACTATCGATCACGTGATTCGACTTGTCCGCCAGCACCGGCAGCACCGTCTGCGTGTGGGGGTCGACCTTCCAACTGTAGAAGGTCAGCTCGTCGATCGTGTGTTTGCAACGCGGGTGCACGACAATATCGACCGACTGCAGGAACTCAACGCCGTCCTCGACCGAACCCGCGCCCTTGACGGCCGCCTGAATGTCAAAGCCGCGGGCCTTCATGTAATCGATCGTCTCGGGCCGGGCGCTGTCGGCGATTATGGGCCATTTGAACGCGCCCTCCACGCCAGGATAGCCTGGCGAATTGTCCCACCGGCCTCGCGCGTCGGTACCCGCGAACAGTGCCGGGAGATTGTCGATAGGGCAGCCGACGGCATACGCCTCCTGATCGACATACAGCGTTCGACCGTCCAGCCATGCCCGAACGAGCACGGAGGGATCGACGCTGAAGCCCCAGTCGGCCCCAAAGCGAAGGATCGCGTCGGCGGGTGGCTCACAAGCATCGACGCGCCAGTTGCGGAACACGCGGGCCTCGCTGTTGCGCCGGTATGCGCCTCGCCAGACGTGCTGGTACTTCTCTGGATCACGAGCGCGGTCCCACTCCATCTGCTCCCGGAGGTCGTCCGGAAACCAAGGGTTATTCTCGTGGTTAACTTCGATCACGGTGGTGTTGGGCGGAGGGTCGCCGGAGCGCATCAGTTCGTCGATCGGGTCATCCGGTTTGTCGGGGTTCCAGGTCGCCCAGATTTCACTTCCGGCGCCGCGAATGGTCGGGATCAGCACTTCGAGCGAGCCCTTGCTGATCGATTGGGCCTCCTCGATCCAGCAGCGGTCAATGCCCTCCATCGACTTCACGCTCGAGATGTTCGAACGAAGGCCCGCGAAAACGATCAGGGTGCCGTTCGCGCCGCGGATCTCGGATTCCAGCGACTGGTAAAATCCGCTCAGGCCGAGCTGCGCGATCTTGTCGTCGAGCAGGCGCTTGGACGAGTCCTTGATCGAGCGCTGCGTCTCGCGAGTGCAAAGGATGCGCAGCGGTTTCTCCGCGCCCTGGAGCAGCAGCGCCGCCGCCACGCTGTGCGATTTGGCCGATCCGCGACCGCCATGAATTCCCTTGAAGCGCGCCGGCTCCCACATACGCCGGGCCCACTTCGGAAGCGCAACGTCAGTCGTCATCGCCGACGAACTTCACGCTGATGTTGAGCGGCGAGCCACCGGGGCCGGAATGCTCGAATTGCTGGATGTCGCTCCAATCGTCGCGGCCCATGTTTTTCATGCCGAAAACCGCCAATGTCGAAGCGCCGGGACCGCCGTTTCCATTGGCGATATTCCGGCCTCGCTCCTCCCACCAGGCAGCACATTTCGACTTGCCAATGTGTGCGGCTTCTAAAAACTCGGGGTGTTCGGCTATCCAAACGTTGATAGTGGCGCGGCTGACTCCGATCGATGCGGCGAATGAAGTCAGGCTTGCTCCCTCGGTCATGTGATCGATCACCGCGCCGCAATAGGCGGGCTTGAACTTTGTGGGACGACCGCCGGGCACCTATCCACCTCTCAAAATAAACGGCACCGGAGAGCTTTCATAGCCCGCCGGTGCCGTGTCTGCCGCCGAACGGCCTTTGTCCCGAGGTGCCCGGTTGAAGACGACGGGAGGGTTCACCGCTCGGCCTTGGAATTTAAACCCGGAAGGTTTCCGGTTGCGCGGCGGCGGATGTTCCTGACGGTCCGCTCGGTACAGCCGACGGTTGTGGCAATGTGCCA
>JACDCV010000067.1 GCA_013817375.1 Sphingomonas sp.
TGATGCTCGCCGACCTCGACAGCCTCGAGCGGCGGGTGCCCAACCTCGTCAAGAAGGCGCAGCAGGGCGACAAGGAGGCGAAGATCGAGGCCTCGGTGCTCGGCCAGGCGCTTGAGCTTCTCAAGGCGTCGAAACCCGCCCGGCTGACCCAGCCCAGGGACGCGGAGGAAGACAAAGCGCTCAAACGCGCTCAGCTGCTGACCGCCAAGCCGATCCTCTACGTCTGCAATGTCGACGAAGGCGATGCTTCGACCGGCAATGCGCTGTCGGAACGGGTTGCCGCCAAGGCCAAAGCGGAAGGCGCGGTTTCGGTCGTCATCTCGGCTGCGATCGAGGCGGAGATCGCCACTTTGCCCGACGACGAGCGCGAGGCGTTCCTCGCCGATCTCGGGCTCCACGAAACCGGCCTCAACCGGATGATCCACGCCGCCTACCAGCTGCTGGGCCTGATCACTTTCTACACCGCTGGGCCCAAGGAGGCGCGGGCCTGGACCGTTCACAAGGGCGCCAAGGCACCCGAAGCCGCAGGCGAGATCCACTCCGACTTCGAGCGCGGCTTCATCCGGGCCGAGACCATCGCCTACGGCGATTTCCTGGCATGTGGCGGCGAGGCGGGCGCCCGCGACGCCGGCAAGCTTCGCTCCGAAGGGAAGGAATATGTGGTCCACGACGGCGACGTGCTGCTGTTCCGGTTCAACGTATGACTCTGAAGGTCAAAGGCCTCACCTGGGTCGGGGTCGGCACCGACCATTATGCGGAGAATATGCGGCTGTTCCGCGACGTGCTCGGGATGGAGGTCGAAACGCAAGTCGAGAATCAGGCAATCCTTCGAATGCCGAGCGGCCACCAGGTCGAGATCTTTGGCCGCGAGGGTCGCGGCAAGAGCCAGAACACGCCCCCGACAATTGCCTTCGAAGTCGATGACGTCGTCGCTGCCCGCGATGCCTTGGTCGAGGCGGGAGTCGAGATCGTCGGTGAGATCGGCTCCTGGGACGGCCATGAGTGGCTCTATTTCCGCTCGCCCGACGGCTATTTGTTCGAGGTGAAGACGACGCCCGCTGGCGGCTAGCTCCGTGGATTGACCGCCAACCGCTCCGCCCAGGGAAGCGACACCGACACCCACAGCAGCCCGAACGCCCAGCCGCCGATGACATCGGTCGGCCAGTGGACACCCAGGACCATTCGGCTGAGGCCGATCAGGAACACGAGGGCCGCAGCCGCGGCAACCGCCGGCCATTTCCAGCGAGTGCCGCTGGCAAGGACCAGCGCCAGGCTGAGATAGACGATCATTGAGTCTGCGGCATGTCCGCTCGGGAATGACGGCGTGCTCACGCTGACCAGATGGTCATGGTCCTCCGGCCGGAGCCGCTGGATTCCGTATTTCTGCGCAACGACCAGGCCGCGTCCGGTCAGAGTCACCAGAAACAGCGCCGCACCGTGGCGCCAGTGCCGCAGGTACATCAGCCACAGCGAACCGATCAGGGCGACCGCCAGAACCACGTGCCAGTCGCCAAGGAAGGTGACGGCGCGCGCGGCGGTGGAGAGCGCCGGGCTTCCGGCCGCATAGAAGAAGCGCAGCAGATAGCCGTCGACCGGACCCGCGCCGACTGTCAGCATTGCCAGCCACAAAGCGACGAGAACCGCCGCGGGGACTGCTATTCGGCGCGGCTGTGCGCGGACGGGGCGTTCATGTTCGCTCATCCACGGCTCAACACTTAAGGCTGCCGGCCGGTGCCGGCACCGGAGAGCGGTTAGAACCTTGTGCCGAGCCGGATCCCGATTGTCCTGGGCCGTCCCGGAGTGATCCGCGTTTGCGTGCAGATGCTGCAAGCGACGAACCGCACCAGATCGTTGCGCTCGTCGAACAGGTTGATGGCGAACAGCTCCGCACTATAGTTCCCCCACGAATAGCCGAGGAACGTGTCGACCAGGGTCGAGGAGCGGATCCGCCCCAGGAAGTCGTTGGGGTTGGTGCCGCCGCCAATGTCCTGCCGGATATCGGTGGGCGCCGAGCTGCGATGCGTTAGACTTGCCTGGACGTGCGCTTTGCCGCCCGGCCCCATCGGCCAGGCATAGCGAGCAGTCGTCGCCACCTTGAACCTTGGAGTGATCGGCAGCCGGGTTCCCGACGGCGCGACGACGAACGTGTCGGTGCAATCTTCATCGTCGATTATGCTTTTGCAGATGTTGCCCTTGGTCCTGGCGTTCGTATAGGCGGCCGCCGCATTCAAAGTGAGACCGCCCGCAATATAGGAGACGTCGGACTCGATTCCGCTGATCTCGGCATCGCGCCCGTTCTGGATGACCGTCAGGCTGTTCTCGCCGAGGAAGCTGAACTGAAACTTCTTCCAGACCTGGTGGAAGATTGCGCCATTCCACGTCAGCGGCCCGAACTTGGTCTTCCAGCCGAGCTCGAAATTGGTCAGATAGTCGGGGTCATAAGCCGGTGCGTTCGGCTGCCTGTTGATCCCGCCGGGACGAAAGCCGCGCGACCAGGTCCCATAGAACATCAAATTCTCTTGAGGCTCGTAACGCGCGCTTAGCCGGTGCGTGAACCCGCTCCCCTTGCTTTTGCGCGGGACCGCCTGTCCGTCGACCACGTTGCCGACGTTGGTGCACGGAGTGCCGTCGACACCGCCCGGGGCGAGCGCCGAATCCTCGTCGTCGATCAATTGCTCGCCGTTGACGGTGAGGCAACGGCGAACGCCTGAGCTTCCGCCGACCGCATTGGGCGGCACCAGCCATGTGTCCTCGTCGAAGTTCACGTTCTTGCCGAAGCCGGCAAAGCCGAACAGCGAATTCTCGTACCGGAACAGCCGTCCGCCGGCGATCAGCGTGACCTGCGGAGTGACGTCGAATTCTGCTTCGCCGAACAGCGCCCAATCCTGATCCTCGCGTTCCTGGAGAGTCAGCCAGACGGTTCCGGGACGGCCATTGACCGACAAATCGGGCGCGAGCCCGTCAACGAGATAATCCTGGTAGATGTCGTTGGTGGACCGCTGGTAAAAGGCTCCGACCAGGCCGCGCAGGCGCCCCTCCTGCGGAGTCGCGATCCGCAGCTCATGGCTCATCTTCTTGAAATGCTCTTCGCCGTAGATGTACTGGTGCGGGTTGATAGTGTTGCCCGCGGAATCCTGGAAATAGAAGTAGTTGGCGAGGCCGCCAGCGCTCGCATAATAATCGTCATAGGCCTGGGTGTAGTCGATATAATCGTTGAGACCCTCGGTCGGCCGGTCGAGATAGGCGCCGGCATAGGTCAGGTCGAAATTGGATATCCGGCCCTCGACGGTCAGCGCGACCTGAGTGAACTTGTCTTCGTAATAATCGTCCTTGAAGCGCTGGACGTTGAGGTCTCCGAGCGTCGGATCGTAGCCAAGGAAGCCGTTCAACCTCGAAGATTGATGCATGATCGCCGGAGTGACGGTCCAATTGTCGTTGAGATCGATCTTGAGCGCCGCCCGGCCGCCATAGACCTCGCGCGAATTGATATCGTTGTCGACCAGCCCCGCATTGTCGACGGTAAAGCCGTTGAACTCGCAGCCAACCGTGTCACCGGTGTCGGGATCGACGATGGGATCGCCGCAGAAGGTACGGGAGCCGGGCACATTGTCGATATATCCGCCCTCGCGGCGATAGAAGGCTATTGCGCGAAGCGCGATGCGATCGCCCATCGGAACGTTGATCATGCCCTCCAGGCTGCCGCCCATGCCGCCGTGCGCGACCGTGTTCAGCTCACCGTCTACCCGCCCGTACATCGCCGTAAGGTCGGGCTTGTTGGTGATGATCCGGATCGTTCCGGCCTGGCTCGATGCCCCGTAGAGCGTGCCCTGCGGTCCAGCCAGGCTCTCGATCCGGGCAATATCGTAAATGTGGACGTCGAGAGCGCCGCCGATCGTCGTCACCGGTTGCTCGTCGAGATAGACGCCCACCGAGGGCAGCGAGCCCGAGTGATTGCCGTCGCCGCCCGTGGCGACCCCGCGCATGTAGATTACGTAACCGCCCGATTGCGACGTGTTGAAGCTCACCGAGGGCAGCTGCTTGGTATAATCGGCGAAGTCCGAGATATTGAGCTGGTCGAGCCGCCGCGTACCGATCGCCTGGATGCTGACCGGGACGTCCTGCAGATTTTCCTCGCGCTTCTGCGCGGTGACGATGATTTCGGTCGGGTCCTCCGCGATCCCGTCGCGATCAACCTGTGCCTGGGGCGGAAGCGAAGTGACGTCGGTGGCGTTCGTCCCGGGCGCCGGCGACCGGGTCGTGTCGAGCGGCGGCTGGATCTCCGGCGTCGCGTCCGGCGCTTCCTGCGCCGAAGCCGGCGCGACCAGCGCAGTGGAAGCAAGCAGCCCAAGCGCCAGCGCGCGCAACCTTCCGTCGATCATCGAAGCCCCCCTCGAAATATTATTGCAACATAGCGACAGAGCGCCGCCGACTTGTCAACGAACCTTTCGGAGCCGCAACGTCACTCGTCTAGGATTGAGTCCATTCCGAAGGCGCCAGCGGATAGGAGGCGAGCACCGCGCCCAGTGCCTGCTCGAGCGGCGCCAAATGCGATGCATAGGCTTTCCACTCGTCGGTCGCCTCGCGGTAGATAGGGCGGCGGACCTGCTCGGAGCTTGGAGTGCGAACCGCTCGCTCGGTCTCGTAGAAGGCCAGGCAAGAGGGTTCGAAGTCGATGCCGAGATGGTCGAGAAGAGCGCGAACCTGCGCCTCCGTATCGTCGACCATCTGCTCGTAAATCACGCGGTGAACGCGCCCGGGAAGGATTGCGTCGACATGCGCCATCAGCCGCACATAATCGGAATAATATGAGCCAAGGTCGTCGAGATCGTAGGCAAAGTCCTGCCCGCGCGCGAAATGCTGCCGGAAGTTGGACATGCAGCAGCCCAGCGGATGCCTTCGGGCGTCGATGATCCTGGCCTTGGGAAGAACCAGGTGAATGAACGGCACATACATCCAGTTGTTGGGCAATTTGTCGATGAAATAGGGTCGGCCGGTTCGCCGCTGAACCGCCGCGCGCTTGAGATATTCCTCGCCCGATGAGCGCCGCTGGTCCTCGCTCATCTGCGCCGCGGCGGCGGGATAGGCACCGGCCTCCCGCGCGACCATCGGCATGTCGGGAAGCTCGGACGTGCCTTCCACCAGACTGTGGCTGCTCAGTATCTGCTCCACCAAAGTCGATCCCGCTCTCGGCATTCCGACGATGAAGATCGGATCGGCCGCCCCGCAGCCGCCCTCGGACGCAAGCAGTTTCGCGCTGAACAGCTCGATGCTCTTGTCGACCAGTCGAGTGACGCTTTCACCGCGATAGGGGTGATAGCGGCGCCGAAGCGCGTTGCCGTCCGAATAATGGCCGAATGCCTCGTCGAACCGGCCGCTGTCGTGAAGCGCCTTGGCAAGCGCGAACTCGAGCTGGAAGCGGTCTTCCTGACTGATCGCAGGCTGCTCGAGCGCCGCGCGCATCGCCGAAATATCCTCCGCCTCGAAATGCACGGTCTTCAGATTGGCCAGGCTCCACCAGGCTTCGCCAAGCGTCGGCTGGATTGCGGCGGCCTTGCGGTAGGCGGCGATACCGTCCTCAAGCCGTCCGACGGTCTTGAGCATATGCCCATAGCTCACCCACACCCGCGGCTGCCCGGAAGCGCGCTCCAGCACCCGCTCGTAGAGCTGAATGGCCTCGTCGAAGTCGCCCAGGCGAGCGACGGTCGCGGCCTTGAGATTGAGGTGCCCGACGCCTTCGGGCTCATCCTGGAACACTTCGTCCAGAAGCTCGAGCGCTTCGGCCGGCCGGCCCAGGCGGCCAAGGACGAGCGCGAGATTGGCGCGAGCGGCGGTGAATCCGGGAGCGATCTCCAGAGCCCGGCGAAGCAGGACTTCGCTATCCTTCAGCCGCCCGATCCGGGCCGCAAGCTCGGCGAGCATCCGGATCGCGCGGACGTCGAGCGGGTCGTCTTTCAGGTGCGGCTTCAGAATGCGCTCGGCGACGTCGAGGCGGTCCTCGTTCAGCGCCAGCGCGGCCTCGACCAGGCGCGGGTGCAAGCGGCTTGAGGTCGTGAACTGCGTCGCCACCCGGGAAGCCTAGGGCGCAAGCGCCCTCGCGCCAAGCGGCGGCGGCGGCTATGGGGCGCAAATGATCTACTTTGAAGACCTCGAAGTCGGCTCCGAAAGCGATTTTGGATCCTATCACGTCACCCGCGAGGAAGTGCTCGACTTCGCCCGCAAATATGACCCGCAGCCGTTCCATCTGTCGGACGAAGCGGCCGCCAGGACCCATTTCGGCCGGCTTTCGGCAAGCGGCTGGCACACCTGCGCGATGACGATGGCGGTGATTGCCCGAAAGGTCGTCGCTGAGGAGCAGGCGGGGCTCGGATCGCCCGGCGTGGATGAACTTCGCTGGCTAAAGCCGGTCTATCCAGGCGACACTTTGCAAGTCCGCGGCAAGATCCTCGAAAAGCGGCCGTCGCGGAGCAAGCCGGAAATCGGCTCGTTCCGCACCGAAACGACGGTCACCAATCAGGACGATGTCGCGGTGATGCGATTCACCTCGATCGTCCTGATTCGGCGACGAACGTCGGGAGACGGTGCCTAGTCGTCGTTCCGCCTGATTGCGTCGCGAAGCCGCTCGCGGCTGGTGCGGCGGTCGCCGATGGTCGGGCGGCTCTCAGTCCTTCGGTTATCGCTGCGAGTGGTCCGCTCGACCGACCGGGTCCGGACTCGGTCCGCGTCGGACGTGCGCTGCCGCCGCTCGCGGCTGAACCCATTCCAATTCTCGCGAATGTTTTCGCGGCGCGCCCCGGCCTCGGCTTCGGCTTGCTGCCGGCGCTCGTTCCAATAGCGCATCTGTTCTTCGGTCCACCTGTGCGGACGCCGGTTGCGGTCGTAAACATAATAGCCGGTGCCCGGATAATAATAGCCGCTGTTCCAGCCGTAATAGGAATCTGCGCAGCCATAGCCGGAGCCGTAGCGCGAGCCGCCGTAGCCCGGATAGCCGCCGTAACCACCGTAACCGCCATAGCCGCCGCTGTAGCCGCCGTAACCGCCGTAGGGGCTGTAGCAGCCGCCATAGCCGCCCCCATAGCCGCCCCCATAGCCGCCGTAGCCGCCGTAGCCGGAGCCGACGCTGACCGAGAGCCCCCCGAACGGGGATCCGTAACCACCCATGCCGTAAGCGCAGCCGCTAAGTGCGGCGGAGCTGGCGAGAACAAGAATTGCAAGACGCGGACGCATAACTACCTCCTCAAGAACGCGAGGTTATACACTCATTCTGAAGGGCCTTTGGACGTTCGTCCATGTCGCTGCGATGAATAAGCATTCATTCCGGGGCGGATCGAGCCGGCCAGGCGCCTAGTCGGTAACTCCGGCCTTGCGGTTGGCGCTGCGGCGCTTCGCCTTGTTTTCGGGGTCGATCGCGCCGGTGACCCGCACCTTGCGCTTCGCCTCCGCCCAGATGTTGCGATAGGCGAAGAAGCCAAGAACGGTCGCGAACAGCAGGAAGATGATGACCGACAGCCCCGCTGCGTGACGGCGCGCGAGGTTCGGCTCAGCCGCCCAGACCAGGAACGCGGTTACGTCCTTTGCCATCTGGTCGGCCGTCGCACTGGTGCCGTCGGCATAGCTGACCTGCCCTTCCGTCAGCGGCGGCGGCATCGCGATGTTGAGGTTCGCGAAATAGGGATTGTAATAGAGGTTCGGCGGCGTCTTCATCGTCGGAAACTGGTGGACCAGCTCCGCCGGCTGGTTCTGATAGCCGGTGAGAAGCGAGTAGAGATAGGGCGCGCCGCCCTCGCGGGCCTTGGTGATAAGCGACAAATCGGGCGGAAAAGCGTTATTGTTGGCAGCGCGAGCGGCGACCTCGTTCGGATAGGGGTCGGGGAAGCGGTCGGCCGCGTTGGCCTTGCGGGTAGCCGCTTCGCCGGTGTCCGGATTGATGTCCGGAACCTCGATCTGCCACTGCTCGGCGATCGCCCTCACCTCCGCCTCGTTGTAACCGAGCTCCTCGAGGTTTCGGAACGACACCAGGTTGAGCCCGTGGCAGGCCGCGCAGACCTCCTTGTAAACCTGGAAACCGCGCTGGAGCTGGGCCTGGTCGAAATGGCCGAGCGGACCGTCGCTGGCGAGATGAAGCGCCTTGGGATGCTTGTGGAACTCATGCTCGGCCGACGGCGCCGGGGGATTGGCGATCCAGTCGGAAATTCCGACGAACAGCGCGATGACGAGGACTCCGACAAAGCCCAGCCCGACGAGGAAACCGATGATCCGAACCATGTGCTCAGCTTCCCCCTAACCGGCGATCGTCGTTGTGCCGGGCGCGACGCCGACAGGGGCGCTTTCCTGCTTTTCGCCGTGGAGCACCGAGTCGGTAATCGAGTTGGGCAACACCAGCGGCCGCTCATATTTGGCGATGAGTGGAAGGATCATCAGGAAGTGCGCGAAATAATAAGCGGTGGCGACCTGGCTGATCGCGATCACCGCCGGTGTCGGGGTCGCGCCACCCGCCCAGCCCAGGACGAGCACGTCGACGATCAGGATCCAGAAGAAGCGCTTGAACACCGGGCGATAGTTCGCCGATCGGACCGGCGACTTGTCCAGCCAAGGAAGGAAGAACAGCAGCAGGATCGACGCGAACATCGCCACCACGCCCCACAATTTGGCCGGCAGGATGAAGTCGATCGTGAACGCTTTCAGGATCGCGTAGAACGGCAGGAAATACCATTCGGGAACGATGTGCGCGGGCGTCGCCAGCGGGTTGGCGGGAATGTAATTGTCCGCATGCCCGAGCGCGTTGGGCATGAAATAGACGAAATAGGCGAAAATGATCAGCACCACCCCGGCAAACCAGCCGTCCTTGGCGGTGTAGAACGGATGGAAGGGCAAGGTGTCCTTCTCGTCCTTGACGTCCACTCCGGTCGGGTTGCTCGAGCCAGGGATGTGGAGCGCCCAGATGTGCAGGACCACCACGCCAAGGATGACGAACGGAAGCAGATAATGGAGCGAGAAGAAGCGGGTCAGGGTCGCCTGGTCGGGCACATAGCCGCCGAGCAGCCAGATCCGCAGCGGTTCTCCGACGAATGGGATGGCCGAGAAGAAGCCGGTGATCACCTGCGCTCCCCAATAGCTCATCTGCCCCCAGGGAAGAACGTAGCCCATGAACGCGGTCGCCATCATCAGCAGATAGATGACGAGCCCGAGGATCCACACCAGCTCGCGCGGCGCCTTGTAGCTTCCGTAAAAGAGGCCCCGGAATATGTGGATGTAGGTGACGACGAAGAAGAAGCTCGCCCCGTTAGCGTGCGCGTAGCGAAGCAGCCAGCCGGCGTTGACGTCGCGCATGATGTGCTCGACCGAATAAAAGGCGCCCTCGCCTGTCGCATAATACCACATCGCCAGGACGATCCCGGTGACGATCTGGATCATCAGGAAAATCCCGGCAAGAACTCCGAAATTCCACCAGTAATTGAGGTTGCGCGGAACCGGATAGCCGCCACCGATCGCTCCATAGGCAAGGCGCGGAAGCGGCAGCCGGTCGTCGAGCCAGCGCATGAACGGATGCTTGGGTTCGTAGGGCTTTGCCCAGGAAAAGCTCATTGCTAGCTCTCGTCCCCCTCGCCGATCCGGACGACGGTGTCGGATGCGAACACATAATCCGGAACTACCAGATTGATTGGCGCCGGGCCCGACCGGATCCGGGCCGCAGTGTCGAATGCCGAGCCGTGGCATGGGCAGAAATAGCCGCCGTACGGCCCCTTGTTCTCGCCCTCGCCGATGCCGAGCGGAACGCAGCCAAGATGGGTGCAGACGCCAAGAGTGATCAGCCAGTTGAGGTGGCCCGGCTTGGTGCGCTGCGCGAGCGTCGCGGGATCGCGAAGCTCCGACATCGGAACCGCATTGGCGGCCTGGATCTCCGCCGGCGTCAGGTTGCGGACGAATACCGGCTGCTTGCGCCACACCGTCTTGATGCCCTGGCCGGGCTGGACCTTGGAAATGTCGACCTCGGTGGTCGACAGCGCCAGGACGTCCGCCGGCGGCGACATTTGCACGATTAAAGGAGCGATTGCGGCAACGGTGCCGACGCCGACAAAGCTGACCGCGGCAACATTGAGAAAATCGCGGCGGCGAACGCCCTCGCCAGCCGTTACCGGAACGTCAGCCATGCAAACCCTATGACCAGTGGCGGCCCGCCCTTCGGAGCCCCCTTCAGGCGATTGGCGGGTCTGATAGCGGCCACATCTGCCACTGCCAAGGGGCGCTTTTGACAATCCTCGCTGTCATTGCGAGAGCACGGCGACGCGGCAATCCATTCCCATTGGCCGTTCCTTTGGATCGGAGACAATGTTCCCTCTCGACGAACAGCAGCAGTCGGCAAAGGACTGGTTCGAAAGCCTTCGCGACCGGATTTGCGCTGCCTTCGAGGGTATCGAGCGCGAGTCGGGGTCCGACGCCACCTTCACCCGCACCGCCTGGGAC